>JALOQC010000011.1 GCA_025453555.1 Myxococcota bacterium | reverse complement strand
GGCCACTCCGCGAGATCCGCGCGGCTCAGGAAGGCCGCGTCGAGGCGCGTGAGGAGCACGCCGACGTCGAGCGCGGCGCGGTGGTTGGCGACGACGAGCATCGGTCGGTTCGTCGCGGGCTCGCCACGCGCGTGCACGCGGACGGCGAGCGAGTCGAGCAGTCGTGTGGCGACGTGCTTGCGCGCGCGCGCGAGGAGGGTGCGCCGCTCGTGCTCGGGCAAGCGGCGCAGGGTGAGCTCGTAGCGCGCGAGCTGGAGCGAGGCCTCGGCGCCGAAGCGTGCGGCGCGCAACGCGGCGCGGACGTCGCGCGGGCGAACGTCGCGGGCACGAGGACGCGAAGGAGCCATGGCGGCGTTGTAGCAGGGTCGTGCGCGCGAGGTCGTCACGGAGAGAGGGAGCGGTGTGAGCTCCGCGTGACCGAGACCGCGAGGCTGTGGCACGCTTCCCCGGTGATGAGGGAGCTCGCCCCCGGATTGCTCGCGGCTGCGCCGAGCCTTCGGTGTCCCTTCTTCCACCACACCGTCGTGCTGTTGATCGATCACGGCGACGACGGCTCGTTCGGCTTCGTGCTGAACAAGGAGGCGCCGCTCGACTTTCGCGGCGTCGCCGAGGAGCTCGGGCTCGCGGTCGAGAACGATCGTGTGTTCGACGTGCCGGTGCTGCGCGGCGGGCCGGTGTCGCCGGAGACGGGCTGGATCGTCTTCGATCCGGATGGCGCGCCGAAGGTGCCCGAGGACGTGCTGCGCGTGTCCGGCGGGCTCGCGCTCACCGCGTCGGTCGACATGCTGCACGCGATGGCGAGCGGGGAGGTGCCGGAGCGCGCGCTGCTCACGCTCGGCTATTCGGGCTGGTCGCCGGGGCAGCTCGAAGACGAGATGCGCGAGGGATCGTGGATCCCGATCGACCTCGATCCCGCGCTGATCTTCGAGCTGCCGCTCGCGGACCGCTGGCGCGTCGCGCTGGAGAGCCTGGGGATCGATCCGGGGCGTGTGACCTCGCGGATCGTCCCGCAGGCGTGACCGCGCGGATCGGCCCGCGCGCGCGACCGCGGGTCGCCGAGCAGGCGTGACCGGGCGGACGTCGCCCACGCCGCAGACTCAGAACTCGAAGCTGATGCCGACCGCGGCGTAGGGCAGTCCGAGGCGCGCGATGAAGCTCGCGGAGCGGCCGAACTTCCAGCGCACGCCGGCCGCGGCGACGACCCAGTGGCCGGGATCTTCGACGAAGTCGTCGCCGCGTCGGCCGCGCAGGACGCCCGGGTGCAAGAAGATGTTCGCGCCGGCTTCCGCGAAGACGCTGAACTTCTGGAAGAGGTAGAACTCCCAATGTGCGACGACGGGGAAGCCGAGGCCGAGGCCGTAGTCCCAGCAGTACCCGCGTCCGCAATCTCCGTCGTAGTCGCGCCAGCGCACCACGTAGGTGTCGACGCCGAAGCTGAGGTAGAACGCGTCGTTGTGTCCGGAGAGAAAACCCTTCTTCACGAGGGGGATGTTGAATCGGACACCGCCCGCGAAGCCGCGGCCCCACCACGAGAAACCCGCGTGGAGATCGAGGTGGAAGCCGTGGTCGGAGGAGTCTTGGTTCCAAATCTTGGCGCCGGGACCCGCCGCGGCGGGAGCCGGGGCAGCCAGCAGGACCGAGGCGACGAGCAGAGCGGGAAGGACGAAGCGTTTCATCGTTTCTCCTCGGGGTAGTCGCGGAGCGCGGCCGTGCGCACCGACCTGGGGCCGAGAGGCGGGCCTGGCCAGCGTACTGCGGCGACGCGAAACGCGGTCGTGAGCGGCGCGGCAGACCTGCGGCGGCCGTCGGGATGAGCGCGGCCACGCGGCGAGCCCGTGAAAGACGGACTCGCGCGTGATGGGTCGGGGTTGGGCCAGGTCGGCGGCTACGTCGAGATCAGAAGAACTCGGTGCAGCAGCCGGTCAGGCAGTAGAAGTTGGCCGGGCAGGGCGCGAGGCCTTCGATGCCGCAGGCTTGGCGACCGTCGTCGCAGGTCGGCAGCGGAGGCGTGCCGCCGTCGATGGCGCCGCCGTCCGGCAGGGTCCCGGCGTCGACCGGGGGCGGGGGCGGGAAGCAGTCGTCGGGGATCGTCGCCGGGTCACGACCGAGGCAGAGCTCGCAGCGACCGCACTCGTTGTAGCAAGAGTTCTCGCCGTCCTCGCCGCCGACCGGGACGCACGGGAAACACTTCGTGGGATCGTCGATGTCGGCGAAGGTGCAGGTGGGGACGCCCGCGACGGAGCTGCCGAGGAAGACGAACGATCCGGAGCCGGACGGGAGCTCGCAGCAGCCGAAGCAGTCGCAGCCGTTCGGGGTGATCGCCGCGCAGGTGTTCTCGCAGAGCTCGGACTGGGTCGCGTTGCACGCGCCGCCGCCGCCGCCCATGCAGGTCTGGTTCTCGGCCAGCGTCTCGTCGCACTGGATGTTCCAGCCGCAGCCGTCGTTTCCGGGGCCTTGGTTGGTGTCGTAGTAGCAGTCGCGATCGCAGCGGCCGACCTCGCCGCCGGGGATGCCGAGGTCGTAGCCCGACTCGTTGTTGTCGCAGGCGCCGACGCAGTCGGGATCTTCGCTGTCGACGAGCCCGTCGCCGTCGTCGTCGAGGCAGTTGCCGCAGAGGTAGGTCATGCCCGCGCAGGACACCGGGCGACACGGCTCGGGGCCGCCGTCGGGCACGACGACGTTGCCGTCCGGGAGCACGATCACTCCACCGCCGTCGCCGCCGTCGAACGGGTCCCCGCCGTCGGGGGTCGAACCGTCCGGGGTGGAGCCGTCGAAGCCGCCGCCGTCTTCGGTGCCGTCGCCGGCGTCGACGTCGCCTCCGTCGTCGTCGCCACACGCGAACGAGAGGGTGAGGAGGGTACAGAGCGCGAGTCGGAAGGTTCGTCGGTGCATGGGAGGCTCCATCGTGACGGGTCGAGGGCCGCGCCTCTGTCCGGGGGCGTCCGGACATGGAGACGAACAAATGCCGATTCCACGGAAGGTTCCGCCGAGATCGGACGCGGTGGCGTCGATGTCGCTCGAAAGGCTACCCGAGAGCGTGCGCCGACCTCAATCTTCGGCGTCTTCCCGACGACGGGTCACGTGCTCCGCGAAGGAGCCGCGCGTGTCCGGCTCTTCTTCCGGCTCTGCGTCTTCGGTCTCGTCCGGAATGCGGTCGAGCTCGTCGAGGAATCGGCCGAGGAGGCCTTCCATCATCAATTCGCGATCGTCGGCGTTTCCTTCGCGCTTCGCGATGCCGTCGTAACGGGTTTCGAAGTCGTCGACGATCGCACGGAAACGAAGCACCTTCTTCCAGATCGCTTCTTGGTTCTTTCCGTAGATCGCGAGCAGGCTGATCGCGGAGGCGCCTGCGAGCACGAGGCCGAGCGGTCCCCCGAGGAAGAGCCGGATCAGCACGCCCGCCGCCGCCACGCCCGCTGCGCCGGTCAGGGCTTTTTTGCCGGTCTCGGCGGAGAAGCCGCGCTCGGCCGCGACGCCCCAGGCCTGGCGGGTCGCGAACATCAGCGCGAGGAAGGTGATCTTGCTCGAGCCCTTGCGATCCCAATAGCGCTGCACGGCGGTGCGCAGGAAGTCCTGGTAGGTGTCGAAGGACGCTTCGTCGTCACGAGCCATCGCGCCAACATACACCGAGACCGGGGCCTGCACGCACGACGCGCGCTCCTCGTGGCTCGTGCGACGCCTCCGCGTCCCTGGGGTGCGCGAGACGACGCGTCGCGCGCTCGGCGCCTCGGAGCGCACGCAACGCCGGGGAAGCGGGCGCCGCGCGTCGATCGTATGATCTCGACGATGCGACTTCCGCGAGCAATCCCCGTCGTGCTGCTCCTCGCGCCGCTCTCCATCGGCGCCTCGTGCGGTGAGAGTCGACCGGTCGAGCCGACGACGACCGAGCCGACCCCGAACGATCCGAGCAGCAACGGCACGAACGGAGCGAGCGGACCGGCGGAGCCGAACGGGGATCCGAACCGCGCGTCGGCGATCCCGATGCCGGACATGCCGGAGGCGCGGCAGAGCGTGGCGGCGGCGGAGGCGCGCACCGCGCCGCGGATCACGAGCGTGGACGAGGCGCGCGAGGCGCTGCGGCTCGGGTTCTACCGCGAGGTGGAGGGCGCCCTCGGATCGTTGCCCCGCGGCGACGCGACGACGCTGCTTCGTGCGAGCGTGCTGCTGGAGACGGGGCGTCACCGCGAGGCGGCGACCGCGGCGGCTTCGGTGCGGAGCGGCGCGGAGGCCACTCGCGCGCGCACGCTCGAAGGCGAGGCGCTGCTCGCGGCGGGCGCGCTCGACGAAGCGGAGCGGGTGCTCGCGCCGCTGGCGTCGAACGCCGACGCACACCGCGCGCACGTGTTCCTCGGGCGGCTCCACCAGCGGCGCGGGCGGCTCACCGAGGCCGAGAGCGCGTACATGCTGCTCGTCGATGCCTACAACGACGAGCGCATCGGAGAGCGCGACGGCGCGGGCCTCGCGCTGGTGGGCATGGCGGCGTGGGGGCTCGGCAGCCCGAACGACGCCAACGACGCGTTCCGCGACGCGGTGCGCGAGGACGCGGGCAACGTCGAGACGAAGCTCGAGTGGGCGCGCCTCTTTTTCGCGAAGTACGACACTGGACACGCGGAGGAGCTCGTGCGCGAGGCGCTCGCGATCAACCCCGAGCATCCGGTCGCGCACGCGCTGATGGCGCGCATCGTGATCGAGCAGAGCTTCGACTTCTCGCGCGCGGAGGAGCACCTCGAGCGCGCGCTACGCGGCAACCCGAACCTCGCGATGGCGCACGTGACGCGCGCGGGCATGGCGCTGCGCGATCTCGACGTGGCGGGCGCGGACGCGCACCTCGACACCGCGCTCGCGGTCGATCCGCACGATCTGGAGGCGCTCTCGACGCGCGCGGCGGTGCGCTTCTTGGCCGACGACGACGAAGGGTTCCGGCGCGCGAAGCAGGAGGTGCTGCGGCGGCACCGGACGTACAGCGAGCTCTTCACGATCGTGGGCGAGTACGCGGAGTGGGAGCACCGCTACCCGGACATCGTCGGGATGATGCGCGAGGCGGTGACGCTGCGACCGGACGACTACGTCGCGCAGGCGAACCTCGGGCTGAACCTCTTGCGCATGGGCGACGAGGAGAACGGCGTGCGCGCGCTGAACGACGCGTGGCGGCGCGATCGGTTCAACGTGCGCGTCTACAACACGCTGAACCTCTACGACGAGATCCTCCCGCGCGAGTACGAGAGCTTCGAGGCGCGGCCGTTCACGTTCCGGATGCAGAAGGACGAGCGGCGGCTGCTCGAGCGCTACGTGCCGCGCACGCTGCAGGCGGCGTGGGCGGACATGACGCGGCGCTACGGCTTCACGCCGGAAGGACCCGTGCGCATCGAGATGTTCGCGAACCCGCAGCACTTCGCGGTGCGGACGACGGGCTTGCCGAACCTCGGCGTGCAGGGGGTGTGTTTCGGCAAGGTGGTGACGGCGATCTCGCCCGAGGGCGGCCCCTTCAACTGGGGCCAGATCACGTGGCACGAGCTCGCGCACGTCTTCCACATCCAGCTCTCGCGCAACCGCGTGCCGCGTTGGTTCACGGAGGGGCTGGCGGAGTACGAGACGCTGATCGCGCGCGCGGATTGGAAGCGCGAGATGGACCACTTCTTGTGGTCGGCGCTGGAGGACGGGCGGCTTCCGCCGCTGCGCCTCATGAACCGCGCCTTCACGCACGCGCGCTCGGCGATGGGGATGATGGTCGCGTACTACGCGAGCACCCGCATCGTGGTCTTCCTCGCGGAGCGCTTCGGGTTCGCGAAGATCCCCGAGATGTTGCGCGCGTGGGCGGCCGGCAAGCGCACCGAGCAGGTGATGACGGACGTGCTCGGGATGGACGTCGACGCGGTGGACGCAGCGTTCCGTGCGCACGAGCGGCAGCGCATGGCGGCGCGCGCGCGCGAGTTCGCGGTGGACTTCCAGCGCTACGAGGATCTCGACGCGTTTCGCGCGGCCGCGACGGCGGCTCCGAACGACGCGGCCAAGCAAGCCCAGCTCGCGGCGGCGTTGCTCGCGCACGGCGAAGGCGAAGAGGCCAAGACGGTGGCGGAGCGCGTGATGACCTCGAGCCCGAACGAGCCGACTGCGCGCTTCGTGCTCGCGCGCATCGCGATGGCGACCGGTGATCACGCGGGCGCGGAGGTGCACCTGCGCGCGATCGTGGACGGCGGACGCGACGGCTTCGATCTTCGGCTCTTGCTGGCGCGTACGGCGCTGGCGCGCGGCGCGCAGGCGGACGCGAAGACCGCGCTCGAAGCGGCGACACGGCTCGACCCGGAGCGTGTGGAGGCGTGGCAAGGCCTCGCGGAGCTCGCGCGGCAGGGGAACGACGCGGACGGCTTGCTCGCGGCGCTGCGGCAGATGGCGCGCATCGACGAGCACGATCGTTCGAGCCACGAGGCGCTGGTGGCGGAGCTCGTGCGGCGCGAGCGCTGGGACGACGTGATCGCGGCGGCGGAGGCGGCGCTCTTCGTGGCGCCGGCGAGCGCGGACGTGCACGTGGCGCTCGCGCGGGCGTACGCGTCGAAGGGGCGGCACGCGGACGCGCTCTACGAGGCAGACTCCGCGCTCGTGGTGGGTGCGCCGGCGGGCCCTGTGCAGGTGGTGCGGGCGCGTGCGCTCCAGGGGCTCGGACGTCGCAACGAAGCGCGCGAAGCGGCGCGCGCGGCGGTGGAAGCGGACGCGTCGCTCGCCGAGCAGGTCGCGCCGATCCTCGGGCGTTGAGCGCAGGGCGACGTCGGTGAGCGAAGCGAGCACGGAGACGAAGTCGGGGCTGTCGCGATCGAAGTCGGGGCGCGAAGGGCGGCCGCCGCGCTTCTCGATCCCGACGCGCATCTTCCTCGCGTTCGCGATCACGCTCGCGAGCTTCACGGGGGTCGCGGTGACGAGCGTCGCGCAGCACGACGAGACCGCGCGGCGGATGCGGCTGCTGCACGACGGCTACCTCCCGCTCGCGCTGCGGCTCGGCGAGGCGCGGGGTCACCAGAACGTCTTCCGGCGGCACGTCGAGCGCTTGCTCGAGTCGCCGACCGAGCTGCGCTGGCTGCAGGCGGCGCGGCAGGTGCGTCCGTCGACGATGCGGCGGCTCGAGGGCGATCTCGAGCGCGCGAAGCGGCTCGCGGAGTCGGCGGGCGAAGCGGCGGTGCTCGTGCCGGTCGAAGAGGCGCTGCGTGCGATCGCGGACGACTACGCGACCACGCAGACGCAATACGAAGCGCTGGTCGCGAGCTTGGAGGCCGGCGGCGACGCGCGCGCGGTGCACGAGGAGCTCGCGGCGACCGAGCTCGCGATCGAGCGGCGCTACCGCGACGCGTACGGGCAGCTCGTCGATCGGATCGACGGGCTCGCGAGCAGCTCGTCGGATCAAGCGCGTGGTGCGGCGGTGGTGCTCGGGGTGCTCGCGTTTCTCTCGCTCGTGCTCGGGCTCGGGGCGACGTTCTGGAGCCAGCGTCTGCTCGGGCCGCTGCCGCGCTTGCAGACGCGCGTCGCCGCGGTCGCGGAGGGCGATCTCTCGGTGCGCGAGCCGGAGGCGCGACGGAACGACGAGATCGGCCGGTTGGCGCGGGGGTTCGAGGACATGGTGCTCGCGCTCGCGACGCGTGACACGCGGCTCGGTGAGCTGAGGCGGACTCAGGAACAGATCGTCGCGGGGCTTCGCGCGGCCGTGGTGGTGCTCGACGGCGCCGACGAGGTGCGCGCGTCGAACCCCGCGAGCCTGCGCATCCTCGGCACGGTGGTGGGTGACGCGTTCGATTCGTCTCGCATCGTGGGGCTCGGCGGGGCGCTTCATCGCGCGCGAAAGGAGGGCGAGACCTCGGCGCTGGAGGCGTGTCCGCTCCAAGATCGTTTCGTCGACGTGCGCGTGGCGCCCTTCGGCGACGAGGCGGGGCAGGTGTTGCTCGTGGTGGACGACGTGACGGACGCGCTGCGTACGAAGGATCGGCTGATCCGCACGGAGCGGCTGGCGGCGATCGGGCGGATGGCCGCGCACGTCACGCACGAGGTGCGCAACCCGCTCAGCTCGATCGGGCTCAACGTGGAGATGCTCGCGGACGAGCTCGGCGAAGGAGACGCGGAGGCGCACGCGCTGCTGCGCGCGATCCAGAAGGAGATCGATCGGCTCACCGCGATCACGGAGGAGTACCTGCGGCTCGCGCGTTTGCCTGCGCCGCGCCTCGAGCCGGAGGACGTCGGCGATCTGCTGGAGGGCATCGCGACCTTCGTGCGGCGCGAGATGGAGCACTCGAACGTGCGGCTGGAGGTCGAGGTCGAGCCTTCGTTGCCGATGATCGCGCTCGACGAAGGGCAGCTCCGGCAGGCGCTCGTGAACCTGCTGCGGAACGCCCGCGAGGCGATGTCGGGAGGCGCCGAAGGGGGCGGGACGGTGCGGGTCAGCGCGCACGTCGAGGGTGACGGCGTGCAGATCGCGGTGGAGGACGAAGGTCCGGGGATCTCCGAGGAGCTGCGCCCTCGGGTCTTCGATCTCTTCTTCACCACGAAGGAGCGCGGGAGTGGGCTCGGGCTGCCGCTCACGCAGCAGATCGTGGTCGCGCACGACGGCGTGATCCGCTGCACCGACGGAGCGGGCGGTAAGGGGACACGCTTCGAGATCTGGTTGCCGGCGGCGCGCGAGCGAGACGCGGCGGCGTGACCCGTCACGGATGCGCCCGTCGCGGATGAGCGCGTTCCCACGGCACGTCGCGACCCTCGCCGTGCTCGAGTACCCAGAAGCGCCGTCGTTCTTCGAACGCGAGCGCGTGCGCGAGCTCGTCGATGGGCTCGAGCTCACCGTCGTCGGCGAGCGCGAACGTGCCCCAGTGAACGGCCACGCTCGTCTCCGAATCGAGGTCGCGATGCACGTGCGCCGCTTCGTCCGGGCTCAGGTGCAGTCCGCACATGAACCAGCGGGGACGGAACATACCCACCGGCAACAGCGCGAGGCGTGGCGGACCGTATCGGCGCCGCACCTCGGCGAAGTGCTCGGCGTAGCCCGTGTCTCCCGCGTAGAAGACCACCCCGCTCGGACCCTCGAGAACGAAGCCTACCCAGAGGCGGCGGTTCTCGTCCCGTACGCTACGCCGCGAACCGTGCTGTGCGGGGGTGGCGACGACCTCGACGTCCCCGACGCGATGGGATTGCCACCAATCGAGGCCTACGGCCCCGTCGATTCCTTCGTCGCCGAGGAACGTGTCGACCCCGAGGCCGGCGACGATTCGCGGGTGATGTTCCAACGCGAGCCGACGTAGGGTCGGAAGGTCGAGGTGGTCGAAGTGATCGTGACTGATCAGAACGACGTCGATCGGAGGTAGGTCTTCGAATGCGATGCCAGGGTCGCGGTGTCTTTCGACGGAAAACAGAGCGGGACCGATCGAATCCGAATACACCGGGTCGATCAACACGTTGATTCCATCGACTTGAACGAGCGTCGTAGCATGACCGATGAAGGTCACGCGAAGCTCCCCACCTCCCAACCGAGTGGGTGGTGGGGAGATCGGCGGGTCGTCGACCCAATCGCGCCAGAAACCCTCGTCGCGGTGGAAGCGCCATCGGAGGAGGTCCGCCATCCCGGGCGTACGTACGCCGTTGGGATTGAAGAAGCGTCGACCATCGAAGTGATCGGACGCCGGTCCGTCGTATCCGACGGAGACACACGCCGACAGGACTGCCACGGTGAGCAAGATGAGCGACGAGGATCGGCGCATGGCTCAGTACTGCATTCGAATGCGGAGCGAGGTCTGGCTCCCGTCGAAGTCGACCACGGCTTCTTCGAAGCGTGGAGCGCGCATGGTCGGCGAGACGTTGCGCGAGACGCCCCAGCCTTCCTTCGGGATTCCGAACGCTCCCGTCCGCATTTCCCCGTTGCCGTCTTCGTCGTGCATGCAGGAGACCGCATACCTTCCGGCGGGGACTTCGTCGAACGTCAGGGTCGTCCGGCCATCGCGCACCGCGGACGCGGGGCGGTCGAGTCGTTTCCACGCCGAAGACCGACCCATCGGGAAACCGTCGGCGTCGCTCTGGCGAAACAGTCCGCAGAGAATCGTACCTTCGTCGCCTTCGATCTGCGTCAGGGTGACGGAGATTCGGCCTGCTTGTGCGGCAGCAACCGCGGCCACCGAGACGGCGGCGACGGCGAGGGCGAGGATTGAAAGGGGCGTTCGCTTCTTCATGGGATTTCCTCTCTGTCTTGGGTTCGGGTGAGCGCCACGCTGCGGGCGTGGCTCGTCGACCCGCGCCTCGGGCGCGGCTCGCGGTCCGCATGGATTGCGGCCGTGGTCGTCGAGACTTCGTGGGCTCGGGCCTCAGCGCGTCGGACGACCGAGCGCGCGATCGAGGCGCGCGGCGGCGAGGCGTGCGTCGATCGCGACGTCGATGCGACGCACCCGGGCTTCGGTGAGAGCAGCCTCCGCGTCGAGCACGTCCGCCACGCCGCCCACGCCCGCGTCCCAGCGACGTCGTGCGGCTTCGTAGGCGGCCTCCGCGGCGTCCACCGCGCGGGCGGCGATCGCGTGGGCTTGCCGGGTCGCGTCGAGGCGATGCCACGCCGCGCTCACCTCGATCGCGACCGCGTCTTCGAGCTGCGCGAGGTCCGCGCGCGAGACGTCGGCGGTCGCCTGGAGGCCTTCGACCTCCGCGCGGCTGCGGAGCACCGCCGTCGGCGACCAACGCAGGACGACGCTCACGTCCCACGTGGCGTCGAAGCGCGTGCGCTGCGGGACGAAGCGAGCGTTCGGGTTCGCGACGTCGAGGTTCGCGGCGAGCGCGAGCACGGGGTAGCGGTCGTTGCGGGCGCCGCGCGCCAACCCTTCGCGCGCATCGATGGCGGCGCGCAGGCCTCGGAGCTCGGGGCGATTGCGCAGCGCTTCGGCGCGGAGCGCGTCGAGGTCGCTCGGCGGTTCGGGGATCGTGTCGAGCCCTCCCCGTGGCGCGAAGCGGCAACCACCGGTGCAGCGCAGATCGAGGAGCGTCGCGACGGCGTCCTGCCCGATCGCGACGCCGGCCTCCGCGCTCGCGACGGCGATCTCCGTGGAGGCGACGAGCGCTTCGAAGCGACGCAGGTCGAGCTCCGGAGCCGCACCCGCGCGCACCGCGATGGCGAGGCGGCGGCGGTCGTCCTCCGCGACCGCGTGTCGATGCAGTGCGACGGCGCGCAAGGCTCGCGCTCGGTGCAGCTCGTGCCAGGTCTCGACCGCGCGCAGCGCGACGTCGTGAAGGCGTGCCTGGGCGAACGCGCGCTCCGCTTCGACCGCGTGCTCGGCGCCTCGCAGGCGCGGGAGCACGGACGCGAGGATCGCGCTCACGGGGTAGACGACGCTCGCGGTGAACGCGCCTTGGTTCTCGGGGATCGCGATGCGTGCGTCGGCGAGGCCCTCGTTGGCGTCGAGGATGCCGCCGAGCAAGACACGCGCTTCGTCGTCCTCCACCCCCGGCAAGAGCGCGCGCGCGGCCGCGGCTTGGCTCGGATCGAGCGTCACGAGGGGATCGTTGCGGGTGGGCGAGAGCCGCGTGTAGCGCGCCCCGAGGGTGAGCTCGGGGACGAGCGCCGCGCGCGCTTCGGCGACGCCGGCCTGCGCACGGCGGATCGAGGCGCGCGCGCGCTCCTGCTCGGGGGAGACCGCCACCGCGAGCCGCGCGACCTCGGCGGCGTCGAGCAGACGCGCGTCAGGCTCGGGCGCCAGGGTCGCGTCGAGATCGAACGTGCTCGCCGGGGCCGTCGCGACGGGCGAGGCGTTCGAGGCTCGCGTGGAGTCCTCGCCGATCGCGGGCTCCGAGGTGTCCTGGCCGAGCGCGATCGAAGGCACCAGCAGGAGCGCGAGCGCGAGCACGACGGGCGGCGCGTGGTGCCGATCGACCGGCGCACCGCGGTCGCGGAAGAGCAACACGTAGAGCGCGGGCACGACGGCGAGCGAGAGCACCGTCGCGATCACGAGCCCGCTGATCATCGCGGCCGCCATCGGAGGCCAGAGCGTCGAAGCGCTGAAGAGGAGCGGCGCGAGGCCGGCGACGGTGGTTCCGGTGGTCAGCACGATCGGGCGCGTGCGAAGGCGAACTGCATCGATCACCGCGTCGCGCACGCTCGCGCCGTCGCGTCGTCGTGTGTCGATCACGTCGATCAACACGATCGCCGCGTTGACCGCGATGCCGATGAGCGCGATCGCGCCGAGCAGCGCCACGAAGCCGAACGGGAGGTCGAGCACGTAGAGGCCGGGCCAGATGCCGAGCGCGGCGAGCGGCGCGGTCGCGAGCACGATCGCGACGCGACGAAACGAGTCGAACTGCGCGAGCAACACCGCGATCAGGAGCAGCGCGGCGATCGGGGCCTTGCCGCCGAGCGCGGCGTTCGCGGTGTCGGACTCCGCCTGTGCTCCGCCGATCGCGTAATGAACACCGTCGGGGAGCTGGAGCGCGTCGAGGGCGGGGCGTACCGCGGCGATGACGCTCGCGTACGTGGTGTCGCCTTCGGTCTCCGCGAGCACGCGGACCACGCGGGTCCGGTCGCGACGGTGGATGACGGCGGGGGCCCAATCGAGCGCTGCTGCCGCGACCTGTGCGAGCGGCAGCGGAGGCGCCGAGGGCCGTGGCACGTCGCTCGCCGTGAGTGCGGAGGGCGCGATCGCGTCGCCGCGCGTCACTCCGTCCACGGACGTGCGCACCACGAGCGGGATCGGATCGGCGTCGAGCCCGTCGCCCCGAAAGCTCCCCGCCGGTAGACCGCGCGCGTGGCTCAGCAGACCGAGCGCCACGAGCCGGCGATCGACGCCGTGCCGCGCGGAGGCAGCGTCGTCGATCGCGAAGCGGAGGGTGGGCGCGCCGAGCCCTTGATCGCGGCGGACGAGGCGCGTGCCTTCGGCGTCGCGGAGCAACGCGTGCACCTGCGAGGCCGCGCGATCGAGCTCGTCGAGGTCGTGCCCCGCGAGGCGGATCTCGATCGGCGCGAGGATCGGTGGCCCTTGTTCGAGCGGGCGCGCGATCACGAGCGCGTCGGGATCGTCGGCGAGCACGCCCTCGGCGAAGCGCGCGATCGTGGACACCGTGCGTGCGTCGTGCGCGCGCACCACGAGCTGCGCGAGGCTCGGAACGTCCGGGCGGCGCGGGAGGTTGTAGTAGAAGGGCGGCGTGCCGCGGCCCACGAAGGCGGTGACGCTCGCGACGTCGGCGTGGGCGAGGAGCGCGTGCTCGAGCCGTCGCGCAGCGGCGTCCGTGCGCGTGAGGTGCGTGCCCTCGGGAAGCTCGATCTCCACCACGAGCTGATCGCGATCGGAGGCGGGGAAGAACGCTTGGCGGACGCGCGGCGCGAAGCTGCCGGCGCCGAAGACCAGCGCGAGCGCGACGATCAGCATGAGCACGGGTCGACGCACGGCGACCCGCGCGATGCGTTGGCCGAGCTCGCCCGCGCGATCGCGCACCACGCCCCGCGTGCGCCGCAGACCGAAGCGCGCGACGAGCGGCGTGACGAGGAGCGCGTACGCGTAGCTCACCGCGAGCGTGAGCATCACGACGATCGGGATCGCGCGCGTGAAGTCGCCGCTGGTGCCTTCGGAGAGCAGCATCGGCACGAAGCTCGCGAGCGTGGTCGCGGTCGCGGAGCCGAGCGGGATCGCGAGCTCACGGACGGTGGCGAGCATCGCGTCCCGCGCGGTCTCACCGTCGTCCAGACGTCGCTGCATGGTCTCTGCGACGACGATCGCGTTGTCGACGAGCAAGCCGAGCGCGACCACGAGCGCGGCGACCGCCATCTGGTGGAGCACGCCGCCGCTCATCGCGTACACCGCGACGGCCGCGAAGGTGACCAGCGGCACCACGCTCGCGACGACGAGGCCGACGCGGAACCCCATCCCGAGGAGCACGACGAGGGCGACGATGCCGACGCCGAGCAGCAGCGAACCGGCGAGCTCCGAGAGGCGGGCCTCGACGTGCGCGGGCTGGAACGCGATCTCCTCGATCGCCAGCTCGGGGCGAGTCTCGGCAAAGCGCCCGAGCTCTTCGCGCACGGTCTCGCCGAAGCGCTCCGCTTGCAGACCCGGGCGCGGGATCACGCCGACCACCACCGCGGGCTCCCCGTCGTGACGCGCGCGCTCCGAGGTCGGCTCGTCGACCGTGCGCGCGACCGTCGCGAAGGCCTCCAGCGGGAGCGTGACGCCGCGCGAGGTCGGGATGGGGAGCCGCGCGATCACGTCGACGTCGTCGAGCGATCCCTCGGGGAGGATCGCGAGCGTGCGACCGTCGAGCGAGAGCGTGCCGCCCGGGGTGCTCACATTGCGGGCGCGGAGCAGCTCGACGAGCGAGAGCGGGTCGATCCCGAGCTCGCGCGCGCGCACGTCGTCGACGTCGATCGTGATGCGCGCGCCCGGGTCACCCGTGATCGCGACGCGTGCGACGTCGGGGAGCGCGAGCATGCGCGCTTCGAGCGCGTCCGCCGCATCCGCGAGCGTGAGCACGTCGCCGTTTCCGTCGGCGCGCGTGATCGCGACGAGCACGGACTCCGTGTCTTGCACGTCGTCGTCGAGCCGCGGCGCGAGCGCTTCGTCGGGCATGTCGGCGCGTGCCTCGTCGAGCGCGTCACGGACGTCGCTCCATGCGCGATCGGTCGCGTAGGCGCCCACGTCGGGGCGGAGCTCCACGTTCAAGAGCGCGAGCCCGTTGCGGATCGTCGCCTGGACGCGGAGGATCTCGGGCACTTCGGCGAGCGCGTCTTCGATCGGGCGCGCGACCAGGCGCTCGACCTCGGTGGCGTCCGCGCCGGGGTAGGGCGCGATCACGAGCGCGACGCGGCGCGCGAGGCGCGGATCTTCCTCGCGCGGCATGGTCGTCCACGCGACCGCGCCCGCGCCGGAGAGCAGGAGCGCGAGCCCGAGCGTGATGCGCGGGCGCGCGAGCAGACCTTCGAGGAAGCTCATCGCGCCACCTCCGTCGTGCGAGGTTCGGGTCGATCGTTCGCGCGCGCGCCGTTCTCGTCGGATCGGGTCGTTCGATCGGGCGGCTCGCTGCGAGAGACGACACGATCTCCGTCGAGCACCGAGCGATGGCCGGCCACGACCACGCGTGCACCTTCCGTGAGCGGGCTCGGTTCCAGCAGCGTGACCTCGGCTTCGTCGTGGCGCGCATGCTCGCTCGTGCGCGGGTCGTCACGCCGTGCAGCGTTCGCAGCGCTCGAAGCGTTTGCAGTGGCGTCGCGCAGCGCGCCGAGCCGCACGTCCACGCGCGTCACGACCCCGTCCGCGTCGACCTGCCACACGAACGGTCGATCGCCCGAGGGATCGACGATCGCGCGCACCGGCACGCGGAGCTCGTCGACCGGATCGCTCGAGGTAAGGCGCACGATCACGCCACGTCCGCTCGCGAGCTCCACGGCGTCGGGGAGCGTGACCCGCGCGGGGAAGAGACCGTTCGGGCCCGCGGCGTCCGCGGCCGCGACGAGGGTCCCGACGTGGCGTTCGTCGCTGGTCGGGAGGCGCACCTCGACCGCGCTCCCGACGCGCGCCCAGCGCGCGGCCCGCTCGGGGAGATCGAGCGCGATCTCGGTCGCACCATCGCCCGCGAGGAGCAGCAGCGGCGTTCCGGGTCCGACGACGGTTCCTTCGTCGGCAAAGACCGCACGAACGACCCCGTCGAAGGGCGCACGCAACACGGATTCGCCGCGTTGCCGTCGGGCTTCGCGGGCTGCGACGGTCGCCGCGCCGAGGCTCTCGTCGATGCGGACGACGCCCGTGCGGACCTCTTCGAGCTGCGCGTCGCCGACCACGCCGCCTTCGCGGAGCGTCGTGACACGCGCCTCGTCGCGCACGAGCTGCTCGCGACGGGCTTCGAGCTCGCGCACGGTCGCCTCGGCCGCCGCGACGCCGTTGGCGTAGCCGCTCGCATCGAGCTGCGCGAGCACTTGGCCCGCGCGTACCCGATCGCCGACATCGACGACCCGCTCACGCAGACGCCCGCCGACCGCGAAGGCGAGCGTGGCCCGCTCCGACGAGCGGGTCGTTCCGTGCAGCTCGATCGTGTCCGCGGACGAGACGCGACGAACCTCGGCGAGCTCCACGCGCACCTCGACGCGCGAGCTCGGCTCGTGGGCCCCCGCTTCCGACGTGCACGCGCCCGCGAGCGCGGTGATTCCTGCCACGAGGACGCACGTCCCCCACCACGCCTCCCGGCGTGTTCCCCGATGAGCCTGCATGTCGCCTCCGCTACTGAGTGCTACTCAGCTAGAGACGATCTAGCGTCGCGTGCGTTACTGAGCAAGGCTCAACAAGCGGCGGACCGTGACGGAAGCGCGACGGCGCGACGGAGACCGTGACGAAGACCGCGGTTGTGGGCGGCGGCCTACGCGTTCGGGCCTTCGTAGCCGAGGGCGCCTTCGATGCAGGCGACCGCCTCTTCGATGTACTCGTCGACGCGATCCTCGAGGCCGCGGGAGAAGCAGTCGAGGAGCGCCGCGTCGACGAGGCCGAAGATCAGCGCGGCCGCGATGTCCGGGTGATCGGTCTCGATGTAGCCGGCCGCCTTCCATTGCGTGAAGGCCTGCGTGAGCGCGGCCACGATCACCCCGCGCGTCGCGAGCTGCGCGGCGTTCCAGTCGGCCGGGTCGTTGCTCATCGCGAGCATGTCGTGGAGCTTGCCCTTCTTGCCGACGTAGTCGAAGCACGCGCGGATCATCCGGCGCACGTCGGGACGCTGGCCCGGCAAGATCCCCTCGAACATCGCGGAAGCCACGCCGTGGCCCATGTGCGCGGCCACCGCGGCGAGCAAGCCGCGCTTGTTCCCGTAGTGGTGGAAGATCAGCCCCTCGGAGACGCCTGCTTCCTTCGCGATGCGCGACGTCGGGACGCTCACGCCCTCCGCGGCGAAGAGCGCGAGCGCGGCCTCGAGGATGCGGGCTTTGGCGTCTTCGGGATCGCGGCGCTTGGTCCGTCGGGTGAGCCGGGTGCGGGGCATGAGGTCGTCACTATGGGGGCGACCGACGCCTGCTGTCACCCCGGCGTGTGCACGCCGGCTGAGTGACGCTCAAGAGTGTTCGGCGACGACGCTCACGAGCACTGGTCTTCGCCGTCGACGACGTCGATTGGCGCCGCGTCGCCACACCGCAGCACACACGACGCACCGCGACAGTCGAGGTTGCACGTGTCCACGCACGTCACGTCGCAGGCCGCGCCGTTCCGGCAGGTGACGTTGCTGCTCGACCCGACGCGCACCTCGCAGGTCGCGGCGTCGCAGTCGACGTTGCTGCTCTCGGAGGTGGTGACGAAGCACGAGCTGTCGGAGAGGCAGTCGACGCCGCACGACTCCTCGCACGCGTACTCGCAGGTGCTCGTGGCGTCGCAGCGGAAGTCGCAGCTCCCGGTCGCGCACTCCGTCACGCACGTCGCGCCCTCGGCGCAGGCGCAGCTCTCCGTCGCCGTGCACGCGCAGCCCGGTCCAGGGCATGGCGAGGGCTCGGGGGCGTCGTCGCCACACGCCGAGACGAGGAGCACCGAGAGCACACAGAAGAGGAGGTTTCGCATCGGGACAGGGTAGACGCGTCGGGGACGGCGGACCGGGGAACTCCGGACGAGACGCGTGTGCTGGCCGCGCGACGTCCGACGTGCGATCCCGGCCTCGATGCCGCGCCCCGATCCGATCGCGCTCGCGACCCGCGGATGGCTGCTCGTGAGCGCGGCGCTCGCGTTCGTCGACGCGATCTCCCTCGGGCTCGAGCTCCGGCTGCTCGCCGCGATCCAGTCCGGCGAGCTGCGCATCGACGCGGGGCTCCGCGAGACGTTGGAGGAGGCGGCGGATCGTGGGGAGGCGATCGGCTGGGCACGCCTCGCGCTCTTCGTGCCGACCGCGGTCGTCTACCTCGTCTGGCTCGCGCGCGCGGTGCGGCCTCACGCGGAGGCGATGCGCACGACGCCCACCCGCGCCGTGGTGGAGCACTTCGTTCCGCTGGTGCAGCTCGCGTTGCCCTACCGAACCTTCGGGCGCCTCCTCGCTGCCGTCGAGGGCTCGAGCGGAGCGGATTGCCGTCTCGGAGCCGGCCGCGAGGCCGAGCGACCCGCGGCACGCGAGCGTCACCGTCAGGCGACCGAGCCATCGAGCTGGACGCGCTTCGTCTGGTGGACGGCGTGGCTCGCCACGTGGCTCTTCGCGCAGCTCGCACGGAATGCGGACGTGGCCGCGGTCGACGTCTCCGGCTTCGTGCGGGCGACCACGCTCTCGCTCGCGAGCGCGGCATGTGCGCTGGTGTCGACGATCGCGCTGGAGCGGCTCGTGCGACGCGTCGCGCGCCGCGCGAATCCGTGAGCGAGTCGTGGCGCGCGTGACCTCGTGGAGCCGCCGCGTTCCGGTCGTGGCTCGCTCCGAGCCGCGCGCTCGTGCTCGCCTCGGGGCGCGGCTCGGCAGTAACCTCCGCCGCGTATGCGCATCCTCTACGGCGTCGTCGGCGAAGGCATGGGGCACGCGATGCGTTCGCGTGTGGTCCTCGAGCACCTCATCCGGGAAGGGCACGAGGTCGAGGTCGTCGCCTCCGGGCGCGCGGTCGACTTCTTGAAGAAGCGTTTCCCCGAGGTGCAGCGCATCCACGGCCTGCACATCGTCTACGACGACAACCGCGTGCGGCGCGGCAAGACGCTCTGGCAGAACGTGCTCGCGGGCACGCAGCACCTACCGGGGCAGATCGAGGCGTACTTCGAGCTGCTGGAGGACTTCGAGCCGGAGTGTGTGATCAGCGACTTCGAGAGCTGGACCTACTTCTTCGCGAAGGCCCACCGGCTGCCGATCTTCAGCATCGACAACATGCAGGTGCTCAATCGCTGCACGCTCCCCGACGAGGTGATCGAGGGGCACCGAACGGACTTCGAGATCGCCAAGGCGTTCGTGAAGTCGAAGCTCCCGTTCTGTGATCACTACCTGATCACGACGTTCTTTCACCCGCCGATCCGAAAAGATCGGACGTCGCTTCACCCGCCGATCTTGAGGCCCGAGATCCTCGCCGCGAAGCCCTCCGAGGGCGAGCATCTGCTCGTCTACCAGACCGCCGAGGGCCACGAGACGCTCGCGCGTACCCTCGAAGCCACCGGACTCGAGTGCCGCGTCTACGGGATGCGGCGCCGCATCACGGAGGAGCAGATCGAGGGCAACCTCCGCTACCGCCCGTTCTCGGAAGGCGGCTTCATCGCGGACCTCGCGAGCGCGAAGGGCGTGATCGCGGGCGGCGGCTTCACCCTCATGGGCGAGGCGGTGTTCCTGCACAAACCGATGTTGAGCGTGCCGGTCGAAGGGCAGTTCGAACAGGTGCTCAACGGCAGGTATCTGCAAAAGCTCGGCTATGGAAGCTACGCGGAAGATCTCGACGACCCGAAGACGGTGCACGACTTCGTGGACGCGATCCCCGACTGTGCGGCCGCGCTCGCGAGCTACACGCACGACCACAACCGGGGGCTCTTCGAAGAGCTGAACGGCCTCATCGATCGCGCGTCGGCGGGTCTCTTCGGCTGAGCCCCCGAGCGTCGAGCTGCGCGACGCCGATCCGCGGTCGATCGACCAGGGGACCCGCGTCGCGGGAGCGCTCGTGCTCGTTCAGCCCTTCGGGCCGTCGCGGCGCGGGCGGCGGTTGGTCTCGAGGATCTTCTTGCGCACGCGCACCGCGTCGGGGGTGATCTCGACGAGCTCGTCCTGATCGATCCACTCGAGCGCGAGCTCGATCGTCAGCCGCTTCGCCGGGCGCAGGATCGTGTTCTCGTCCTTGCCCGCCGCGCGGATGTTCGTGAGCTTCTTCTCGCGGCACGCGTTGACGTCGAGGTCGTTCGGGCGGTTGTGCTCGCCGATGATCATGCCTTCGTAGACTTCGGTCTGCTCGGGCACGAAGAGGATGCCGCGCGGCTCGAGCCCGAAGAGCGCGTACGGGGTGGTCGCGCCCTTTCGGTCGGAGACCATCGCGCCGTTCTTTCGGCGGAGCATCGGGCCGAGGTAGGGCTCCCAACCGTCGAAGAGCGTGTTGAGCAGGCCGCTGCCGCGGGTGACGGTCAGGAACAAACCGCGGAAGCCGATGAGGCCGCGGCTCGGGACGCGGTACTCGATGCGCGCTCGGCCGAAGCCGAGGTTGCTCATGCCGATCATCTGGCCCTTGCGCTCGCCGAGCTCCTGCGTGACCGCGCCGACGTGCTCGTCCTGCACGTCGACGACCACACGCTCGTAGGGCTCGAACTTCTGGCCGTCGATCTCCTTGATCACGACCTCCGGCATCGAGAGCGCGAGCTCGTAGCCTTCGCGGCGCATGACCTCGGCGAGGATGGAGAGCATGAGCTCGCCGCGGCCGAACACGTCGAACGACTCGGGATCTTCGGTCTCGAAGACGCGGAGCGCGATGTTGCGCTCGGCCTCGCGGAAGAGGCGGTCGCGCAGGTGGCGCGAGGTGACGAACTTGCCGCTCTTGCCCGCGAAGGGCGAGGTGTTGATGAGGAAGCGGACCTTGATGGTCGGCTCTTCGACCTTGATGCGCGGGAGCGCGACGGCGTTCTTGAGGTCCGCGAGGGTGTCGCCGATCTCCACCTCGTCGATGCCGCTCACCGCGACGATGTCGCCGGCCTCGGCCTCGTCGATGCGCACGCGCTCGAGCTTCTCGAAGCCCCAGAGGGTGCCGATCTCGTGCTCGGTGCGCGCGCCGTCCTTGCCGAGGAGCGCGATGCGCTGGCGGTGCTTCACGCGGCCGCCCCAGATGCGACCGAGCGCGAGGCGGCCGACGTAGTCGTCGTGCAGCGTGTTGTGCACGAGGATCTGCAGCGGGGCGTCGGGATCTTCCTTCGGCGCCGGCACGCGCGAGACGATGGTCTCGAAGAGCGGCGTGAGGTCCTTGCCCTCGTCCTCCATCGAGCGCTTCGCCATGCCTTCCTTGGCGATGGCGTAGAGCGTCGCGAAGTCGGTCTGCTCGTCGCTCGCGCCGAGGTCGCAGAAGAGATCGAACGCTTCGTTGAGCGCCTCGTCGGGGCGCGCGTCCTTGCGGTCGATCTTGTTGATCACGACGATGATCGGCATGCCGAGCTCGAGCGCCTTGCCGAGCACGAAGCGCGTCTGCGGCAGGGGGCCTTCGGCCGCGTCGACCAAGAGGATCGCGCCGTCCGCCATGCGGAGCGTGCGCTCGACCTCACCGCCGAAGTCTGCGTGACCGGGCGTGTCGATGATGTTGATCTTGTACTCGCCCCAACGCACCGAGGCGTTCTTCGCGAGGATCGTGATCCCGCGCTCGCGCTCGAGATCGTTGGAGTCCATCACGCGGTCGGGGGCCGCTTCCCCGGTGCGGAACACGCCCGTCTGCTTGAGCATGGCGTCGACGAGGGTGGTCTTCCCGTGGTCGACGTGGGCGATGATGGCGACGTTGCGCAGCTTGTCGCGTGAAGTGGCGGTCATGGCGGCGCGTGGGTAGCACCGGGGACCCCGCCCCGCCAGGAGCGTTCACGTGTTCGACGCACGCGCCGCCGCGCGAACGCACGGACGGAAGGGCGTCATCGCGGGCAGTCGCCGAGATCGAGGACCGCGCCGAAGATTCCCGGAACGCTGGGGTTCACGCCCACCACGAGCGCACGCGTGTCCGACACTCGGGCGACGCCGAGCGCCCGCTCCCACGAGGTGAGCGTGAGCGCCGCGTCGATGGCGGGGGTGAGCGCGTCGCCGAAGCGTCGGAAGGTGATGGCCGACGCGGCGGGCGAGCCGAGCGGGCCGGAGCCACCCGAGAACACCGCGACCTCGTCACCGACCCAGTGGAGCGCGCGCGGGTTGGAGATCGGACGCGACGCGGCGACGACCAAGCGCGGGCCGCGGAGCACGCGGGTGCTGGTGCTGCTCACGCGCGCCGCGACCAACCAGTCGCCCGCGCGTCCCTGCACGAACGCCCGGTCGGCGACGACGGTGGCGATGTCGTCGTGCGTCGCGCGCACCACGAGCGTGGGCGACAGGAAGTAGGTCCGCAGGCGAACCGGCGAGCCGTTCGCGATCGCCACCGCGAGCTCTCCCGTGCCGTCGTAGGCGATCGAGGGCACGCCGCTCGCGCTCCCGAGCACGACCGAGCCGCCAGCGTTGCTGCCGTCCTCGTTCAGCACGCGCACGAACGCGGTCGACGGCGTGCCCGTGATCCACGTCAGCACGGGGCCGGTGCCCGGGACGTACGTGAGGTCGGCCTCGACCCAAGGTGCCACCGACGAGTCGAGCCGGCGCTGCGAGAGCAGGCTTCGATCCGAACCGAGGCGGACGAAGTAGTGG
Organism: Myxococcota bacterium; assembly: GCA_025453555.1. Lineage (GTDB taxonomy): Bacteria > Myxococcota_A > Polyangia > Polyangiales > Houyiibacteriaceae > JACKEH01. The sequence continues at coordinate 12,331 of JALOQC010000011.1, read as the reverse complement.
GCGCGCGCGCCGGTTCCTCGGTCCTCCGTCTGCACGAGCACGTTCCAGCCGACGCTCGACGGAACGATCCGAAGTCGCAGCAGGTCTTCGAAGCCACCATCGATCGTCGTGGTGACCGTGCGGTTTCCTCCCGCTCCCGCCGCATCGATCCACGTGAGCTCGAGCGAACCCGCGAAGTCGGATTGAACGGTGGTGAGCTCGTCGCCATCCCACACCGCGTCCCAGGTGATCGGGTCGTACGCGTAGCCGAGCTCGATCGGCGCGCCGGGTGTCGCGACCGGACACAGGCACGCACCCGCCGCGCAATACTGACCGGCCGCACACGCGTTGCCGCAGGTGCCGCAGTGCTGGGCGTCGCTCTGCAGGTCGCGGCAGCCGTCCGCCCCGCACGACGTGCGGCCCGCGACCGAACAGCGACACGTGCGCGACTCGCAGGTCGCGTCGGCCGCGCAGACGTTGCCGCACGATCCGCAGTTCGCCTCGTCCGACACGACGTCGATGCAGGTGCCGTCGCACCACGCTTGGTTCGTGAGCGGACAGCGGCACACGCTGAACGAGCAGACCTCGCCGACGCGACACGCGTTGCCGCACGCGCCGCAGTTCGCGGCGTCGTTCGACAAGCTCACGCACGTGCCCGCGCTCTCGCACCACGACGTCCCGCTCGGACAACGACACGCGCCCCCGGAGCACACCTCACCGCTTCGGCACGCGTTGCCACAGGAGCCGCAGTTCGAGGTCGTGTTGAGCGACACGCAGGTGCCGGCGCTCGCGCACCACGCCTGCCCGAAAGGACACGCGCAGCGGCTGCTCGAACAGAGCTCCCCGGGTCGACACGCGTTCCCACACGAGCCGCAGTTCGCGGGATCGGAGCGAAGGTCGTGACAACCGTCGCTACATGCGGTTTGGCCCGAGAGCGCACACCGGCACGACCCGAACACGCAGTTCTGCGACGCGCTGCAGGCGTTGCCGCACGCGCCGCAGTGGTTGCGATCGTCGACGGGCATGCAGGTCGTCCCACACGACACCCCCGACGGACAGGTGCACGTGCCGCGATTGCAGAACTCACCCAGTCCACACGTGACACCACAACGACCGCAGTTGGCGGTGTCGGAGAACACGTCGATGCAACGACCTCCGCACACCGCCTCGTTCACCATGCAGGCGCAGCGACCTCCGTCACAGATGGCCCCCGTGGGGCAGCGCATCCCGCACGACCCGCAGTTGTTCGCGTCGAAGCCGGTGTCGATGCAGACGCCGCCGCACTCCATGTTGCCGGTCGGACAGCGACACGTCCCCGCGATGCAGGTCTGATCGCCGCGGCACACGTTGCCGCACGCGCCGCAGTTCGCGGGATCGGTCGAGGTCTCGACGCACGCGCTGCCGCACTGCTCGGCGCCGAAGCCGCAATCGCACTCGCCGTCGACGCAGGTGGTTCCGAAGGGGCAGACGTTGCCGCAGGATCCGCAGTGACGCGTGTTGGTGTCGGTGTCGACGCACTCGCTGCCACACAACGTGGAGCCGGCGTCGGCGGGACACGCGCACTCGCCCTCGATGCACCGCTGCGCGAGCGGGCATCGCACGCCGCACGCGCCGCAGTTGAACGCGTCGTCCGCGAAATCGAAGCAGCCACGACCCTCGCAGAGATCCGGGCGCGACTCCGGACATCCACACTCGCCGTCCACACACTCGCGTCCGTCCTCGCACGCGCGGCCGCATCGCCCGCAGTGGAAGGGGCTCGCGTTCGGGTCGACGCACGCTCCGTCACAGAGCAGCTCGTCGACGTTCGCGCACACGCACTCGCCGTCGAGGCAGAGGTTGCCCGGCCCACACGCGTTGCCGCAGCCCCCGCAATGCTCGGGATCGTCGTCCGCGACGAAGCGCCCGTCGCAGATCCGGCAGTCGTCGACGACACCGTCGCAGTCGTTGTCGCGGCTGTCGCCGCAGCGCTCCTCGTCCGAGTCCGCGACGCAGCCACACAGCTGCGGCTCGAAACCGTCCGCCGAGATGCAGCCCCAGCTCACGGTGTTGGGGCAGTCCAGGTCGCTCGTGCAGATCTGCGTGCAGACCGAGGAGCCCGTGCCCGTCGCGAGACACAACCCCGAGACGCAGTCATCGAGCGTGGCGCAGGGTTGACCGAAGGTGCGCGTGCCGAGGCCGCCGTCCGGGAGCGCGTCCCCTCCGCTTCCACCGCAGCCGACGAGCCCTCCGGCGAGCAGGACGCCGAGCGCGACGACCGTTCGCTGCATCGACGCTCGGAGGGGACCAGGGGCTTGGCGTGCGAGCGCGAGGAAGACGAGGCGCATTCGTGCTCGATTATCTCATGGACGTGCGAATCCCAAGGGGTCGATCGTGGAGTGGACTTGGGCTCCCTCGAATGGGGGATGTGCGAATGAAGGGGCTCGCGGGCGCGTCGGCGTGGGCCTCACCCAAATGGGGGATGCGAGAATCCGTACACCGAACGCATCACCACCGCTTGGCGGGGCGACCGTCGGCGCCTATGACCTCGCCCGCGTGCCCTTCGACCCCCACCGCCACCGCGTGCAGCTCTTCACGGGCAAGGGCGGCGTGGGGAAGTCGAGCGTGGTGGCGGCGCACGCGCTCGCGTGTGCGGAGGCGGGGCTGCGGCCGCTCGTGGTGGAGCTCGGGCATCGCGCGACCATGGAGTCGATCTTCGGCGTCCGTTCGATCGGCTACGAGCCGACGGTCGTCGGTGACGGCGTGCGTGCCTGCAACCTCGCGCTCGAGGACGCGCTGATCGACTACGTGCGCGAGCAGGTGAAGGTGCGCGCGATCGCGCGGCGCGTGGTGATGCAGCCGACGCTGCGACGTTTCTTCGAGGCGGCGCCCGCGGTGAACGAGGTGGTCGCGCTGCGGCGGCTCGCGAAGCTCGCGGACTCCGGGGACTTTCATCCGATCCTCGTCGACCTCGACGCGACGGGGCACGCGCTGATGTTCCTCGGGCTCGCGGACGTGTTCGAGGGGCTCGTGGGCGCCGGTCCGCTGCAGGCCATCCTCGACGCGACGACCTCGCTCTTGCGTGACGAGGCGCGCACCGTGCTGCACCTCGTCACGCTGCCCGCGGAGCTGCCGGCGCGCGAGACCCGCGAGCTGCACGCGCGGCTCGTGTCCGAGCGACGAGTCGGGCTCGGCGCGCTCGTGATCAACCGCGTGCCCGCGCCGAGCTTCGACGACGCGGAGCTCGCGGACGTCGCGCGGCTCGTGCGTGAGACCTCGGATCGAGACGTCGCGGAACGGCTCGCGCGCGACCTCGCGCTCGCGGAGCGAGACCTCCGTCAGGTGGGTCACGCGCACGACCAAATCGAGGCGCTGCGGCGCGGCGTGGACCTGCCGACCGTGATCCTCGCGGAGCGACCCGCGCTGCGCCGCGAGCCCCGCGCGACCCTCACGCAGCTCGGGCGCGAGCTCGAGCGTCAGCTCCGCGCGAACGAGCCGAACGACGGCGTCGAAGAGCACGTCGACCCGACGGCGCGCGTGCGCATCGAGCGTCTCGCGAAGGAGCCGCGCGATGGTTGATGCGATCGACGCGCTCCTCGGACGACGCCTCGTCGTCTGCGTCGGGCCCGGCGGCGTCGGAAAGACCACGACCGCGGCCGCCCTCGCGCTTCGGGCCGCGCGGCTCGGACGGCGCGCACTCGTGCTGACCGTGGACCCGGCCAAGCGCCTCGCGGACGCGCTGGGCCTCGAAGGGCTCGACGATCGCGTACGCCGCGTCGAAGGCGTGGGGCCGGGCACGCTCGACGCCGCGATGCTCGACACGAAGGCGAGCTTCGACGCGCTCATCGCGCGCGTGGCGGAGGGCGAAGCGCGCGACGCGATCCTGGAGAACCGCGTGTACCGTGCGTTCTCGAAGACGCTCGCGAAGAGCCACGCCTACGTCGCGGCGGAGCGGCTCTACGACGTCGTGCACGCGGGCGAGCACGACCTGGTGGTGCTCGACACCCCGCCGACGCGGAGCGCGCTCGAGATCCTCGAGGCGCCGTCGAAGCTCGCGCAGTTCCTCGATCAAGACGTGCTGCGGTTCTTCCTCGAAGAGCGTCGTGGGATCGCGGGCACCTTCGCGAACCTCGCCGGGCTCGGTGGCTCGGCTGCGCTCGAGCTCCTCGGGCGGCTCGCGGGCAAGGTCGTGGTGTCGGAGCTCGTGGCGTTCTTTCGCGTGCTCGCGCACCTGCGTGAAGGATTCCAGCACCGCGCGGAGGTGACGAGCGCGCTGCTTCGCGATCCCGCGACGGCGTACGTGCTGGTGGCGTCGACCGCGCCGACCAGCCTCGACGACGCGCGGCACCTCGGACGTGAGCTCGCGAACAAACACGCGCCCGCGTCGCTCGTGCTCTTCAACAAGGCGTTCGTCGCGGAGCCGGGCGCCGACGTGCCGCTGGAGGCGCAGGACCGGGGTCCGACCGTGCCGCCGGAGCTCGTGTCGTTCGTGGAGAAGGTGTCCGCGCTGCGTCGACGGCTCGTGGACGAGCGTGAAGAAGGGCTCGGTCTCGCGCGGAGCTTCCTGCGCGAGGTCGCGCCGCGCGCGATCGGGATCGCGCTCGCGGAGCAAGAGCGCGATCTGCGCACGATCGACGATCTGGACCGGCTGCTCGACGTGAACGTGCCGCTGCGCGTGGACTGATCGCGTCGACCGAGGTCACGTCGGCGTGCGGCGGCGGAGCTCGACGGACGAGTCGAGGAGAGTCCGCGTGTCGCCCGGTGAACGAGCCCGATCGAGACGCGTGACCGAGCGGGTGACGGCGGCGTCGCGCCTCGGTTGGCATCGGGACCCTGCGCAGGGGAAGCTTCGCCGCGCACGTCCCGTACACCGCACGTGCCTTTCGGCTACGCACGCATGGACACTCTGCGCTTCGGATCCTCCGCTCCTCCTCCGCCCGGCGCGCCTGCCGAGGGGTCGGGCGATCGACCCGGGGATCGCTCGGGCGATCGGCGCTGGGACAAACGCGAAGGCACGATGGTCGGTGGGGAGTACGAGCTCCTGCGTCGCATCGGCAAGGGCAGCGGCGGCGCGGTCTACGAAGCGCGCCACGCACCGAGCAACCAGCGCGTGGCGGTGAAGGTCCTCCACGAGCGCCTCACCGGCTCCGACACGCAGCGACGCCGCTTCGACCGCGAGGCACGCACCGCGGCGGTGGTGGTGCATCCGAACATCGTGCGCCTCTACGACGCGGGGACGGACGAGGACGGCACGGCGTGGCAGGTCTTCGAGCTGCTCGAAGGACGCGATCTCGCGAGCCTGATCGAGGAGCGCACGCTCACCGTGCCCGAAGCGGTGTGGCTCGCGGGCGAGCTGCTCGAAGCGCTGGAGGCCGTGCACGCGCGCGGCTTCGTGCACCGCGACGTGAAGCCGGAGAACGTCTTCCTCGCCACTGCGACGGGGAAGGGCGGCGCGCCGTTCCAGGTGAAGCTGCTCGACTTCGGGATCGCGAAGCCGCTCGTGCCGTCGCAGTCGACGCCGTGGGTGACGGACGAAGGCGTGCTCCTCGGGACGCCGCACTTCATGGCGCCCGAGCAGATCACGGGCGACAAGCCGATCGCGCCGACCACGGATCTGTGGGCGATGGCGGCGGTGATCTTCACCGCGCTCACCGGTCGTCCCCCCTTCGACGATCGGCAGCTCAGCAAGCTGCTCGTCCGCATCGCGCGCGAGCCCGCGCCTTCGATCCTGCCTCTGCGCCCCGACGTCCCGGAGTCGCTCGCGTCGATCCTCGCGCGCGCGCTGCGCAACCACCCGGCGCATCGGTATCCGTCGGCGTCCGCGATGCTCGCCGCGCTCGACGACGCGCTGCCGCAGACGCTCGTGCCGTCACGTTGAGCGCGCGCGGCGCTCGCGATGGACACGCAGGCGCAGCCGAATGTCCGCTGCGCGCGCGGCGACGACGTCCTCGAACCCACGCTCCGAGCTGATCCCGCCAGCGAGCGCGTCCACGAAGGTCCCGTCGTAGTCGTAAATCACACGCAGCATCCACTCGGGGTTCCCGTCGAGGCGCACGACCACGAGCGCACACCGCGTGTCGTCGTCGGCGCGCCATGTCTCGACTCCCAGCCGCTCGGGGTCGAAGCCGAGGTCGTATCGACCGCACTCGATCGCTGTGGCGCGTGCTGCGGCCTCGACGGACTCGCGGAACTCGTCGTACTCGTTCATCGCAGCCATCGCTCCAGTGTCGCGTCGTCGCCGAGCATCCGCGGCAGGCGCTCGCGGTCCCACGCGTCGGGGTGGGTTCGCGCGAGGGCGCGGATCAGCGCCTCTCCGAGCGCGAGCGGGTCGAAGCGTTCGGGGTCGGTGATCGCGAAGGCGAGCCCGCGGCACCGCTCGTTGCGGTAGCGGCGCGCGGTCGGCGTGAAGGTCGTCGTCGTGATCGCGACTCCGTCGATCGGCGGCAGCGCGGCGAGGAGCGCGTCCGCGTCGATCCACGGCGCGCCCAACCGCTCGAACGGTGCGTCGGTGCCGCGGCCGACGCTCACGTTCGTGCCTTCGACGAGCGCGACGCCGAGGTAGAGCTGCGCGCTCTCGTAGCTCTTCAGGTTCGGCGACGGAGGTACCCAACGCAGGCCCGTCGCGGACCACGACGCGCGCTGCGTCGCGGGCCCCTCGAGCTCCAGCACGTCGAGCCGGACCTCGAGCGCGTCGTCCGTCACGATGCGTCGGGCGAGCTCGCCGATCGTCGCGCCGTGCCGCATCGGCAGCGGGTGGTGGTTCACGAACGATCGGTAGCGCGGGTCGAGCGTCGGACCGGCGACGTCGGGGCCGAGCGGGTTCGGTCGATCCAGCACGAGCACGTCGACACCGTGCCCGTCACCGTGCCCGTCACCTTGCCCGTCACCGTGCCCGTCACCGTGCTCAGCGACACCGTGCTCAGCGGCTGCGCGGAGCACCTCGTGCACCGTGCTCGCGTAAGTGAAGAAGCGCGCGCCGACGTCCTGGACGTCGACCACGATCACGTCGACGTCCGCGAGTTGCTCGCGCGTCGGGCGACGCGTGGCGCCGAAGAGACTCGTCACCGGAATGCCGCGGAAGTCGCCGTCCGCCACGTGGCCTTCCGCGTCGCTCTCGAGTCCATGCTCGGGCGCGAAGATCCGCGCGAGGACGAGCGCGCCTTCGACGTGCGCGCGCCAGAGCAGCTCGCTCGTCGGGATGCCGTCGCGGGTCCGGCCCGCGTCGTGGGTGAGGAGCGCGACGCGACGACCGCGCAGCCGCGAGCGCCCGGCCTCGAGCTCGGCGCGCACACGATCGACGCCGAGCACGAGCGCGTCGGTCGGCGGCGCGATGCGGTCGCGGGCTGCGAGCACGTGCCGCGCGATCGCGCTGCGCAGATCGCCGACGCGCCCGCGGCCGTCGGGGTGCACACGATTCGCGAGCACGATCACGTAGAGGTCGTGTGCGGGATCGATCGCGAGCCACGTGCCGGTGTAGCCGCCGTGCGCGAACGCGTGCGTCGACCAGCCGTCGCGTGTGAGCTCCGCGCAATCCCAGCCGAGGGTGCGGTCCTCGTCGCATCGCCGCATCGCCGCGTGGTGCTCGTTCGAGAAGCGCGCGTCGGCGTCGAGGGTGGCGTCGCGCAAGAGCGCTTCGGCGAGCCGCGCGAGATCGTCCGCACGCCCGAAGAGCCCGGCGTGTCCGGCGACGCCGTCGAGGCGCCACGCCCGTGGATCGTTCACGTCCCCGTGGAGCATGGGCGCGGCTTCGCCCGGCTCGGCGCGTCGAGGTGCCCACTCCGTCGCCGCGACGCGAACGACTCGGCAGGTCTCGGTCTCGGTCTCGGTCTCGCACCGTGTCTCGTGCACCGGACCGAAACGTGCCCCGATCGCCCACGGATCGAGCAGCTCGCGCCGCATCACGACATCGAGGCGCTCCCCCGTGATGCGCTCCACCCACGCGCCGAGCGCGAGGAAATGCAGGTCGCCGTACCGCGGTGGGCCGCCACGACGTCGTTCGCGCGCCTCTCGAAGCGAGCGTGCGATCCGCTCCTCTCTCGTCCCTTCGTAGATCCCGAGGGGATCGACGCTTCGCAGACCGGCGCGGTGCGTCATCAGATCCCGCAACGTGATCCCGGAGCCCGCGAGCTCGACCAACACGTCGTCGACCGGAGCGTCGAGTGACGTGCGGCGCGTCTGCGCGACACGCAGGGTCGTCAGCGCCGTGAACGGCTTCGTGAGCGACGCCAGATCGAAGCCCGTGTCCTCCGTCATCGGCAGCGCACGCGGCTCGCGCATGCGGAGCCCGTAGGCGCGCCGAAACACCACGCCGTCGGAGCGACCCACGAGCACCACCGCGCCCGGCACGCCATCGCGGGTCATCGCACGGCGCACGCTCGCTTCGATCGCGCGCTCCACGTCGAGCGGCATCCGCACCGCGGGCGGGTGAGTGTCCGCGTGAGAACGATCCTCGGCCTCGTTCCGAACGGAAACGCTCGCGTTCGTCGCCGCGGTGCTCGTCGTGCGCGTCGACGGCTCGACCTCGCGCTCGGGCGAGACGCGGGTGGGCTCGCGCGCGCCACACGACGCGAGCATCACGAGAAAGCCGAGGACACGTGACGCGCGCACGCGATCAAGGTAACCCGCGCTTCGTAACGTCCGCGAATCCGAGACGTCCGAGGTTCCGATGTCGATCACCCTCTACACCGCGCCCACGCCCAACGGCTGGAAGGCCAGCATCGCCCTCGAAGAGCTCGCGCTCCCCTACGAGGTGCACGCCTTCGACCTCGGGAAGCTGGAGCAGAAGGAAGAGTGGTTCCTGAAGATCAACCCGAACGGGCGCATCCCCGCGATCGTCGATCACGATGCGGATGATTTCGCGGTGTTCGAGTCGGGCGCGATCCTGATCTACCTCGCCGAGAAGACGGGTCGCCTGCTCCCCAGCGATCCGAAGGGCCGCAGCCGCGTGCTTCAATGGCTGATGTTCCAGATGGGTGGCGTCGGTCCGATGATGGGCCAGGCGAACGTGTTCTTCCGGTACGCGCCGGAGAAGATCCCGTACGCGATCGAGCGTTATCAGCGGGAGAGCCGACGCCTCTTCGAGGTGCTCGAGCGGCGGTTGTCGGAGAGCGAGTACCTCGCGGGCGACGAGTACTCCATCGCCGACATCGCGAACTGGTCGTGGGTCCACACCTACGCGTGGTCGGGCGTCTCGGTCGAAGGGCTCCCCTCGGTCGAGCGCTGGCTCGCGGCGATCGCAGCGCGTCCGGCGGTGGCGAAGGGCCGAACGGTGCCGGTGCGCTCGAAGGTCGAGACCCCGAAAGACGAAAAAGAGTTCGTGGATCGCGCGCGAAAGCTGCTCGCCTGAACCTCGCCTGAGCGAAGCCGACACGCTGCGCGCTTCCGTTTGCTCCGCGCCCCGCGATATCCTCGCGCCTACCGCGTATCGCGCGGCGCATCTGATGCTTCGGAGCTACTGGTTCGTCCGGCGGCCCGAGACGAGCGGCGCGCTCGCAGCGGTGTGGTGGGACGATCGCCTGCTGCTCGTGAAGAACAGCTACCGCAGCTTCTACACGCTTCCTGGAGGCTACGTTCACCCGGGCGAAGATCCGCGCGTCGCCGCGTCGCGCGAGCTGCGCGAAGAGACCGGCATCGTGCTGGAGCCCTCGACCTTCACGCACGCCTACCACGGCACGCACCCCTTCGAGTTCCGCAAGGACACCCTCGACATCTACGAGACACGCGTGAGCGACAAGCCGAGCATCCACATCGATCGGCGCGAGGTCGTGTGGTCCGACTTCGAGCCGGTGGACGCGATTCGTCGTCGCAAGATCGTTCCTCACCTGCGCGACTACCTCGACGCGAAGGCGCGATGATCGTTCTGCTGGGTGCGCCCTCGCACGAACGCGCGGAGACGCGATGAGCGCGCTCGACCCCGCGCGGGCGGAGGCGCGATGATCGCCCTCGACCCGGTGCGCGCCGAGGCGCTCGAGCGCGAGGCGCGCCGCATCTACGCGCGCTACGAGGTCGAGGTCGTCGAAGCGTTCGGCTTCTGTCCGTGGGCGGAGCGCGCGCGCAAGGACGGAGAGGTCGAGGTGCGCGTGGTGCTCGACGACGACGACGCGCTCGCGATCGATGCGACGCCCGCGCTCGCGGCGGTCGAAGCGCACGCGTCTGCCGCGCACGTCGCCGTCGGGCTCATCGTGTTTCCACGCGTCACGTGGTCGCGCGACGTCTTCGCGCGCTTCGTCGCGCGCCTCCGCGAGCTGCACGCGGACGCGCACGGTCGCTCGCCGCCGATGGCGCTCGCGGAGTTTCATCCGGACGCTCCGGCGGATCTCGGGGCGGCTGCGCGCCTCGTGCCGTTCCTGCGCCGCTCGCCCGATCCCACGATCCAGTGCGTGCGCCTCTCGGTGCTCTCCGCGCTTCGTCGCGGTGAAGAAGGCACCGACTACGTCGACCTCTCGACCACTTCGCTCGCCGAGCTTCTCGCGCGCCCAGCGCGCAAGCCGCTCCACGAGCGCGTCGCGGAGATGAATCTCGAGAACGTCTGCGCGCACGGCGTTGCGGCGATCGAGGCGGTGTTGGCGGACATCCACCGGGATCGAGGCGCCGCGTACGCGAAGGCGCTCGCGCGCTGAAGCGCGCCGCTCGAACCGTCATTCGAGCACGACGAGCCGTTCGAGCACGACGAGCCACAACCCTCTCCGCTCGAACCGTCGTTCGAGCACGGGCGAGCCACGGGCCCCACGTCCTCTACGAGCCACCGGCGCCGCACCCTCGTTCGAGCGGCGCACGAGCCACGGACCATGCGCCGCTCGAACCCTCGTTCGAGCACCGCACCGCTCTCCAAGAAAAGTTGGCCCGCCCACGCAACTGCGCGCCGGCGCGCGCGAAGACCCCGCCGCAACTGGGACCACGCACCTCGTCCCGCCGATCCGCTTCGGACCTCCGCGCTCTCCCCCGACGCGGAGCCCCGGAGCGGATCGGCGGCGCGAGGGTGCGTGGTCCCTCCTCAATCTCGTCCCTCACCGGAGGTGCTCTCGATGTTCGTCCGTTCGCTGTTCTTCGTCGTCGTGCTCGGTTTCGGCTCCGCCTGCGGAGGCTTCCAGCTCGACCCCGTCACCCCCACCGCCACGTCCGACGCCGTCCGCCCCGTCGGCCAGATCGTCGTCTCGCTCGATCCCTCGATGGAAGAAGACCAGCGCGAGGTCTGCGAGAAGAAGGGCGTCGCCACCGAGATGCAGCGCGTCCTCGCGGAGAGCCTCGGCGCCACCGGCTCCGCCGAGCACCCGCGCGTCGAGGTCCGCATCACCTCGATCCGCCACGCCGCCTTCGGCCCGAGCCGCATGCACACCGAGACGCGCCTCGTCGCGCCCGACGGCTCGGTCCTCGAAGAGGTCTCGCTCGACTCGACCAGCATCCGCTCGAAGGCGATCGGTCGCGTCGCGCAAGACATGGTCCGCCAGCTCGCCGACGCGATCTGAGCGCGCGCTCCACGAAGAAGCCGCGTCCTCCCGAGGGCGCGGCTTCTTCGCGTCCGTCGCGTGCTCGCGTGCGTGTGCGGGCGAACCGGCGACGCGGCCTCGGAGCACCGAAGCCGGCGAGAGCGTCTCGTCGACCTTCGGCCCACACGTGCCATGCTCGCCGCGTGAAAGGCGGCGACCACCTCGAGCTCGAGGCCACCCACATCGATCTCGACGGACAGGGCATCGCCCGCGCGGAGGATCGCGAGATTCGCGTGCCGGGGCTCTTCGGCGGCGAGCGCGGCCTCGTGCGCATCGAGCACGTCTCGCGCGGCGGCCCGGTCGCGCACGGTCGACTCCTCGAGCTGCGCGTCGGCGAGCGCGCGCCGATCCCGTGCGCACAGCACGAAGCCCGCGACGGGAAGTGCAGCGGCTGCCCGCTGATGCCGCTCTCGGGCGAAGCCCAGCGCCTCCAGAAGAAGGAGATGCTCGCGTCGCTCGGCCTGCACGTCGATCGGGTGATCGGCGACGGTCGCGAGCTCGGCTACCGCGTCAGCAGCAAGCGCGTCGCCTTCGGCGGCCCGGGGCGCTTGATGCTCGGCAGCTTCTCGCGCGGCTCGCACGTGCCCGCCGACATGCACGGCTGCGTCGTCGAGCACCCCGCGCTCTCCGCGGCGGCCTCCGGCATCGTGCGCGTCGCACAGCGCCTCCGCGTGCCCGCGTTCGACGAGCGCCGCGGCGACGGAATCCTCCGCTCGGTCTGGCTCCGTTTGGTGGCGCCGAACGTCACGTCGACGCGCTCCCGCGAGGCCGAGCGAGCGGCCTCCCACGGCTCGCAGGTCGTGGTCACGCTCGTCGCGACCTCGGAGCCCTCGCCGGACTTCGTGCGCGGCATCGCGGAGCTTTCGGGCGTGCGCGTCGTCGCGTGGTCC
>JALOQC010000680.1 GCA_025453555.1 Myxococcota bacterium | reverse complement strand
GTTCAGCGTGCTACGGCTGTTGCGCTTCGCGAGCGTGACGCCGTAGCTCGCGTAGATGTGGCTCTTGTTGAGGTTGCGCCCGGTCGTGTACGCGAGCGCGTGCTGCGCGAGCGTGCTCTTGCCGTGCTGCGTGGGGGTCGACACCACCGCGCGTACCGGCGGACCCTGCCCGCGCATCGCGAGCTCGGCGCGGTGGAAGAGCCGCGCGGCGGGATGGAGCCAGCGCGGGTAGAGGTAGTGCGGCGAGACGAGCGTGAACCACTCGCGAAACGGGCGTTCGAAGTCGTCGGGGCTCAGACCGCGCATGCGCCGCGCGACCTCAGTGCCAGTCGTCTTCCTGGCTTGGTCCCGCTGGCGACTCCACGACCCGATCTTCGACAGGGTCGTGCTCACGTGAGGCGCTGCTCTTCTTCGCGGTGCTGCTTGTGGTGCGGCTCACGGCGGTGTCGTCCGCGTCGCTCGCGTCGCTCGCGTCGATCTTGTCGCCGGGCGCGAGGAGCACGCGCTCGGCCATGTCGAGCTCGCCGAGGATCTTGGCGGCGCCCGCGACCTCGAAGATCACCTTTCCAGGCACCTTGCCCGTCTTCTCGAACTCCGCTTCGGCGGACTTCGTGGCGAGACGAACGAGCTTCTTGAGGTCGTCGGTGACCGACGAAAGCGCTTCGTCACGAACGCGGCGAGCGCGGGCGTGCGCCACTTCGAGCGTCGCCTTCTCGATGGGCGTCGGGAGGCGGAAGCCCGCGGCCTTCGCTTGGGCGACCCAGCGACGGAGCGTGCTCTCGGGAACGTTGAACTTCGCGGCGGCTTCGGCGGTGCTCGTGGCGAGCGCGTGCGCGACAGCCTTTTCGCGGTGGGTGGTCTTCTGAGCGCGGCGTGAGCGCTCGACGGATCGGGTGCTCATGACGGCGTGCTCCGGTTGTGGGGTGCACGCGCGTGTACGCGGTGCGTGCGGGGTGCGCGTTCAACCTGGGGGCTGGTTCCAGGGCTCGCGCAGGATGGCTCATGGGAGCGTGATTCGCGGAGCGCTGCAAGGGTGCACGGTGCGAAATGTGAGTCACGCCGCTTTCCGCTTCCGTACCACTCCCAGCGCCCGCGCCGCCCACGCGTCCACCTCCACACGCGCCACGTACCGATCCCCGCCCGGCACCCGCGTGTGCACCGTCTGGAACCTCGCCACGAGACGCGACGCCGACGCCCGTGGCAACCCGAGGAGCTGCATCACGTCGCCGACGCCCACCCACTCGACCGCGCGGTACGCCTCCGCGCCCGGGTGCGCGGCCGTGAGCGCAAGAAGACGAAGCGCGAACTCGACGGCTTCGATGCGCGAAAGGCGCGCGAACGTGCCGTCGGTGCCGTCGGTGTGGGCCGTCATCCTCATGACGCCACCCGATCCTGGTTGCGGCGCGCGTCCTCGCGGTACGGATCGAACTCGCGCATCGCGTGAACGAGCGGCATCCCGACCACGCCCACCCACGCGCGCACGTGCACCGTGCCGACGATGACCTCGACGCGGTACGGGAAAGTGGTTTCGGACTCAGCCTCGGCGAGAAGGACCCGTCGCCACTCCGACAGATCCTGCGCAGACGGGACCGGAAGCCACTGCGGGTGCGTGTGCCAGCCGCCCACGATCTCGCCACCGGCCTCGTGCAGCGCGGCCAGCCGCGCGGCTTCGCGATGATGGTGCGGGACGTCGAGCTCGTACGCGTGCCGCTCGAGTCGGCAGCGCGGACCCGGCTCGGTGATCGCGTCGACGACCAGCGCGTCGAGGTACCGGCTCCAGCCCGGCCGCGAGCCCGGCATCCGGTACGAGGTCGGGTAGTAGCGACCGACGAGCACGCCGGCTCGCTCGGGGTCCGTAACGCCGTGCTGGGCGAGCGCGCGCATCCGTGTGATGACGGGTGCCGTGAGCTTCACGACGAGCCCGTGCGGGGTGTCGAGCAGGAAGTGCAGGGGCTCGGTCATGACCACCTCTCGGGCGGGCGCTGCGCGAGCGCGCGGACGAAGGGCACGATCCAAATGGGCAACGTCACGATCGCGCAGGCGACGTGCAGCACGAGGAACGAGCGGCGGCGGTGGTGACGGTGGTGCATCACGCCTCCGCCACCGGGCCCGTCAGGGCTTCGAGGTCACGCAGCGTTCGTGCGAGCGTCTCGTCCTGGCCTTCGCGCCAGCGGTCGATGACGGCTCGCACGTCGCGTCGCTTGCCCGCCGCGATCGCCCGCTCGGCCGCTGCGTCGATGGCGGTGTAGATAGCCGCGTTCGCTTCTCGCTCGCGTTGGTGCTGCTCGTCGAGCTTCTCGCGCTCGGCCTTCCACCTTCGATCGCGTTCTTGGGCGTGCTCCCACGCACGATCGGCCTCGCGCTTCTCGCCGCGGAGCTCCGCGGCAAAGAGCGCTTCCGAGACGAATCCGAGTGTGATCGCCCCGAAGAAGAACGCGAACACGAAGAGCACCGCGCCTGCACGCGCGCCCTCGTCGTGAAGCGCGCACATCGCCGCAGCGGTCGTGAGCACGGTGCATCCGAGGATGGCGCTGATGTTGATGAGATCCCGGGTTTTCGGTCGCATCGCGTTCTCCTTCACGGCAGCACCCTCGGGTGTGGCGCGAACGTCGCGAACACGCGGTCCGCTTCTTCGAGCGCGCGCGTTGCCGCATCGAGCTCTTTCACCGCATCCGTGATGCTGTTCGAATCCGACTCGTCGTACGGCACCCACGGCGTCGGACCCCACCTCTCGGCGGCGCTTCGGGCGACGAAGATCAGCGTCTCGCGCGCGTCCTCCACGCGCTGGTGCGCGAACCTTCGTGCGACGTGAGCTTCGCAGTGCTCGCGCGTCGCGAACGCCGATGCGGTAGCTTCGTGGACCTCGGCGCCGTTCTCGTCTCGAAGGTGTTGGCGGCGCGAGCCACCCCACACGAGAAACGCCTGCTTCACGACGAAGCGAAGCTCGCCATCGGTGTTCTCGCGCAACGCGAGCCAGACGGGCGTGGCGCCTTCGAGCAGCTTCTTGGGATCGTCTTCCATCTCGTCTTCCATCACGTCCTCCTCAGATCCGCATCGGCATCACGACGCCGACGAAGTCCACGCCGTCATTGGTTCCGTCACCCGCCTGCCGAATCACGCCCGGGTCGAGCTCCTTCGACAGCTCGAGCGCGACCTCGTCACACGTCATCGCGCCGAGCGTCTCGAGCAGGTATTTCGCGTTGAAGCCGATCTCGAGCGACTCACCCACGTAGTCGACGTCGATCTCTTCGACGCCCTCGCCTCGGTCGGGGTTGTTCGACCCGAGCGCGAGCGTGCCCACCCCTTCACGGGCCCCTTCTTCGCTCGCACCCTTCGCCTTCGACCCACCCGCGAGCTTCAGGTGCACGCCCCCGCTCTTGTCGTTCGACAGCAGCGAGACGCGCTTCAGCGCCGCCATCAGCGACTCGCGCCCGCACACGACGCGCTTCGTCGCGCCCGCCGGGATGACCTTCGAGTAGGGCGGGAAGCGCTCGTCCACGAGCTTCACGCTCAGCACGACGTGCGCGTTCGTGTCGTCGCGGCGGAAGAACGCGGTGCCGTTCGCGGCGGTGACGTCGATCGTCGGGCGCGCGCTCGCTTCCCCACCCGCGCTCTTCGTCGCCTTCGCGTCCGCGCGCGCCTCGTCGACGAGCTTCTTCAGCTCGGCGACGCCGCGGTGCGGGATGAGGATCTCGAGCGGCGACGCCGATTGCACGTCGCCGATCGCGACCTCAGCCTTGCTCAGCCGGTGCCCGTCCGTCGTGACCATCCGGGCCACGCGCCCGTTCGTCTCGAAGAGAGCGCCTGCGAGGTGCGGCCGCGTGTCGTCGTGCGACATCGAGTAGCTCGTGAGCGTGATGAGCTCGGCGAGCAC
>JALOQC010000679.1 GCA_025453555.1 Myxococcota bacterium | reverse complement strand
CGCGAGCGGGCCTTTGCGTGGCTCGGAGAGCTCGAGGATCGCGACGCGACCCCCGGGGCGCACCACGCGCGCCATCTCGCGTAGCGCGGCGTCGCGATCGGGCACGTTGCGGATGCCGAAGCTGATGCAGCAGGCGTCGAAGCTCGCGTCCGCGTAGGGCAGCTTCTGCGCGTCGCCGACCTCGAGGGTGACCTTCGCGCCCTTCGCGTCGACCTTGGTGCGCCCGATCGCGAGCATGTTCGCGGAGGGATCGCTGCCGAGCACCTCGGCCTCGGGGAAACGCGCGCTCACCGCGAGCGCGAGATCCGCGGTTCCGGTCGCGAGATCGAGCACCCGGCGCGGAGTAGCGCCGCTGGAGTCGATCAGCGCCTCGACCGTCTTGCGCCGCCAGCCGCGATCGATGCCCATCGAGAGCACGCGGTTGAGGAAGTCGTAGCGCTCGGCGATCGCGTCGAACATCGCGCCGGAGCCGAGGCGCTCGGAGCGCGTCTCGGGAGCGGGCGTCTGGACGTCGGGGGTCATGCTTCACCTCGCTTCGTCGCGGTCGCGCTCGTCGTCGTCGCGGCCTCCGCTTCGTGCTTGCGCGCGTGCAGCCGCATGTGGCCCTTCTGGATGCCTTCACCTGCCAGCGCGCGCAGCGCGGCGAGGTTCGACGCGAGGCCGACCGCGCCGAGGATGATCGCGAGCTCGCCCGCGCTCGGCCGCCCGAGCAGCTCGAGCCCCGCGCGGACCCCCGGATGCACGCCGGTCGAGCCTCCCGCGGTCGCGACCGCGAGCGGCATCTCGAGCTCACCCACGAGGCCCGTCTCGGTGCGCGTCCACGTCGCGAGCGGCGCGTAGCTTCCCCGAAAGGCGGCGTACGCGTGCGCGCCCGCCTCGATCGCGCGCCAGTCCTGACCGAGCGCGACCGCGGCCGCGTCGATGCCGTTCATGATGCCCTTGTTGTGCGTGACCGCGCGGAACGGATCCTTGCTCGCGAAGCGGCTCGCGCGCGCGATGCCGTCGGCGAGCTCGGCGCCTCCGAGGGCGTCCGCGCCGACCTCGCAGCGCACGCGGATCATCCGCCGCAGCGGGAGGTTCGTGAGGATGCGCAGGCCCACGCGCCCGCCGAGGATCCGTTCGACCTCGGGCGCGACCGCTTCGGCCACCGTGTCGACGACGTTGGCGCCCATCGCGTCGCCGACCGCGACGTGGAAGTGCAGCACGACGAGACCTTCGTCGGCGTCGATCACGCGCACCTCGAGGTCGCGCGCGCCGCCGCCGCGACGAACCATCGCGGGGATGCTCGCGTTGGCCGCCGCGAGGAGCGCCTCGCGATGCGGGGCGATGCGCGCGGGCGCGTCGTGCGCGTCGGGGACGTCGTCGAGCTGCACCTGCGCGGTCATCACCGCCTCGGTCGCCTCGCCGAAGAAGCCGCCCGAGAGCCGCACCATGCGCGCCGCGTTCGAGGCCGCCGCGACCACGCTCGGCTCTTCCACCGCCATCGGTACGATCACGTCGCGACCGTCGACGCGGAAGTTGAGCGCGACGCTCAGCGGCAGCCCGTGGATCGCGATCACGTTCTCCGTCATCGCGTCCGCGATCGCCTCCGGCAGCGCGCCGCCGCTCGCGAGGTGACGCGCGGCGTCGTCGGAGAGCACGCCGAGCCCGACGATGCGCTCCCGCCGTACTTCGAGCGACTCGCGGTGAAAGCCCGCGATGCGGCTCGACACCGTCGGCCTCACGTCGGCGCTCGGCTCGGTGCCGGTCGAGCTGGAAGACGTCGTGCTCGAAGGCGTCGTGGACGACGCCGAGCTCGTGGACGCCGTGCTCGAGGACGACGACGCCGTGCCCGAGACGCGTTTGCTTCGTTCGAGGACGTCCACGTCAGCGCTCCCGCTCGATGGTGGCGAGCGCCACCGTGTGCAGCGCGTCTTTGCCGCGCCCTTCCGGTAGCTCCGCGATCGCGTCGAGCGCCTTGGCGACGTGCTCGCCCGCGAGGCGACGCGTCGCTTCGAGCGCGCCGGCCTTCTCGAGCGCGCCGAGCAGCGCCTGCCCGAGCGCGGGCGGCACCTCGGGCGAAGCCACGATCTCTTCGAGCAGCGGTCGCACCCGCGCGTCGCGCTCGCGCGCGTAGAGCACGGGGTAGGTCATCTTGCCTTCGCGAAGATCCGCGAAGAGCGCCTTGCCCGTCTTGGCCGCGTCGCCCGCGTAGTCGAGCCAGTCGTCGACGAGCTGGAAGGCGTTGCCGAGGTGGAGGCCGTACGTCTCCAGCGCGTGGCTCGCCCGCTCGTCGAGCCCGCCTGCGCGCGCGCCCGCGAAGGTCGCCCAGCGGAAGAGCGCGGCGGTCTTGCCTTCGACCACGCGGAAGTACGCCTCTTCGCTGGTGTCGAGTCGAGCGTGCCGTCGACGCGCACCGCGCGGACGCGCTTGAGCGCGTGCACGAGCAGCCAGTCGCCCGCGAAGATCGAGGCGGCGTTCCCGAAGAGGAGTCGCGCCGCCGGTGCGCCGCGGCGCTGATCGCCGAGGTCGACGACGTCGTCGTGCAGCAGCGTCGCGCAATGCACGAGCTCGACCGCGACCGCGAGATCGCGACCGCGCGCGTCGAAGCCGGTGCCGCAGCGCGCAGCGACTGCCACGCACATCGGGCGCAGCCGCTTGCCACCGCGCGCGATGAGGTGATGCGCGCTCTTGCGCACCACGTCGGCGGCGGGCGGCAGCTCGTCGAGCGCCTCCTCCACCGCGCGCATGTCCCAGCGCACCAGCTCTCCGAG
>JALOQC010000242.1 GCA_025453555.1 Myxococcota bacterium | reverse complement strand
CGACGCGCTCACCACGCGCTCGTAGCGACGCGCCGCCACTTCGTGCCCCGTCGCGTCACGCAGCACCCGGGCGCCCGCGTCCTGCTCGCGCACCGACCGCGACGAGCCGAGCCCGACCACCGCGAGCGAGAGCCCGAGCGCGACGAAGAACGCGAGCGCGTTGAGGAGCCCGAGGCGCTTCACGCCGAGCCCTCCCGGTCCGTCCGGCGAAGGCTCGACTCGTCGCGCGCATCGTCGCCCGCGCGTTCGCTCGCATCGTCGCCCACCCGATCGAAACGCGGCGCCGCGTCCTCCCGCAGCGAGACACCGTAGAGCGGCCGAAGCAGCGGATCGGCGACCACCTCGTGAGGCACACCTTCCGCGCGCATGCGCCCGTTCTCCAGCACCAGCACGCGATCGGCGAAGCGACGCGCGTCGTCGAGCCCGTGCACCGCCGCCACGAGCGCGCGCCCCTCCGCCGCGAGCGATCGCAGGAGCGCGAAGGTCGCGAGCGCTTGCCCCACGTCGAGCGGCGCGGTCGGCTCGTCGAGCACGAGCACCTTCGCATCCGTCGCGAGCGCCCGCGCGAGGAGCACCCGCTGCTGCTCACCCACCGAGAGCGTCGTGAACGCGCGCTCCGCGAACGCGCTCGCCCCGACCCGCGCGAGCGCCGCGCGCACTTCCTCCGAGCGCGGGCTCGCGCCACCCCGCGCGTAGCGCCCTTGCGCGACCACCTCCGCGGCCGCGAAGGGTGAGACGAGCCCCGAGCGCTGCGGCACGAACGCGATCGATCGCGCGCGCTCGACATCCGTCAGCGTCCGCAGCGCGCGCCCGTCCAGCACGAGCTCTCCCGTCGATGGCAAGAGCCCCGCGAGCGCCCGCAGCAGCGTGCTCTTCCCCGCCCCGTTCGGACCGAGCACCGCGAGAAGCTCGCCGCGTCGCACCGAGACGTCGACGTTCGAGAGCACCACGCGGCCCTCGCGCTTCACCTCGAGCCCACGCGCGACGAGCGCGACCGCCTCGCCGCCGCCTTTCGGGGAGGCCGCGCGCCCCGCCACCGCCTCGCGTTCGACGTCGCGTTCGGTCGTGGCGTCGCGCTCGGCGTCGCGTTCGATCGTGGCGTCGTGCTCAGCCACGGAGGAGCTCCGCGCGGCGCTGCCGCAGCAAGAGGAACAAGAAGAGCGGCGCACCCACGAGCCCCGTCACCACCCCGAGCGGGATCTCGCCGTGCGAGGGGATCGCGCGCGTGATCACGTCGCACGCGGCGAGGAAGATCCCGCCGCCGAGCGCAGCCGCCGGCACGAGCCGACGATGCGACCAGCCCGCGAAGGGCCGCAACACGTGCGGAACCACCAGCCCCACGAACGACACGTTGCCGCCGAGGCTCACCGCCGCCGCCACGAGCGTCGCGACCCAAACCGCGCTCCACCACCGCAGCCGCGGCACGTCGACGCCGAGCGAGCGCGCCTCTTCTTCGCCGCTGAGCAGGAGGTCGAGCGCCTTGCCCCAGCCGAACGACGCGCCGATCCCCGCGATCACGAGCGGCAACGCGAAGAGCACGTGATCCGTGCCCGCGCTCGACACCCCACCGAGCGAGAACGCCACCACCGCGCGGCCGAGCTCCCAATCGTTCTGCGCGAGGCTCGTCACGAAGGATCCGAGCGCGAGGAAGAGCGACGAGAGCACGAAGCCCGTGAGCAAGAGTGTCACCGCGTCGTTCGTGTGGCGCAGCAGCGTCAGCAGCGCGAGGAGCGAGAGCAACGCGCCGAGCAGGCACCCGATGGGCACCGCCATCTCGCTCCGCACGGGAAGCGCGACGAAGGGCAACGCCAACAACACGAGCTGCCCCCCGAGCGCGGCTCCCGCGGTGGTCCCGAGGATCGACGGGCTCGCGAGCGGGTTGCGAAGCAGCCCCTGCACGACCACGCCGCCGACCGCGAGCGCGGCGCCCGCCAAGAACGACGCCGCGAGCCGCGCGCCGCGGAGCGAGAGCAGCGTCTCGCGCAGCCCTTCGTCCGCGAGCGAGCCTGCGCCGACCGTCATCGACGACAGCGCGACGAGCGCCGCGAGCACGAAGAGCCCGAGGTAGAGCTTCACGCTCCGTGCGGCTCGATCGTGCGGCGCGACGTCCATCCCACGCTTCGTACGATCAGAGCGTGCTCACGCCACGCGGCGGGAGCGTCGCGGGGCCGACCTCGAACGACTCACCCTCGGTGAGCGTGTCGCCGACCGTGAAGCGACGCATCACCGGATCGGTGGAGGTCGCGTCCGGCCAGAGCAGCAGGTTCCCGAGCACGGCACCGGAACCGAGCACGAAGCTCTCGTCCACCGTGAGCAACGTCGTCTGCGCGCCGGTGCTCAGGTTGGTGAGGACCAGTCGGTCGCCCACCGTCGCGAAGTCGCCCGCCGCGACACCCACCACGCGATCGCCGCCGAGCGCGACCGCGCCCGACGTCGCGAGCAGCGCCTCGTCGTCGTTGGCCTCCCAACGCGTCACGACCTCGAGCTCACCGTCGACCACGCGAAGCCGCACGAGCCCCGCCGTCGCGCGGACACCCGGCGTGTCCGCGAAGCCGACGTTCGAGTAGCCGGCGCACGACACGAGCACCTCGTCCTCCGCGCCCGGGATCGCCTGCACGCGCCCACAGTTTCGCAGCCCCTCGAGCTCGAGGCTCGTCACCGAGAGGTCCGCGAGATCGACCACGACCACCGTGCCTTCGCCCGCGCCGCGCGCGGTGCCGAAGAGGTCCGCCGGAATCCGATCGAGGCCCACCACGAGCAGGTCGCTCGCGGGCACGATCGACGAAGGACGCGGCCACACGGCGACGTTCGTCTCTTCGCCTTCGCCGTCGAGGCCCGTCACGTTGCCGCCGAACGCAGTCAGATCCACGCGGCGCCCGTCGGTGGTCATCGTGCTCGGATCGAAGCCGACGAGGTCGCTGCCGCGATCGAGCTCGGGCGCGCCCGCGGCGAGGTTCTGCTCGTAGCGGGAGATCCAGCCTTCGTTCTCGTCGACCACCACGACGTCGGTGGGGTTCGAGGAGAAGCTCCCGCCCGCGCCGCGCACGCGGAGCTGACCGACGAGGCTCCCGTCGAGGCACCAGAGGCTCACGACGTCCGTCATGAAACGATCGATGAGCGCCACGGTTCCGTCGAGCGTGCGCGTCGGAATCACGACGTCGCCGCTCAGCGTGGTCACCAAGCCCGGCGCGGTCGTTCCGGAGTCGATCCACGAGTCGACGAGCACCGTGCCGTCCGCCGCGAGCAACGAGACCACGCTGCTCGTGTAGTCGCCGCCGACCACCACGAACGCCGGTGTGCCCGAGACGGGATCCAAGATCGCGTCGCCGGCCGGGCAGAGCGTGCTCGGCGTGCCCGCGTCCTCGTCGCCCGCGTCGCCTTGGACGCCGCCGTCGAGGTCACCGCCGTCCGTCATCGCCGCGTCGACGCCACCGTCGGGTGCCGGTCCGTCGTCGTCTCCGCAGCCCACCATCGCGAGCGCGCACATCCAAACCATCCAACGCATCTCAGAGCTCCATCTCGTAGCGGACGGTCAGCGCGTAGCGACGTCCGGGCAGGGGTTGGCCGAGGAAGTCCTGGCCGGCTTCGTTCGCGAGGTCGCGCGCCATGAAGAGCACGTCGAAGCCACGCGGGAGATCGACGCGCACGCCCGCGCCGATCCAATGCCGCGAAGGCATGCGCACGAGGTTCGCGGGGTCGTGGAAGAACTCGCCGCGGTGGTTCCACGTGCCGAGCAGCACGACGTCCTCGATCGGACCGAGGCGTCCGCTGCGCACCTCGAGCCCCGCGCGCGCTTCGACGTCCGGCCGCCACGGCAGCTCCGCGCCCCGCGGCGCGCGTGTCTTCAGGTAGGTGAACGAGAGCTGCCCCGCGAGGCTCGGCCCCGTCTCGCGCCCGTGCGTCAGCGGGAGCTCGAAGCGCGTGCCCGCCTCGACGCCGTTCACCTCGCCGCGCGCGACGTTCTGCGCGATCGCGGTGTACTGCGAGGTCGGCGCGTAGCGGATGAGCTCGTCGACCGCGAGGTGGAAGTAACGCGCCTCCGCGAGCACGCGCCCCCGCTCGCGATCCAGGCGCACCAGCACGCCCGCGTCTGCGCTGCGTCCCTCTTCCGGTCGCAGCTCCGCGTTCGGCAAGAGCGCGCCGCGATCGCCGAAGAGCTCGAGCACGCTCGGCATCCGCGCGCCGCTCGCCACCGAGCCGACCACCGCCATCCACGGCAGCGGCTGGATCGACGCGCCCACGCGGAAGGTCGCGCGCGTCAGCTCGCTCGCGTGCCGCACCTCTTGGCCGAGCCGCAGCCCGTACGCCTCGGTGCGCGCGTGCTCGACGCGCACGGAGGGTCGCAGCTCCAGCCCGACGCTGCCGATCGTTCCGCGGCGGCTGACCCCGCCGCGCCCGATGGTCCCGTGAAGCCGCAGCTCCTGCGTGAACGAGAGCGTGGTGCGCGAGGAGCTCGACTCCGCGGGCGATACCCGGTTCTCCGGATCGTACGTGTCGAAGCGCGCGGAGCCGACGGACGTGAGCTCCAGCCACGGCGTCGGCTGCACCACGCCCGCGAGTCGCGTGAACGCGTGCCGGAACTGATCGTCCGTCGCCTCGCGCCCGAGCCCGACCTCGCCGAGTAGATCCGTGAAGCGTTGCCGACGCAAGCTCCCGCCGACCACGAGCTGCAGCCGCCCGTGCTCGCCGCAGTGCTGGTACTCGAGCGCGCCGAGCACGCGCGCGTCCTCACGGCGCGCCTCGTACGCGGGCGACGCGCCGAGCCCCGGCATTCCGCCCTGCCGCGAAACGCCGAGGAGCAACGCGGACACCCGCCCGTGCTCACCCACCGTGCCGCGCACGTGCAGCATCCCGTGCGCGCCGAGCGTCTCCGCGTTCGCGCGGGCTCGCGTCTCGTCGTCGGTCGGATCGAAGACCGTCGCGTTGTCGTAGCGGTACGGGTAGTCGTTGCGCGCGCCGTCCGCGCCCGCGTTGGTGGCCACGAAGAAGCGCCCGCGTCGGAGCGTGCTCGTCACGTCCGCGCGCCACGCGCCGAAGCTGCCCCCGGTCGCGCTCGCGAAGAGCCGGCTCGCACGGTCCTCGCGCGGCACGAGGCGCACCACGCCGCCGATCGCGCCGCTGTCGAAGAACGCGGGCGCACCTCCGCGATAGACCTCCAGTCGGTCGAACACTTCGAGCGGGAGAAGGCTCAGATCGAGCGGGCCGGAATCCGGACCACTGACCGGCATCTCGCCGAGCAAGAAGCTCGTATGACCGAGCTCTCCCCCGCGCAGAGAAACGGTGGAATAGCTCCCCTGACCCCCGGATTGCACGACGTGCGCACCCGGCACCTCGAAGAGGAGCTCCTGGAGCGAGAGATCCGCCCGCGACGCGTTCCGCGCGCTCACCGTCGTCGACGCGGCGGTGGCGTCCGCGTCGTCCGCGACGAGGGGCGCCGAGACCACCGCGCTCGCGCCGAAGCCGTAGTCCGAATCGGGGTCCGAGACGGCGTCCGACTCCGAGACGGTGTCCGAGCCGGAGACGGTGTCCGAGTCCGAGTCGGTGTCCGCGTCCGAGTCGGTGTCCGAGTCCGAGTCGGTGTCCGAGTCGGTGTCCGAGTCCGAGTCGGTGTCCGAGTCGGTGTCCGAGTCGGTGTCCGAGTCGGTGTCCGAGTCGGTGTCCGAGTCGGTGTCCGAGTCGGTGTCCGAGTCCGAGTCCGAGACCGAGTCCGAGACCGCGTCGGTCTCTGTCTCTGTCTCTGTCTCTGTCTGCGTCTCCCCGCCCGAAGTGCCCTGCGCACGCACCTCTCCCACCAGCGCCAACAGCGCGAGCAAGAGGATGGCGAGGGTCGGGCGATGCACGGGTCTTCCGAGGGTTCCGTCGGGCATCGCGACGGAACGGAAGACGGGCGGATCCCAGCCTGACCGCTCCGGCCACCATCCCCGAGGTGACGTGAGAGTGAGTCGTGGGCAGGTTTCCGGGCTCGTGGCCTTGTCCTCCGCCGCCTTCCCAGACGCGTGCGCGTCCAGTGGCATCCTGGCGAAGGCTCGAACCACCTACCGTGGCGGGTCCGCGCTGGTGTTCGACCAGCTTCCCTCTCGGCTCGCGGATGTCTCTCCGTCCGCCTTCGTGACGAACGCGCGTCCGCTCCACCGAGCGTGCCCACGTGCCCGTCAACCCAACGCGGCGACCCTGACCGAGCGGGCGCGCGACGTCAAGCGCAGAGCGTCGATCCATGCCTGGGTTGCGCCGAGTGCTCCCGAGCTCACTCATTTCCGTTCTCGGCTTGCGCGCAGTACGACTCCGAACATTCTCCTCCCATGTCCGACACCGACGATCACCGCGAGAAGATGAAAGACCTCCAAGCCGCTCAACGCGAAGAGGTGAAGAAGCGTGAGGTCGATCGCGGCGTGCTCGTCGTCCACACCGGCGACGGCAAAGGAAAGTCCACCGCGGGCTTCGGCGTCGCGATCCGCGCCGCCGGCCATGGCCAGAAGGTCGGTGTCGTGCAGTTCGTGAAGGGCACCTGGAAGACGGGTGAGCAAGCCGCCCTCGCACGTTTCCCCGAGATCGAGCACGTGGTCTCCGGCGAAGGGTTCACCTGGGACACCCAGGATCGCGACAAGGATCTCGCCGCCGCGAAGCGGGGCCTCGACGAAGCCCGCCGCATGATCACGAGCGGCGCCTACGACGTGGTGGTGCTCGACGAGCTCAACTTCGCGCTCCACGTCGACCAGCTCGCGCTCGACGACGTGCTCGACGTGCTCCGCGCGCGCCCCGAGCACGTGAGCCTGATCGTCACCGGTCGCGGCGCGAAGCCGGAGGTGATCGCGCTCGCCGACACCGTGACCGAGCACGTGCCCGTCAAACACGCGTGGGACGCCGGCGTGCGCGCACGCCGAGGCGTCGAGTGGTGAGCGCGCACGATCACGAACGAGCGACGCGCGACGAGCTCGTGCTGATCGGCGGCGGTGCTCGCTCCGGCAAGACGGCCTTCGCCGAAGAGCTCGCGTGCGCGATCGAAGGCCCCCGCGCCTACGTCGCCACCGCCGAGCCCTTCGACGACGAGCTCCGCGCGCGCATCGATCGCCACCGCGCCGATCGCGGCGACGCCTTCGACACCCTCGAAGCCCCCGTCGATCTCGCGACGCCCCTGCGTACCCTCCCGCACGCAGTCGTGATCGTCGACTGCCTCACGGTCTGGCTCGGCAATCTCCTCCACCACGAGCACGACGACGCGTCGCTCGAGCGCGCGATCGACGAGCTCGCCGAAGTCACCCGCGCGCGCCGAGGCACCACCCTCCTCGTGATCAACGAGGTCGGCCTCGGAATCGTCCCCGAGAGCCCACTCGTCCGCCGCTTCCGCGATCACACCGGCCGCGCGCAACGCCGCCTCGCCGCGCGCGCCGACCGCGTCGTCTTCTGCGTGATGGGCGTGCGCCTCCAGCTCGCCCCGACGCTGATCACCCTCCGCTGATCGAGCCACGGCGAGCCTCGCCGCTCGTGGGGATTCGTTCTCGAGCACGGTCCCGAGGCTCGCTCACCCGTTCGGGGGAGTCGCGCGTCTACCTCGTTTGGACCACGCGCGCGCGGAGCGCGAGTGTCATCGTGCCTCGATGCGTGCGTCGTCGTTGTTCCTGATCTTCTGTCTCGGCTGCTACGAGTCCCACGAGCGCGGCTTCTTCGATCCCGGCACGGTCGACGCGAGCTGGCGCGACGGAGGCCGCGAGCGCGATGGCGGTCCACGCGACGCGGGGCGGCGAGACGCCTCGTCGACCGACCTCGATGCAGGTCCGCCCTCCGTCACGCCACCCGTCGTGGACGACGACGATCTCCCGCCGCTCCCGCCCACCGAGCCCGCGCCCGATCCCGACGAACGTCCGAGCGAAGACGACGACGACTGGCTCGTCGACGAGGGCGCGCCGGGCCCCGACTTCGGTCCGTGCTGCGAAGAGACGCCCATCGTCGACGTCAGCGGCGATCGCGTCCTCGGCGCGCCCGTGGTGGCGTGGGATGGCGCGCGCTGGCTCGTGGCGTGGCCGGAGGGCGATCCCTCGAGCCCGCGCGTCGCGCTGCAATTCCTCGACGCACGCGCCAACCCGCTCGGCGCCGTCCGACACCTCCCGGCGTTCTCGGGAATGCCGCGCGCGCTCACGTACGGAAACGGACGCTTCGGCCTGCTCTCGGACACGAGCTTCGAAGGGCGCGCGCGCGTCGTGCTCACGGTGCTCGACGCGGAGCTGCGAGTCCGCGCGAACCACCTCGTGGAAGACGAAGGCCTCGCGCTCGCGGTCGGCCGCCACCCCGCGGTCGGCGGGTGGATCGTCGCGCACGGCTTCCGCGATCGTGCGCACCTCGACGCGGTCGACGACGACATGCGCCGCACCGCGCGCTTCACGATCGGCGAACGTGCGGAGCGTGTGGGCCTGGTCGACTTCAAGGGTCGCTCGGTGGTCGTCCACTCCTCCTCGACTCACGTCGAAGTCCACTCCTTCGTCGGCCGCCTCGAGCACCGAGGCTCGTTCGTGCTCCCGTCGGTCCCGGGCAACACGCGGGTCAGCACCGCCTTCAGCGCGACGCGCCTCCGCGACCGCGCCATCGTCTCCGTGCGCGGCACCCACGGCCGTCCCAACGGGGGCGTGCAGGTCTTCGGCTACGACCCCTTCGCGGACGAGCGCTTCACGTACACGTCGACGTGGTCCGTCGCCGGGCCGAACGACCACGGGCTCGCGAGCGTCGGCAGCGACGTCCTCGGTGCCGTCGCGTACTGCGCGCGCCTCGAAGAGGTCGGCGCGCCGGCCGGGAGCTCGGGCGCCTTGTTCGTCCACCATCTCTATCCGGGACACGGATCGGGTGGACGTGGCCTCGCGGTCGACGAAGCTCCCGGCGTGAAGGGCTGCGCGATCGCCCCCGGGACCGACTGGGGCACCTACGCCGTCGTGTGGTGGGACGAGCAGCTCGACGGACGGTCCACGATCCGAGGGCGCTACATGCCGCTCGTTTCGGAGGAAGCTCGTCGCGCGTTCGAAGCCTCTCGCTGAGCACCGACTCAGCTCGCCGGCGGCGCGACGCTCGCACGGCTCGGCGCCTCGTCCGGCGGCGGCACCGGCAGCTTCGTCGTCTCGCGCTCTTCGCGGCTCTCCGTCGAGCCCACGAACGGAAACAGGAACTGCCGTACGAAGCCCTCCGGCACGTAGTCGCCGATCACGCCGTAGCGATGCGGCCACTGGCGCTCTGCCGTCACCGCGGTGCCGAAGAGGTAGTCGAGGAACGCGAAGTGCGCGGCGTAGTTCCGGTCGATCGCCTCGGTGTCCCGCGAGTGGTGCCAATGATGGAAGTTCGGGGTCACGATCACGTAGCGCAGCGGACCGAGCCGCGCGCTCACGTTCGCGTGATTGAAGACCGCCTGGAACCCCACCACGATCACGTACGCGTCCACCACCCGCTGCGTGAATCCGAGCACGAAGATCGGCCCGAGAACCAGCACGCGTGTGAGGATCAACTCGAAGATGTGTTGCCGGGATCCGGCGAGCCAGTCCATCGACTTCGCGCTGTGGTGCACGGAGTGGAAGCGCCACAAGAAGCCCACCTCGTGGTACGCGCGGTGAAGCCAATACTGCGAGAGATCCGCGACCAGGATGCAAAGCAGCAGCGCCGGCACGAACGGGAGCCCCTGCACCCAGCCGCGCAGCGTGTCGCTCTCCGCCCAGCCGAACGCGCCGTGCACGATGCGGTTCACCACCACGAGCACGAGCCCCACCGAGAGGTG
>JALOQC010000678.1 GCA_025453555.1 Myxococcota bacterium | reverse complement strand
CCGAGCGCGTAGAGCGCGAGGTCGCGTTCGTCGTAGCTCGAGCGGGCGGGCTCGAAGCGGTAGCCGAGCGCCTCGTCGACGTCGATGAACTGGTTGCCACCCTTGCTCGGCCCGCGCTCGACGTTGCCCATGATGGGCTGCATCGACTGCGCGATGTTCGCCGGGTGCTCGGTCTTCTCGAAGCCCGCGATCGCCTTCCAATGGGTCTTCACGTCTTCGGGCGCGATCTCGCGGCCGAGGCGCCAGGTCTTTCCGAGCGCGCGCTCCCAACGGAGCTTGCCCATGAAGCCGCCGCCGACCTCGAAGAGCCCGCCGGTCTCGTCGCAGCTCTCGTGGCAGAGCCAGAGCACGAGCGGCGTGACGTACTCGGGCTTGAGCGCCGCGAGCAGCTCGGGCGGCAGGACGGTCTCGGTCATGCGGCTGCCCGCGATCGGCGCGATCGCGTTGACGTGCACACCCTTCTTGCGGCCTTCGATCGCGAGCGTGCTGGAGAACCCGACCAGACCGAGCTTGGCCATCGCGTAGTTCGCTTGGCCGAAGTTGCCGTAGATGCCGGCGGCGCTCGCGGTGAGGATCACGCGGCCGTAGCCCTGCTCGCGCATGCGCTCCCATGCGGCGTGGGTGACGGAGAAGGCGCCTTGGACGTGGACGGCGTAGACCTTCTCCCAGTCGTCCTTCGTCATCTTGTGGAAGCTGACGTCGCGGAGGATTCCCGCATTGTTGATGACGACGTCGACCTTTCCGAAGGCGTCGATCGCGGATTGAACGATCTTGTCACCGTCGGTGACGGAGTCGTAGTTGGCGACCGCTTCGCCACCCGCGGCGCGGATCTCGTCGACGACGAGATCGGCCGCGCGCGCGCTGCCTCCACCGCCGTGGATGTCGCCGCCGAGGTCGTTGACGACCACCTTCGCGCCGCGCTTTCCGAACGCGAGCGCGTGGCTACGCGAGCGCGTGGCTCTTGCCGAGGCCGTTGCCCGCGCCCGTGACGATCACGACGCGCCCATCGAAGCGCAGCTCTCCGCTCATCGCTCGCACCCCTGGTTGCCGTCGGCGCCGCACGCCGACGAACGTTCTTTCGGACGGGCCGTCACCAACCCCGACGTCGCCGCGCGGACCACCCGAAGCCCACGTCGACGCGCCGACAGGACGCCACAGCGGGGGCCGCGGGTCAACGGCGGCTGAATGATGATTCACGCATCACGACGATGTAAGCCCGCGATTGCGACAAAGTGGTCCCTCGTGACCTCGCCCATGCAGCTCACTCGACGAGACCCCGCGCCCGGGGCGTCGGCCATCGCCACCGCGCTCGCCGCCGCCCACGGCTACGTGCAGCCCGCGCACTGGGGGCCGACCCACGCGATGCGCGACGGCGGAGAAGATCCGCTCGACGGCGTGAGCGCGTTCCCGGCCGCGGGCCATTGGCATTACGTCACCTACGGGCTCACGCAGCAGCGCCACGAGGACGCGAGCTTCCCGTATCAGCCGGGCCTGAGCGGCTACGGCTTCGAGCTGACGTTTCGATTGGTGCGCCTCGAAGGGCAGCCGCCGCCGGTGTGGCCGGTGCTGATGCTCCAGCGCCTCGCGCGCTACGTGTTTCGCAGCTCGAACGTGTTCCGACCCGGCGACCACATGGATCTGCAAGGTCCGATGGGCGGCGATCCGCGCACGGCGATCCGCGGCGCGCTCTTCGCGGACGATCCGCAGCTCCCGCCGATCGAGACCGCGCACGGCCTCGTGCGCTTCGTCCAGGTGGTGGGTGTCACGCTCGCGGAGCTCGAGGCGGTGAAGGACTGGAGCTGCGAGGGCTTCTTGCGGGTGCTCGGCGCGCGCGAGCCGCTCTTCGTGACGGATCTCTTGCGGCACGAGCACCTCGACGAGCCGAGCTTCGCGGACGCGTGCCGGCAGGGCGCGCGCGCGGACGGCTCGTCGCACGGCTCGAGCTTCGCGACCGCGGTGCGCTGGAACGAGCTGCTCACGGATCGCGGCAAGGGTGTCGAGCTCGTGATCGGCGCGATCGCGGTGCCGGATCTGCAGCGCGCGCTGCGACTGCGGCTGCCCTACAACCGCCCGTTCCGCCTGCACGGTCGGCGCGCGTCGATTCGCTTCGTTCCCGCGCTCGCGCCGGGCTTCAAGACCGAGGGCACCGAGCTCGTGCTGGGCGTGCCCTGGGACGCGGCAGCGTCGCTCGCGGAGACGTTGCGCGCCAAGCGCGGGCGCTACGAGTGGGTCGGCATGCCGGGCATCTCGGTGGTGGTGGAGCCGACCGACGTGCGCGGCGCGAAGGGCGAGCTGCTGCGCGTGCTGGGTTGAGCGGCGAGCGCGCGGCCGAAGCGCGTTCAAGGCTCGAAGAGCGCGGGGGATTCGGCGAGGGCGACGGGCGTCACGATGCGCTCGGACGTGCGAGGGAGGCGGCCGAGGCGGCGACGCGCGAGGCGGCGAGCAACGTCGGTGAGGACGAGGTCGCCGAAGGTCTGCGGCTCCACCAGCTCGCGATCGAGCGCACGCGCGTAGACGAGCCACACGAGCTCGGAGCAGTAGATGCGGCGTGGGCTCCACTCGAAGCGCGCGTCGTAGGGGCGGCCGAGGTGACGCTCGCCTTCGCGGACGAGGGCTTCGACGTCGGCTTCGGTGAGCGGCTCGTGGGGTCGGCGGACCTCGAAGCGCCCACCTTCACCGCGCGCGATCCACGCGTCGATCGGGGTCCACTTCACGGGCTGCACGGCTTCGAGGACCGCGAGCTCGCCGTCGTGAGGAAGCACGAGGCCGACGTGGGTGAGCTCGGAGCCCGTGACCTCCGCGATGACCGCGGCTTGGTCGGAGGTGGAGCGGTGGAAGACGAGATCGCCGGCGCGGAGATCGGCGGCGCTCGTGGAGGAGCAGCCGAGGGCGAGCGCGAACGCGGTGAGCTGCCGTGCGCCGAGCCGAGGCGGGACTCGCGGCACGGGAACGGACGAAGGTGTCGAGCTGCGCACGTCGCTGCGACGCGTGAACGTCGAGCGGCGATTCCCTCGCGGGCCGACTCGCGGCGGGATCGTGGCGCGCTCAGCTCGCGGCGCGCGGGGGGCGCCAGGGGAAGAGCATCGGCACGCGACGCTGGTAGTCGGCGTACTTCGGGCGCTTCGCGGCGTGGCGCTTCTCCATCATCGGGATGCTGATGAAGACGAAGAGCGCGGTGATCGCGCCTGCGCCCGCGAGCGTCCACGTGGGGGCGCCGGCGCCGACGCCGAGGAGCGCGAGCGCCCACCAGAAGCCGACCTCGCCGAGGTAGTTCGGGTGACGCGACCAGGCCCAGAGGCCGCTCTGCATCACGGCGTCGCGTGGGGGGCGTGAGCGTACGAAGGTCGCGAGCTGTTGGTCCGCGACCGCCTCGATCAGCACCGCGATCGCGCCGAGCACGAGCGCGGCGTAGTCGATCGGCGTGAGACCCGACTCGCTCGCGAGGGCCGGCACGAGCGGCATGGAGCCGGCGGCGACGAGCGCGGCGGGGAAGAAGTGGATGCCGAGGAAGCTCACGAGCCAGTACGCGGCGCCGGTCTTCTCGCGCAGGTCGACGTAGCGCCAGTCTTCGTGGCCCATGCCGGTCCAGCCGCGCATCCAGTTCCACGTCAGGCGGATCGCCCAGGCGGTCACGAGCGCGCGCGCGCACCAGCCACGCGGGCCCTCGGCGGGGATGAGCCAGACCGCGAGGCCCGGCGCCACGCTCCACCACGCGTCGAAGCACGACGAGTTGCGGGTGCCGACGCTCCACGCGAAGACCGCGAGGGTCGAGGCGGCGAAGCCGAAGGCGATGGCGAGG
>JALOQC010000677.1 GCA_025453555.1 Myxococcota bacterium | reverse complement strand
CTCGCGCCTCTACGGGGTCTCGCTCTCGTCGACCACCGTGAAGGGCCACCGCGATCATCCGGGTCAGACCACGTCCTGCCCGGGCGACAACCTCCGCCCGCGCATCGCCGAGATGATCACCATCGGCCGCAGCTCGACCTTGAGCGGTGGCAGCAGCACGCCGCCGCCCTCGACCCCGCCGCCGTCGACCGGCGGGAGCTGCACGCACAGCTACGGCGGCACCTACGGCAACCTCGCGTGCAGCGCGGGCTACCAGTGCTGCAGCGGCTCGTGGCGGACGCGTGGCGCGTGCGGCGCGTGTGCGTGTGTCGAGGCCTCCGGTGAGCGCGGCTGCACCGCGGCAGCGCCGTCGGGACCGCCCGCGGGCGCGGCGCCGTCGGGACCGCCCGCGGGCGCGGCGTGCACCCACACCTACGGCGGCCGCTACGCCAACACCGCGTGCAGCCCGAGCTACCAGTGCTGCAACGGCTCGTGGCGTACGCGCGGCTCGTGTGGGTCGTGCTACTGCACCGAGTCGACGGGCGAGCGCGGCTGCGGGACCTGAAGCGCGGTGTCGATTGGAGAAAGCCCCTGCGAGAGCGGGGGCTTTTTTGCTGGTCGGCTTCGCCGACTTCTGGGGAGTGACCTCCCCAGCCCCCTCCCTCCTCGGAGGCCTCCCTGCGCTTCGCTCCGGTCGATCTCCTTCGGGCTTCGCCCCCCTCGTCTCCGCAACGCCTCTGCTGGGACGGAGACGGAGACGCAGACCGGGACCGCCACCCGACACCGAGGTGCGAAGCGCAGCCTGACTCTGACTCTGACTCTGACTTCGTGGCGCGAAGCGCGGTGTCATGGCGCGAAGCCCGTGCTGTCCGCACCGATCTTCGGATCGTCCAAGTTCTGGTCAGCCGGTGTCCCGCGTCCCCACCGCCCCGCTCACCGCGTCACGATCGACCGAAACGCGTCCATCGCCCGACCGAGCTCCGCGTCGGTCAGGTACGGCGCCGGCCCGAAACGCAGGTTGTCGCGCCGCGCGTCCGTGAAGACGCCGCGCTCACGCAGCGCACGCACCACCTCGCTCGCGTTCGGCACGCGCACGGTGACGAAGCCGCCGCGGCTCGCCGAGTCGCGTGGCGTCAGCACCTCGTAGCCGTCGAGCGCCTCGACCAAACGCGCGGTCTGCCGCAGCGAGATCGCCCGCAGCGCTTCGGTCGTCATGCCCTGCGCTTCGTGGAACCGAATCACCGCGCGTGCGCGGTAGTGGCTCGTCGGATCGTAGGTGCTGCCCGCGAAGCGATCCGCGCCCGTGCTCCCGTAGCGCGTCGGTCCCTGCTGCGGCGCCGCGAGCGACGCGAAGTCGCTGAACCAGCCGGTGTAGACCGGCCGCAGCGCAGAGCCCGCGGGCACGCGCAGGAAACACACGCCCTCGCCCCACTGCGCGTACTTGTAGCCGCCGCCCGTCACGAACGCGCGTGCGTCGAGCTCGGTCCACGGCAGCGCGCGAAAGTGGTGGTAGGCGTCGAGCAGCACCTCCGCGCCCACGCGATGCGCGGCCTCGCACGCGAAGGAGAGGTTCGGCACCACGGTGGAGGTCTCGAAGAGCACGGTGCTCGCGAGCAGCGCCGCGGTGTTCGGGCGGATCGCGGCGGCGAGTCGTTCGGCGAGCGTGTGGGGCTCGGATGTGCTCATGCGCGCGACCTCGACCCCTTCCTCTTCGAGCCGCGCGAGCTGGCGGCGCATCGAGTGGAACTCGCCGTCGGTCGTGACGAGGTGCCGCCGCTCGCGCCATGGGAGCGCGGAGAGAAAACGTGTGACGAGCTCGTGCGTGTTCTGCGCGAGCGCGACGCCGTCGGGCGCGCCCCCGAGCTCGCTCGCGATCGCGCGCCGCACCGCGTCCGCGGCTTCCGTCGCGGGACCCCATTTGTCGTCGACGTGCGCGGCCGCGTCGTCGAACGCCTCGAGCACGCCCTCGCGCGCGACGTCCGGCCACGCTTGGTGCGAGTGCCCCGTGAGGAGCACGTGACCGGAGGCGAGGAAGCGCGCGTAGTATGGGCGGAGCCGTTCGGGCGAGAGCATCGCGGCAGTCGTAGCGTCATCGGGTCCCGGTGGCGCGGAGGGAGGTCACGACGAGCCGAACGGGCATGCGCTGGACGAGCCCTCGACACTTGGTCGACGATGTCGCCCATGCGGATGGGAACGTGGATGTGCGCGCTGGCCTTGTTCGGGCTCGCGTGTGGGGGTGACGACGGACCGGGAGATCTCGACGCGGGCGGCGGAGTCGACGCGGGCGGTGGAGTCGACGCGGGGAGCTTCGACGCAGGCGAGGAAGAAGACGCGGGCGGCGAGGTCGACGCGGGCGGAGGAATCGACGCGGGCGGAGGAGTCGACGCCGGCAGCAGCGACGCGGGGCCGGTGTTGCCCGACTACGATGCGGGAAATCCCTTCGGCGACGCAGGCACGCTCGGGGAGCCCGAGTGGGTGGACATCGACGTGTTGATCGACGGGTCGACGTGCGATCCCTTGGTCGCCTGCGGTGGCGACGAGGTGGGCACGTGGGACGTCACCGGCGGATGCGTCGAAGTGCCGCTCCCCGACGAGGTCGACATGATCTCTTCGCGCTGCCCCGGCTTCACGTTGACCGCGAGCGGTCGCGCGCGGGGCCGCGTGGTGTTCGATGGAACGATTGCGCAGCGGGTCGCGCAGTCGGAGGTCACCGTCGAGGCGTTCGTGCCGCCGATCTGTGCGAACTTTCCTGGAGTTGGAGGCTGTGAAGGCATCGAAACCCAGATCGCGATGGCCGACGCGGAGACGGCGTGCGTGGAGGACCGGCGACGCAATTGGCGTGAACGTGATCGACGACGCCGACGGCTACGCGATCGAGGGCAACCAGATCGTGAGCGCGACGCTGATGAAGCGTTGGGACTACTGCGTCTCCGGCGACGCGCTTCGTTATCGCGACGTCAGCTCGTCGGGCGAGCTCGAGCCCGGCATCATCGAGCTCGGTCGCCGGTGATCCCCGAGACGAAGCACGCGCCGTGACGGGGGATCCGTGAAAGCCCAGCTCGGCGATCGTTCGCTCTTCCCGGATCTCCAGGCGAAGAGCTACCTCGCGCACGCCGCGATCTCGCCGCTCTCCGCGCCCGTGAAGGCGCGCGTGGA
>JALOQC010000676.1 GCA_025453555.1 Myxococcota bacterium | reverse complement strand
GCGGAGGATCTCAAGGCCACCACGCTCGATCCGCGTCGTCGGCGGGCGTTGCGCGTGGTGATCGACGACGAGCTCGGCACCGACGCCACGATGAACGACCTGATGGGCAAGGACGCGCAGCCTCGCTACCAGTTCATCATGGAGCACGCGGGCACCGCGAGCGCGGAGGAGCTCGATCTCTGATCGCGAGTCGGGTTCGCGCACCTGCGCGCCAGAGTCGGCTGCGATCGCGACACGACGAGGTTTCGACGAAGACCGCAGCGGCTCGACGCGATGGCGCGTCGGTACGCGACCACGCGGACGGACGCGCGCTTCGCGGGTTTGACGCTGCGCCGAAGCAGGGCCCAACCTGAAGGCATGACGCGCCTGCTGATCGCCGTGGCCGCGTTCGCGTGCGTCGCGCTCGGCGTCGCGCGGGGCGTACCTGCGCTCCTCGCGCACGACGAGGCGCGGGCGGCGTACGAGGCGGTCAGCGCGCACGTCGGGACCACCGAGTACGACGCCGCGCAGAGCGACCGTGTCTACGCGCGCGCGCGCCTCGCACACGAGCGCACCGGATACGGAGCGTTCCTGGTCGCGCTCGGGCTCGTGCTCTTCGGTGTCCTCGCGCGCCCTCGGCTCGCGCTCGCGCCCGACGACGGGCTCCGCACCAGCCTTCCGCCCGAGGAGCTCGCCGCGTTGGCGGCGGCCGCGACCGCCAAGGCCACCACCGTGCGACGACGCGCTCCCGTCGCGATGCTCCTCGATCTCGGCGTGCTCGCGCTCGGCGGTGCGCTCGCGTTCGTGGGCGAAGCGGAGAGCGCGTGGTGGCACGCCCTCGCCTGGTCCGGCCCCGTGCTCGTGATCGGCGGCCAGTGGGCTCTGCTCGGTCGCGGCGGCTCCCTCGGCCTGCGCGCGCTCGGACTCGCGGTCGATTGCGCATCCCTCACGCGCGCCGCCTTCGCGCTCCTCGCGCTCCCCTTCGCCGCGCTGCTCCTACCGTTCACGCGCGGGCGTTCGAGCACGGGGCACCTCCGGCTCGTCGGCTACGTCGTCTGCACGTCGCGCCGTTGAAGCCGACGTGTCGACGACGACGCGGGAGGCACCACGTCCGCGTGATGGCGCCATCACGGACGCGTGAGCTTCGAGGGCACGCCGAAATGACGCTCCGCGTCGAAGGCTCGCGCGCGTCCGATGACGAAATTCTCTGTGGATTCGCGCTCTTTGGTGAGCAGCCGCACGCCCGCCGGTGGAGCCGTGCCGCGCTTTCTCGGACCATGCGAGTCACGCGCGCGTCGTGGCCCCCGACACGTCGAGCGCAGCTTGCTTCCTTCGACCCTGTTGCCCCCGCAGGACCCTCTCGATGACCGACCTTCGATTCTCCGGCCGCATCCTCTTCCTCACCGAAGATCCCGAGCTCCTCCGCAAACAGCTCGCCGGCGAGAACCTCGATTGGACCGAGTCGATCCCCCTGCGCGACAACATCAGCACCGACGAGATCACGCCCGGCTGGGTCTGCTTCTATTACGACGAGACCCTCGGTCGGTACTCGATGGTCGGCCTCAAGGGTGGCGTCGTCGAGCGCGACTCGATCAAGAACGGCGGCTTCGAGGTGATCGTCAGCGGCCTCTCCAAGGGCTGCGGTTCCTCGCGCGAGACGGCGCCCTACAGCGAGCTCACGGCCGGGATTCGCCTCGTGATCGCGAAGAGCATCGAGAAGATCTACGGGCAGAACAGCCAGAACATCGGCCTGCTCACGTCCACGGATTTCGGTTTGATCCCGCGCATCCTCCGGGGCGAATCGATCCCGATGGAGGAGTTCACGGCGGGGCTCGACACCATCAGCGCCGACATCGTCCGCGCGGGCGGTCTCTTCGCGTACAACCAGAAGCGCCTCGCGGGGGAGCTCTCGCCGCCCGCGATAACGACCAAGCCGCGCTCGATGACGCTGGTCGAGAAGATCATCGCGAAGAACGCGGTGCGCGACGCCTCCACCGGCGCGCTCGGGGTTCCCGCGGTCGCGCCGGGCGACGCGCTCTTCGTGCGCTCCGACGTCCGCTTCAGCCACGAATACGTCACGCCGATGGCGGACTCGCTCTTCCGCAGCGCCCTCGGCCCGGACGCGAGCGTCACCGACCCCAAGAGCGTCTTCACCTTCCGCGATCACCTCACCTTCCTCGGCGACGTGATGAGCGAGGACAAGCGGAAGATGGGCCTGCTCGACGAGGCGAACGGCCTCGCGACCACCCAGGCTTCGTTCTCGAAGAAGCACGGCCTGCGCCTCTACGGCGAGAGCGAGAAGGGTGGCTCCGAGGCCATCTGCCACAACGCGGTGGTCGAAGATCTCGCGATGCCGGGCGACGTGGTCATCGGTACCGACAGCCACACCTGCATGGCCGGCGTGCTCGGCTGCTTCGCGTTCGGCGTCGGCAGCACGGACATGGCCAACGCCTGGAGACCGTGCGCTTCGTCCTGCGGGGCGCGCTGCGTCCGGGCGTGAGCGCGAAGGACGTGATGCTGCACATCCTCGCGCAGCCCTTCTTCCGCACCAGCAAGGGCATCGGCAAGGTGCTCGAGTTCGCGGGCCCCGGCATCGCCTCGCTCGATCTCGACGAGCGCGCGACCCTCACGAACATGGCGGTCGAAGCGGGCGGCTTCACCGGCATCATCGAGGCCGACGAGGTGGTGGTCGACTACCTCCACGCGCAGCGCGGCGCGCCCAAGGACGAGATCCGCGCGCGAATCCTCCGCGGCGACGACGACGCGGCTTACCTCGAGTCCTTCGACATCGACCTGGACGCGGTCGAGCCGATGGTCGCGACCCCCGGTGACCCACGCAACGGCGTGCCCCTCTCGAAGCTCGACGGCGACGTGAAGATCGACATCGCGTACGGCGGCTCCTGCACCGGCGGCAAGAAGAGCGACATGGACATGTACGCGCGAGTCCTCGCCAAGGCCCTCGAGAAGGGCCTGCGCGTGGCGGACGGCGTCGAGTGCTACATCCAGTTCGGCAGCCAGCAGATCCGCGCGTACGCCGAAGAGCGCGGCTACACCGACATCTTCGAGAAGGCCGGCGTCACGATGATCGACCCGAGCTGCGGCGCCTGCATCAACGCGGGCCCCGGCGCCTCGCGCACCAAGGAGCAGGTCTCGATCAGCGCGCAGAACCGCAACTTCCCCGGCCGCAGCGGCCCGGGCCAGGTGTACCTGGCGAGCCCGCTCGCGGTCGTGGCCAGCGCGGTGATGGGGAAGATCGTGCCGCCCGAGGTGCTGCTGGGGGAGTGAGCTGCGCGAGCTTACTTCGTCACCGGCAACCGCCGCGTCCGCGCGCTCCGCTCACCGCTCGGCCCGTAGAGCGCGAGCTGTCCGCACGCGGCGTCGACGTCGTTCCCGCGTTGCTTGCGCACCGTCGCGGTCATGCCGCGCGCGCGCAGGCGCTCCGCGAAGCGCTCGACCCCCGACCACTTCGGCGCGTTCAAATCCGATTCCGCGATCGGATTCATCGGGATCAGATTCACCTTCACCGGTACGCGCTTCATCAGGTCCGCGAGCTTGTCCGCGTCCTTCGGGTCGTCGTTCACGCCCGCGATGAGCGTGTATTCCAGCGTGATGCGGCGGCGCTTCGGCAGCGGATAGCGCTGCAGACACGCCACGAGCTCCGCGAGCGGGTACTTGCGGTTGATCGGCATGATCGACGAGCGGCGCTCGTCCGTGACCGCATGGAGCGAGAGCGCGAGCGCGACCTGTCCGCCGAAGTCCTGTCCGAGCCGATCGATCTGCGGGACCAGGCCGCTCGTGCTCACCGTCACGCGCCGGGTCGAGAGCCCGATCCCGTCCGGGTGGGTCAGCAACACCAGCGTGCGCGCGACCGCGTCGTAGTTGTGCAGCGGCTCGCCCATGCCCATGAGCACGACGTTGCGCAAGCGCTCCTGCGGCTCGAGCGTGGCGCGCCCGAGGAGCACCTGGCCGACGATCTCCGCCGTCGAGAGGTGCCGCTGCAGGCCCGCCACCCCCGACGCGCAGAACACACAACCCATCGCGCAGCCGACCTGCGAGGAGATGCACTGCGTGACGGTGTCCGACGGCCGCAGCCCCACACCACGATCCGCGTCGCGGTCTTCGTCCTCGACGTCGGGGTCCTTCTCGAGCTGCGGGATGAGCACCGTCTCGACGTCTTTGCCGTCGTGCAGGCGCACGAGCAGCTTTCGCGTCCTGTCCGTCGCCATCGAGCCACGCGCGGCGCTCACCGGCAGCGAGCCG
>JALOQC010000241.1 GCA_025453555.1 Myxococcota bacterium | reverse complement strand
CGGAGGTCCCGCGATGACCGCCCCGGCGATGCGCACCGCGTCGCGGCCCGATCCGATCGAGCCGCCGATCGAGCCGCGTGGTCTCGAGCGTGCGCAGCAACTCGCCCTTCACGCGCTCCGCTCGGGGGCTGGTGTGATCACCGTCGCGGCGCCTCGCGCGCGCGACGTCTCGGTGCTCTGGGACGAAACGAGCGACGCGCTGATCTGGCATCCCGCGGGCGGCCAACCGATCTCCGGTCTCGGGATCGCGCGCGCGAGCCGCAGCGGCGCCGACGAGCTCGGCCTCGACGCGCGCGACGCGATCGAGACCGGCGTCGCAGCGCCGCCCGCGTGTGCGTTCGGTGGGCTCGTGTTCACGCCCGACACCGCGATCACCGAACCGTGGGAAGCGTTCGGTCGCGCGCTCTTCGTGGTTCCGCGTTGGAGCTACGGCTTCTCCCCCAGCGGCGCGTGGCTCCGCTACGTCGTCACCGAGCACACGAACGAGGACGAGCTGCTCGCGGGCCTGCGCACCCTCTGGGCGCGCCTCTCGACCGACGAAGCACCGCGCCCTGCGCCGGCCGTGATCGAGCGCCACGACGCGAGCGACGAAGCGTGGGAGACCCACGTCCGCGACATCACCGACGCCATCGCGCGCGGCGAAGCGGTGAAGGTCGTGGCGGCGCTGAGCGCGCGCTTCCGACTTGCGTCCACGGCCTCGCCCGTCGCGGTGCTGCAATCGCTCGCGCGCCGTTTCCCCGGCTGCACGCGCTTCGCGCTCCGGATCGACGGAACCACCTTCCTCGGCGCGACTCCGGAGCGCCTCGTGGAGAAACACGGCACGCAGCTCCGCACCGAAGCGCTCGCGGGATCCGCGGCGGTCGGCGAGGGCGCGTCGCTGCGGGCGAGCGCCAAGGATCGGCACGAGCACGACGTGGTGGTGCAGGCGATCACCGACGCGCTCGCGCCCTTCACGACGCGCGTGACGGTCGGCGCGCCCGTGCTGCGCGAGCTGCCCAACGTCGTACACCTCTCCACGCCCATCGACGCGGCGCTCGCGCGACCGACCCACGTGCTCGACCTCGTGCGCGCGCTGCACCCGACCCCCGCCGTCGGCGGCGTGCCGCGCGACGCCGCGCGCCGTTGGATCACCGAACGCGAGCCGGTCCTCTTCGGGACCGATGCGCCCGGCGCGCGCGGCTGGTACGCGGCGCCCTTCGGGACCTTCGACGCGGCAGGCGACGGCCGCTTCGTGGTCGCGCTCCGGAGCGGCGTGCTGCGCGACGATCGCGCGTGGGCCTTCGCGGGCTGCGGCATCGTGGCGGGATCCGATCCTCGCACCGAGCACGCCGAGGCCCGCATGAAGCTCGACGCGTTCCTCTCCGCGCTCGAAGGGCGCGCGTGATCGGAGGCGCGTCATGCCGAACGACGGCGCGCACGATGGCGGTCAGACGCGGTGGATGCGCCACCTCGTCGACGGGCTCGTGCGCGGCGGCGTCACCGACGTCGTCCTGAGCCCCGGCTCGCGCTCGACGCCGATCCTGCTCGCGCTGCTCCGCTCGTCGCTCCCGATCCACGACGTGATCGACGAGCGCGCGGCGAGCTTCTACGCGCTCGGCCTCGCGCGCGAAGGCCGCTTGCCCGCGCTCGTCTGCACGAGCGGCAGCGCGCCCGGCCACTACCTGCCCGCGGTGATGGAGGCGAGCGCGGCGCGGATCCCGCTCGTCGTGGTGAGCGCGAACCGGCCGCCGGAGCTTCACGACACCGGCGCGAGCCAGACGATCGATCAATCGCGATTGTTCGGCGTGCACGTGCGCGCCTTCGTGGACCTCGGCGCCCCCCACGACTCCGAGCGTGCGATGCGGGCTGCGCAGCGACGGACACAGCGCGCGGTGTTGCGCGCGACGAGCCCCGAGCCAGGGCCCGTGCACGTCGACGTGGGCGCGCGCAAGCCGCTCGAGGAGCACGACGACGCGCGGCAGATCGCGAGCGCACCCGCGATCTTCACGGCACGGGTGACCGTGAACGACGACGCCATCGACGCGATCGCGCGACACCTCGACGACGCGGAGCGCGTGCTGGTGGTCGCGGGCCCGGGCGTGCTCGCGCAGCGTGCGTGGCGCGAGCCGATCGCGCGGCTCCTCCACGCCTCGAACGCGACGCTCGCAGCGGACGCGGGCAGCCAGCTCCGCTTCACCGGGCTCGGGCTCGCGCTCGACGGCGCGGAGGCGTACGCCCGCACGAACGCCGGGCGCGCGCTCCTGTCCACCGACCTCGTGGTGCAGCTCGGTGACTTCCCGATCGGCCCCGGTCTCGCGCGCCTAGTCGAAGGGCGTCCGAGGATCGTGATCGCAGAGGGAGGTCACCCCGATCCGGAGGGCGACGCGGAGCTCCTCGCGTTCGGCGACGTCGGCGCGACGCTCGATCGGCTCGCGGATCGCGCGACGCCGAAGCGCACGATCGAGCCCCCGCACGCGGCGCTCTCGACCGCGCGCGCCCACGCCCTCGAAGGAGCGCTCAGCCAGCCGTCCGCGATTCACGCGGCGTTCGGTGCGCTCGCGTCGCTCGCGTCGTCGCACGCAGGCTCGTCGCAAGCAGGCTCGTCACACGGTCGCTCTCGCGCCTCGGCCCACGACTCTCTCCTCGGCGCGCGCGTCGTGCTCGGCAACAGCCTGCCCATCCGCGCCGTCGATCTCTACGTCGACGTCGACGTCGATCTCGGCGTCGTCGTGCAGCGTGGCGTCAGCGGCATCGACGGCAACCTCGCGGGCAGCGTCGGCGTCGCGCGCGCGAGCGGTCGACCGACCCTCGCGATCGTCGGCGACGTGACCTTCCTGCACGACCTCGGATCGCTCCTGCTCGCGCGCGGGCTCGAGGTGCCGCTCGTGGTGCTCGTTCTCAACGACGACGGCGGGCGCATCTTCGAGCAACTCCCCGTCCACCGCACGCTCGCGACGTCGCAGTTCGAGCGACACTTCGCGATGTCGCACGACATGCGCTTCGATCACGCGGCCGCCCTCTACGGGCTAGCCTACGAGCGCGCGACGAGCACCGCCGAGGTGCGCGCCGCGGTGTCGCGCGGCCTGCAGCGCGCGGGCGCCACGATCGTCGAGGTCCCGCTGCCGCCCGAGAGCGCGCGGGAGACCAACGCGCGGTTCTTCGCCGCGCTCGAGCGGAGCCTCGCGTGAGCTTCGTCTTCCTCCACGGCTTCGCCGGTACGCCGCGCACCTTCGATCCGTGGCGCGCGCGCTTCGGAGGGATCGCGCCCACGATCCTCGGACACGGCGCGACGTCGAGCGCGGCCACGTTCGACGAAGAGGTCGATCGACTCGCCACGCTCGCGCCCGCACGCTCGACCTGGGTCGGCTACTCGATGGGAGGCCGCCTCGCGCTCGGCGTCGCGGCGCGACATCCGGATCGCATCGCACGCCTCGTGTTGATCGCCGCGCACCCGGGGATCGAAGACCCGAACGAACGCGCGCAGCGCCGCGCCGAGGACGAAGCGCGCGCGCGCGCGTTGGAGACCGAAGGCCTCGACCGCTTCTTCCGCGCGTGGGACGCCCTGCCGATGTTCGCGCGCCGCACGCCGCCGCATCGCGAAGGCCTCGTCGCCCACGAGCTCGCGCGCGCGATGCGCGTGCTCTCGCCCGGCGCGACGACGCCCCGCTGGGACACCCTCGCGCGCCACGACCTCACCTACGTGGTCGGCGAGCACGACGCCGCCTACCGCGCGCTCGCCGCGCACGTGTTGGCTCGTGCCCCGCACACGCGGGTCGCGATCGTGCCCGGCGCCGATCACGACGTCCTCGGTTGCGGCGACGAGGCACGCCAAGTCATGGAGTCGCTGTTGGACGACGTCGCCCTCGAAAGGGCGATCTGACCTCGGAACGTCATGACCGCCGCCGCTCCCACCGCCTCTTCGACCCGCGCCCCGAACGTCGCTCCCGGCTCGCTCCGCGCGTGGGTCCTCGCTGCGCGCCCGCAGACCCTCAGCGCCGCCTTCGTGCCCGTCGCGGTCGGCACCGCGGTGGCGCACGTCGCGGGCGGCGTCGTCTGGCTGCCCGCGCTCGCTGCGTTGCTCGGCGCGTTCCTGCTGCAGATCGGGACCAACTTCGCCAACGACGTCTTCGATCACGAGAAGGGCGCCGACACCGAGGCGCGCCTCGGACCGACCCGCGCCGCCTCGTCCGGCCTCCTCACCCCACGCGCGCTCTACGTCGGCATGATCGTGTCCTTCGGCCTCGCGCTCGCGGTCGGCGTCTACCTCATCGCGGTCGCGGGTTGGCCCATCCTCGCGATCGGCATCGCCTCGATCCTCAGCGGCATCGCCTACACCGGCGGCCCCTACCCGCTCGGCTACCACGGGCTCGGCGACGTCTTCGTGATGATCTTCTTCGGCTTCGTCGCGGTCTGCGGGACCGCCTACGTGCAGCTCGACGCGGTGCCGCGGGACGCGTGGATCGCGTCGGTGCCGGTGGGCGCGCTGGCGACCGCGATCCTCGTCGTCAACAACGTGCGCGATCGCGTCACCGACGTGCACGCGGGCAAGCGCACTCTCGCGGTGCGCTTCGGTCGCCGCGCGGGCGAGGCCGAGTACCTGCTCTTGCTCGTCGCCTCGTACGCCGCGCCGATCGCGCTCGCGGTCCTGCATCGTTCGCCCTGGCCGCTCCTGCCGCTGCTCTCGCTGCCGATCGGGATCCGCCTCTTCCGCGATC
The DNA here is from genome assembly GCA_025453555.1 of Myxococcota bacterium. Taxonomy (GTDB): domain Bacteria; phylum Myxococcota_A; class Polyangia; order Polyangiales; family Houyiibacteriaceae; genus JACKEH01. The sequence continues at coordinate 6,828 of JALOQC010000241.1, read as the reverse complement.
TTCGCCGCCTCGAGGGCGCGCCGCTCAACGCCACGCTCGCAGGCACCGCGAAGCTGCTCTTGCTGCACGGCGTGCTGCTCGCGGGCGGCCTCGTCGGAGCCGCGGCGTGAGGCACGACGGCTACGAAGGTCTGGTCGCCGAGCGTCGCGTCACCTTCGCGCGCGCCGCATCGAACGCGCGGACGCGCTGGACGGAACGATCGACGTTGCTCGTCGCGTTTCGCGGCCCGGAGGGCGCGGTCGGACGCAGCGAGGCCTCTCCTTTGCCGGGCTTCGGCGAAGACAGCGTCGAGCGCGCGCGCGCCGTGCTCGGTGCGGTCGATTGGGCTCGCCTCGGCGCGGAGACCGACGCCGCCGGCGATCTCGACGAGCTCCTCGCGTGCGTCGACGCGCACGTCGCGCCTTCGGCCTCCGCGCGCTTCGCGGTCGAGATGGCGCTGCTCGATCGCCGCGGCGCGATCGACGGACGGCCGACCAGCGCGCTCCTCGCGGAGGCGATCGGCCGCGAGGTCGCGTCGCGCGTGGAGCTGGCCGCGTGGCCCCAAGGGGACGACGCGCTCACGCTCGTCGACGAGGCGAACGCCGCCGTCGCGCGAGGGCACCGCACGCTCAAGCTCAAGCTCGGACGCGACGTCGACGTGGAGCTCGCCGTCACGCGCACACTGCGTCGCGAGCACCCGGGCGTCGCGCTTCGCTTCGACGGCAACGGCGCGATCCCGGAGCGCGAGCTCCCGCGCGTGCTCGATCAGCTCGCGTCGGTCGGCGCACAGCTCGTGGAGGAGCCGCGCCCGCTGCCGGAGCTCCTTCGGGGTCTGCAGACTCCCGTGCCGATCGCGTTCGACGAGAGCCTCGCCGTGCTGCCGCTCGAGGTGCTCGAGAGCGCGATCGATCGTGGCCTCGTCGGTGCGCTCGTGATCAAGCCGATGGCGCTCGGCCTGCGCGCGTCGCTCGCGCTCGCGCGCCTCGCCGCGCGACGTGAGCTCCCGTGCATCGTGTCCCACCTCCTCGACGGACCGCGCGCGCACGCCGCGTGCTCCGCGCTGGCGCTCGCCATCGGCGGCCCGCTCGCGCACGGGCTCGGTCGACACCCGGGCCTCGACGCGTGGGCCGCGGCGGGCGCGCCGCGCGAGGTCGGCGCGGAGTTGATCTTCGATCCCGCGCCGGGGCTCGGAGCGCTGCCGTGACGAGCCCTGCCGCGACGAGCCCTGCCGCGACGAGCCCTGCCGTGACGAGCGAGGCGTTCGCGCTCGTGGGCGACGACCTCGCCCTCTCGTGGGAGGACTTCGACGCGCAGGTGTCCGCCGCCCGACGAACCCTGGCGCGATTTCCACGCGGCGCACGGCTCGCGCTGCGTCCCTCGGTCGACGTGCGGACGGTGGTGTGGATCGCGGCCGCGTGGGAGAGCCACGTGACGTTGGTGCTGCAGCATCCCCGCGTGCCGGAGAGCGAGCTGGCACGGCAGCGCGCGGTGGCGAGCGTCGTCGCGGAGCTGGGAGAGCTTCCTGCCACCACGACCACGACCACGACCACGTCGCTGTCCACGACCACGACCACGACCACGACCACGTCGCTGTCCACGACCACGACCACGTCGCCGTCCACGACCACGTCCACGACCACGACCACGTCCACGTCGCCGTCCACGACCACGACCACGACCACGACCACGACCACGACCACGTCCACGTCCACGTCCACGTCCACGGCGACTCGCGAGGCGCCCTTCGCGATCGTCTTCACCAGCGGCACCTCGGGGACGCCCAAGGGCGCCGTGCTCTCGCGGCGGGCGTTTCGCGTCGCGGCCGAGGTGAGCGCGCGAAACCTCTCTTGGCGCGACGACGATCGCTGGTTGCTCTCGCTGCCGCCGGCGCACGTCGGTGGGCTCTCGGTGATCCTCCGCTCGCTCCTCGCGCGACGGACCGTCGTGCTCGCGCCGAGCCTCGACGCGGCCGCGCTGCCTGCGCTCGTCGAGCGACACCGCGTCACGATCCTCTCGTTGGTGCCCACCGTCCTCCATCGGTTGCTCGCGCTCGGCTGGCATCCACCGCTCCACGTGCGCGCGGTGCTGCTCGGCGGTGCGGCCGCGACGCCGAGCCTGCTGCGCCGCGCGCGCGAGCACCGCGTCCCGGTGCTGACCACGTACGGGATGACGGAGACCTGCGCGCAGGTCGCGACGCGCGCGGTCGGCGACGATCGCGACGCGCCCGACGTCGGCACCTTCTTGGGTGGCGTCGAAGCGCGCGTGCGCGACGGCGTGCTCGAGCTGCGCGGCCCGCAGCTCTTCGACGGCTACCTCCGGAGCTCACTCGACGCAGCCGACGACACGAGCCGCGAAGCGAGAGTCGATGGGAACGTCGATGCGAGCTCCGTCGGCGGTGCTCGCAACCTCGGCGGCGGCGTCCTCGTGGAGCTCGACCGCCCGTTCGACGCCGAAGGCTGGTTCCGCACCGGCGACCTGGCCGCGATCGACGACGCGGGCCGGCTCACGATCCTCGGCCGACGCGGCGATCTCGTCGTACGCGGCGGCGAGAACGTCTACCCCGCGCGCGTCGAGTCGGTGCTCCTGGACGATCCTCGCATCGACGCCGCGCTGGTGCTCGGCCTCCCCGACGAAGAGTGGGGCGAGCGCGTGGCGGCCGCGCTCGTCGCGCGCGATCCCGAAGCTGCGCTCGACGCACTTCGAGACGCCGCGCTCGCTCCCTTCGAGCGCCCCTCCCGCGTGGCCTTCTTCGATGCCCTTCCCACGAACGCGACCGGCAAGCTCGATCGCGCAGCGGTGCGCGAGCGCGCGCACTGGCGAGTCGTGAACGGCTGACCGTCGACACTTCCTCCCGAGGTCGCCGTCGATGGGCGTTTTTCGTCCATCGACCCGGTGTCTCCGTTGCGGTAAGAGACCGCGATGTCCGACGAAGTCTTCGACGCTTCGAGCCCCGCGGAGCTCGCCTTCTCCCACGCCGACATCGCGGGAGACACCCGCACGTGTGGCTCGTGTCAATCGTCGATCGGAGCGCGCTACTTCGACGTCGGAGGCATCCACACCTGCGAGCCGTGTGGGATCGCCCTGCGCGACGGCCCGGGCACCGCGGCTGCACGCGCGATGCGCGCGATCTTCTTCGGCGGACTCGCGGCCACCTTGAGCGGACTGCTCTGGTACGGCATCCGCGCATCCACCGGTTACGAGCTCGGCCTCATCGCGATCGGCGTCGGCTTCGCGGTCGGATTCGGCGTTCGATTCGGCGCCCACCAACGGGGCGGTTGGTTCTATCAAGCGCTCGCCATCGGGCTCACCTACTCCGCCATCGCGCTCACCTACGTGCCCGAGGTGATGGACATGATGATGGCCGAGGATCCGGGAGCGCCGGCCTTCGTGGTCGGGATGATCGCGACCGTCCTCTCCTTCGCGGTCCCGGTGCTCCAGGTCTTCGACGGCGGCGTGATGGGCTTCATCATCCTGCTCATCGCGCTCTACGAAGCGTGGAAGATCAACAAGAGGCCGGAGATCGAGATCCAAGGCCCCTTCGCGACCCCCGCCGCCGTACCCTTCGCAGCGCCCGCGCTGCAGCCCGAGCTTGCACCGGCATCGCCCTTCCCCACGCCTTGACCGACCCACTTCATCACTGCCCCGACTGCGCCGCACCGTGGGGCCGGACCACCCTCGCCTGCCCCGGCTGTCGACGCCTCGTCCACGCGGCGCGCCTCGAAACCATCGCGCGCGAAGCTACTGCCATGGAGGCGACCGACCGTCGCGCGGCGGCCAGGCGATGGGCAGAGGCGATCCCGCTGCTCCCCGCGGCGGCCCGACAGCGCGCGGTGATCGCCGCCCGCATCGACGAGCTGCGCGCGGACACCCTCGACGGCGCTCCCTCGAACGCTGCGCAAGCGACGTCGAAGCGACCCGCGCCCCGCTGGCTCGCCGCGCTCGGCGCCGTGGGCTTGGTCCTCTGGAAGCTGAAGTTCGTGCTCGTCTTCCTGCTCTCGAAGGGGAAGCTGCTCTTGCTCGGCCTCACCAAGTGGAAGACCGCGCTCTCGATGCTCGTCTTCCTCGCCGCCTACTGGGCCGCGTTCGGGTGGAAGTTCGCGCTCGGCTTCGTGCTCAGCATCTACGTGCACGAGATGGGGCACGTCGCGGAGCTGCGGCGTCGCGGCTATCCCGCGTCGGCGCCGATGTTCATCCCCGGGCTCGGCGCCTACGTGCGTTTGCACCGCGCCCCGAAAGACGACGTCGAGGACGCGCGCATCGGGCTCGCGGGGCCGTGGTGGGGTCTCGGCGCGGCGCTCGTCTGTCTCGTGGTCTACCTCGCCACCGACGGTCCGCTCTTCGCCGCGCTCGCGCGCTCGGGCGCGTGGATCAACCTCTTCAACCTGATCCCGATCTGGCAGCTCGACGGCGGCCGCGCGTTCCGCGCCCTGACCCGCCGCGATCGCGCGATCGCGACGGGCGCCGCGCTCGCCCTCTGGTTCTTCACCGGCGAGACGATGCTCCTGCTCGTCGCGCTCGGAGGCACGTTCCGCTGCTTCGTCGGCCCCTTCGGCACCGGCGATCGCCAAGGTCTCGCCGCGTACCTCGTGCTGCTCGTGACCCTCGGCGCGCTCGCGATGCTCCCCGTGCCGGGCATCGCGATCGACTGAGTCCCACGAGCAAGTGCCCAACCGCCGATTCGCCTACCGTTTGCGCGAACGGACGAGCGCGACGCGCGAAGCGCGGTGTCGGCGAAGCCGATGCTCATCGTCGCTGCGAAGCAGCGGTGGCGCGACGCGCCGCCTCTGCCTCCGCTTCTGTCTCCGGCCCGGAGGCGCGAAGCGCGGCGTTGGTGATGCGAGAAGGCTCGATTTTCCCGGTCGCGACCTCGCGGCCGCTCAGATCCCCGCGAGCTTCAACGTCAGCGCGCGCTTGCGCGCCTCCGCGCCTGCGTCGTCCGCGTCGTGTCGCTCGTCCGGCTCGATCAGGAAGATGGGCTGTCCCTTCTTCACGATCTTCCCGTCCGCGTCCTTCATCAGGTTCTTCGTGACCGTCCCGGAGAACGGCGCGAGCGACCGTCCCGGAGAACGGCGCGAGCACCTTGTTGAACATCTTCATGACCTCGATCACGAAGAGCGGCTGGCCCACCGCGAAGTGATCGCCCTCGTCGACGAGCACCGGCAGGTGCGGCGCCTCGCGCGCGAAGAAGTGTCCGCCCATCGGCGTGACGATCTCGTTCGAGCTCGCCTTCGGGGGCGGCGCGAGGGCCTTCACCAGCTCCGCGTTGGCCTTCGTGTCGCGGAAACGCTCGGGCACCTCGACGTCGAGGGTGTCGGTCGCGCGCAGCTCGAAGAAGCCCGCTTCGAGGCCGATGCGCGGCAGCATCAGGAGCAGCTCCGCCCCGAGCGAGAAGCCGCGGTGCGAGGCACGACACGCAGCCCAGAGCGCGTCGTCGAAGCCACGCGGCGTCGTGTCCGTGGCGAGCGCGGCCGAGAGCGACGTCCAGTCCTTCGCGCCGAGGCGCTCTGCCGCCGCCGCGTAGAACGCGAGCGCGTCCTCCAGGATCACGTGATCGTGCTCCCAGATCTTCTCGGAGGCCGGCTTCTCCACGCCCCCGTTCTCGAGGTTGAGGAAGTGGTAGAGCGTCTGCAGCACCACCACCGGGTTCTCGACGAACGCGACCGCGTCGCCCTCGCGCTTCCAGAAGGTTCCGTCGTAGCGGCCGAGGAAACCCGCGAGCACGTGCGGGCTCGCGAGCAGCTTCTCGATCGGTCGCACCAGCAGCGTGATCTTCTTGCGGAGCACCGGCTGCGCGTCGCGCTCGACCTTCGCGAGCAGCGCGTCGAACGCAGCCTGCACGTCGACATCCGTCACGACCTTCGCGAGCGAGCCCACCGCCGCGAGGTACGACGCCATGAAGCGCGTCGAGGGCTTGAGCATCGCGTCCTGTCCGAGGATCCACTGCAGGAGCCCGTAGTGGACGGGCATGTTCGTCTGCAGGTCGTCGCCGCGCAGCTCCGTGCGGCGCAGGATCTCGGCGAGGCGCTCGAGGTTGTCGCGGCGCGAGTCACCGTGCGTGACCACGAGCGCGACGTTCGAGTCGTAGGCACCCGCGAGGTTGTAGAAGACGAACGCGCCCGTGTCGGGGTTGCGTACGCCGATGCCCTGGTCGTCGCGGATCTCGCCTTCGAGCGGCGAAGACCACGAGCGGATCATGCCGCCCGCGTGCGGCTGCAGCGCGGCGTTGGTCGCGTTGATGCGCACCTCGCCGCCCGCGACGTTGCGCACCTCGCGGGTCGGCTTCGGCACGCGCGGCCCGTGCTGCGCGAGCAGGAGCATCGCCTCGATGAGGCTCTCCACGTAGAAGACGTCGTTCGGATCGGACGGGTTCTCGAAGCGCAGCCGGTACGCGAGCTCGGTCACGCGGTGCTCCACCTGGATCCGCGTGTTCATCTCCATGAAGAAGTGTTTCTCGCCTTCGACGATCGCTTCCCAGGTCGAGACGCTGTTCAGCTTCACCGCTTGGCCGAAGGCCGCCGACTCCGCCTCCATGCGCGCGAGCGTTCGACGGTCCGCTTCGAGCACCGCGCGCTTCTTGGCTTGGTCGGCGGGGTCCGCCGCCGACTTCTTCGGGTCCTTCGTCGCTTCGATCTCGACCGCGAGCAGCTCGTCGGTGAGCGAGAGCTCGAGCAGCTTCTGCTCGTGCATCTGCACCGAGCAGTCGCGACCGCCGAGCGAGACACACCAGTCGCCGTTGCCGATGAGCTGGATCTCGTTGTGGCGGGTGGTCTCGATGTTGAGCTCGATGAGGAAGTTCCGGTTGCTGCCCGGCGCGATCACCTTGGACTCCGCGAGGATGTCCATGATCGC
>JALOQC010000675.1:2589-5025 GCA_025453555.1 Myxococcota bacterium | reverse complement strand
CGCATCTCATAACCTCCCGTGAGGTGATTCGTGGCAGCCGTGCGTCGATCGCCGCGTCCGCGAACCGAGGAAATGTGGTGCATTTTCGAGCGTGTGTGGTGGGCGGCGTGGGGTGCGGATGCCGCGAAGCGGCCGCGGGAGGTTATGAGATGCGCTCTAAGCAGAAGGGGGAACGAAGGAGCGAGCGGCCCACGTGTGACCCTAACGGCCCTCGGGCATCGCGCGGACGCCAATCACCATCGACGACGCGCCTTCGTTTCTGTGTCCGCCCTCGTGAAACGACACGGCTCCCGCGTGGGCGTGGCGCCGAACCGACCTCTTCGGCACGAGGGATCCCGCCGTCGTGGGGTCGACGGTCCGCAGGGGCCGTACACCCGCTTTCGAGACTCCTTGGCAGCCGCGGCGCCGATCCGATGGAAGTTGGCACGTCGTCGAGGCGGAGGCGCCGTAGCGTTTCCGTGTGGAGGTCGTCGGAGGACGTTACGAGCTCGTGCGTACACTGGCCGCCGGCGGCATGGGCGCCGTGCACGAGGCCATCGACCGAACGATCGGACGCCGACTCGCGCTCAAGACGATTCATCCGCACCTCGTGGGCGAGACCGAGCTCTGTGAACGGTTCCGCCGGGAAGCGTTGGCGGCCGGGGCGCTCGCACATCCCCACATCGCGCAGGTCTCCGACTACGGCGTCGACGCCACGCGTGGGCCCTTCCTCGCGCTCGAGCTCTTGGTCGGCGAGTCGCTCGCGGACCGTCTGGCGCGCGAGGGTGCGATGCCGGTGGCGCAGGCCGTCTTCGTCACGGTACAAATTCTCGATGCGCTCGGTGCCGCGCACGAAGCGGGCATCGTTCACCGCGACATCAAACCCGGAAACGTGTTCCTGACGCAGCTCGCCGGGATTGCTGACGTGGTGAAGGTGATCGACTTCGGCATCGCGAAGCTCTACGAGTCGCGGGCTTGGCAGCGGCTGACCGCGACGGGGCAGGCCATCGGCACGCCGACCTACATGGCTCCCGAGCAGGCGCTCGGTCACCCCATCGATCACCGCGTGGACCTCTACGCTGCGGGACTCGTGCTCTACGCGATGCTCGTGGGTCGCCCTGCGTTCCGCCCTGGTGGGGCCAATGCGCTGCTGTCCGTCCTCGCGGGAAGGTTCACCCCCATCGAGGTGCTCGCACCACACGTCCCTCCCTCGCTGGTCGAGGTGGTGACGCGGGCGGTCGCGGTCGATCGGGAGGCGCGCTTCGAGACTGCGGCGGAGATGAGGAATGCGCTCGTGCCGTGGCTTGCGTCCCAGGTCCACGCTGTCGCACCCGCGGTGGAACGGGGCGGGCCCCCGCCATTCGAAGGGTCGACTTCGGTCGTGACCATGCGGGCCACCCCTGCACCCGAAGTCACCGCGCCCGTCCCCGCACGGCTTGCGATGCCGCGGCCAGTCACGCGCGATATCCGGGGCACGGCGCTGGCTGTGGCGTTCTTGGCGGTGACCTTGGCGGCAGCCTTCGCGGCGTATCGCGCGACGGTCGAAGAGACCCCGCTCGTGGTTGCGGTCGCCGAAGAGAAGGTCCCCTCACCCCTCGCTTCGCCTGCTGTGCTTCCCCTGCCCCCGCCCACGCTGAACGATGCCGCGAACGCGACCCCTCCGAGCGCGGATACCAAACCACCACACGCGGCGGACCCGGAGCGCGACGGGCGGCCCGGGCGGCCCGGAGAACCTGTGGCGCTGCGGAGTGACGAGCCACCGCCGCCAGATGGGCCGAGCGCCGTCGACCGCGGTGCCCCCAGGCCAGAAGCCGACACGTGGGCGGCCGACGGGGCCGACGTCTCGCTCCCCAGACGCGCGATGCCGACCACCACTTCACGCACCGTTCGTTGGCGCGAGCCGCGCATCGTCGGTGCGCTCGACGCGAGCGGCGTCCACGCGATGCTCGAAACGAGGCTCGATGCGTTGCAACGCTGTCGCACGGACCGCGACGAGGTCGCTCACGTCACGTTGATGTTCGGGCGAGGCCGCGTGAACTTGGCGCGTCCGAATCCCAACGTCGCGGGAAGCGAAACCGAAGGGGCTCGCTGTGTGGCGAACGTCCTGCGGGGTCAGCCGTCTGTCGCGGGAGACCACGGCATCGTCATGGTGGAGGTCGAGCTCGCTGCGCGGAATCATCTCTGACCAACGCAACCCATGGCACGGCAGACGTGGGCGCTTCGGTTTCGGCGCCGCCGACGTCGAGCGCTACCGGTACCCCTCGACCGCCGATCGGACCTGCAGGAACGTTCGTCGCGTGAGATCGCCATAGCGCGCGCGGTCGGTCGCGGTGAGCGTCTCCATGTGCTCGACACGGCCGCGGCCACCACCGAGCCCGTCTTCCCAACGCCACGCGCTCGCCTCGATGTCCGCCGGGTCGCGACCGGTGATTCCGACATAGAACGCGTAGAGGTTCA
>JALOQC010000675.1:0-2569 GCA_025453555.1 Myxococcota bacterium | reverse complement strand
AGCAGCGTCCCGAGCTCGCCGGGGTGAGGCCCATCCGGTTCCTTGAAACGCTGATCGAAGACGTCGTGCAAACCCAGCTCGTCGCGGGTCATGAGCCAGAGCGAGCGACATGGCGCGACCAGGACCTCGTGGTCGGCCGCGAAGCGATAGACGTCGGTGACGACGACGTCGCTATTTCGCCAACCCATCTCGTAGATCACGGTCGCTGCGCCGCCGTCGCGTGCGGCTTCCACGAAGCGAACGAGCGCAGCATCGAAGGACGGCGACCACTTGTGGACGTTCACTTGAACCACCACGAAGTCCCAGTCGCCGTCTCGCACGAGCTCGAGGACACTCATCCCCGCCGGGAGGCCGTACTCCGCCTCGAAGCCGGGCGCGAGATAGTCGGGGTAGTCCGTGCCGCTCCGTCCGATCATCGAGACCTCGGCCGTCCACGCCGGGTGGAAGAGATCGATCCACGAACGAAGTTGCTCGGGCTGATCACTCCAGTAGGTGCTCGAGCTCCCGACGAAGAGGATACGAGCGTGGCGGGGAACCTCTCCATCCATCGGCGGGACGGTTGCGTCGCCATTTGCGTCGACGATTCCCACATCGATTGCCGCATCGCCCGGCGAGCTCGGGTGCGCGTCGTGAGGAATCGCCGTGTCTGCGCCTCCGTCGTTGCCGGCATCGACCTCCGAATCGAGAGGTGCTCCGCACGCCGGCACGAGACCGAATGCCAGAACGAGAGCGGAAACCGTCACCTTGCGCGCGAACGAGCGCATGCCTCTCGGCGGAGCGGCGCTGGTGGCTGATCGAGCGGACGACTTCGTCGGCATCACGTCAGCATCCGATCGACCAGGCCGGTCGCATGTCGCGCGTCGCCCATCGACACGTCGAGCCCCACGCCGGCGAGACACGTGTTGAGAAAGTCCACCTGCGCAATGGGGGCTTCGTCGACCACTCCCGTCCGGAGCCGTCCCCCCGCGGAGCTCACGGCATGCAGCACGTTTCGGGTGCTGTGTTGGCTCCCATCGCCCAGCTCCGTCGCGACGACGACGAGCGCGTCCTCCAGCATCGTGCGGCCCGTGGCGGTGGGATGGCTCGGATCGTCGAGCTTCTCCAGGAAGCGCACCGTCTGATCGAGGATGAAGTGCATGTGCCAAGCCATGCGGGGCTCGGGCTCGGCACCGCCGCCGTACGCATGCCACGCCTCGTGGTGGTCGGTGCGATCGTCGAACTCGATGTCTCGACCGTCGAAGCGGTAGGGGCCACGAAGAAACACGCGTTCGGCTGCTCCTTGGAAAGAAACGTGCCCGAATCGGAAGAGATCGCAGTGAACGCCTAGTGCGTAAAGGTCGCTCATCAGCTCCCAATGATCGAGCCAGCGCTCTGGCACCACCGTCGGTTTGTTGGGGGGTGTGTCCTGCTCCTCGTTCCAGAGTCGCGCCACGGTGCCCACCGGGTCGGGGGTGGCGCACGCGAGCACGCTCCCGGCGCCCTCGACCCGCTGCTCGAGCTCGCGCAGACGCTCGAGATGCTCACGAACGCGAGCACGGCTGGTATGCGTCAGCGGACCCGCGTCGCTCGTGAGGTGTCGGTAGTCCTCGAGCACCGTGTCCAGGATACTCCGCCGGAAACGGCGCCGTCGGCTCACGCTCTCGTCGCCCGACGACTCTTCCGAGGAACGGCCCCCGAAGAGTCGGCGAAAAAGCTCCGCAGGCTCGTCGATCGGAACCTCGGTCGGAGAACCGTCTGCGTTCCATGAATGGCAGTATCGAAAGACGTCGTTGCGACGAAAGTACGAGCCCATGTTGAAGTACGGAAGATGAGTCGACGAACCTCCTGCGCCCACTCTACCGCGCATCACCTGCTCGATGGACGCTCCGCCGGACGCACTTTCAGAACGTCGTTCGGTGCCGCAGAACACGCTCATTCCGCCGGTCTCGTGTCCGTTCCCGCTCCCTGCGTGGAGGTCCACTCCGCCATAGAATCCCAGACGGTGCTGAACGCGCGCCAACGGTGCGAGCGCACCTCGCAGCCCGTTCCGCAGCACCGGGAGCGGTACTCCGTGAGCGAAGAAGACGGTGAAGCAACGCAACGCGTCGGGCGCCTCGGCGCGGGCGCGACTCGGGCGCATCTCGTCGAGAAAGGGCAGCGCGATCGCGACCGCCCCGGCGCCGCGGAGAAAGGTCCGACGACTGAGGCGCTTCCTTCCGATCATGGTGAGATCCTCCGATACGAAGGGTGGAGCGCGATGGCGCGCACGACCTGACGGAAGGAAGCTTCCGTTCCTGTATCCGCCACGATCGCGGCTTGGATGCACGCGTCCCCCGTGCCGTGGAGCAGGTCGCCATACGCAAACTGCAAGAGCTGCCGGACCACGCAGGCGCGCACCGTAGGATCTGACGCGAGCACCGCCGACAGCTCCGTCAGACTCGAGAAGTGGGTCGTCTCGAGCGTCCGAGGATGGACGAAGACGCCGTCGCTGTGTAGCGTTCCCCTTCTGTCAAGACACTTCGTCGGCAGGATTCGGGTTTGAAGTTCGACGAAGTGTTCGGTCTGAGCCTGCGCTCCGCAGGGCCCCCGA
>JALOQC010000240.1 GCA_025453555.1 Myxococcota bacterium | reverse complement strand
CTTGCCGATGCCATCGTGATTGCGGCTCGGCCTGGCGCCCGCGAACCCGTCGCGCTCGGCGCGCGCGACACCGCGGTCCTCAAGTTCCGCATCGGCATGCTGCTGGCTTTCTCAGAGCAAGCTCCGACCCGTTGTTGCCACCAAGGTCTCTCGACATTCCCGGTGGCGATGGTGCTCCTGCTCGTAGCACTGCTTCTTCCGCACCATACGGGGACCGCAGTGCTCGATCTGCTCCACACGAGCACGGAGCGCGCCCTCACCTACTTCTGGCGCTGAGGAACCCGATGCCTCGACCACACCGTACACGTTTGTTCGCATCTACTATGTCGATTAGTAGGTTTGTGCTCGTCGCGGTAGTATTGCTTGCGTGCGCGAACGCATCCGCACAGGTGCGCGGCGGCACGAGAAGCGCGCCGCCGTCGCATTCGAGGAGCGGGGCAGATGCCCACGTAGAGTTGCGCCACGCCGCGCGAGCGGATCCCGTCCCGGATCCCGCCGCTGGAAGCGAGGTGTCGCTCGAAGGCATCTTGGCGTTTGCAGATCGGCGCTCGCCCGTGCTCACCGTCGCACGAAGCACACGCTCCCGTGCGGAGGCGGCCCGCGTGGGCGCGTCGCTCCGACTGCCGACGAATCCCGAAGTGTCGGTTGCCGTGGGTCCACGCATCGGCGTCTCGGGCACGGGCGTCGATGTCGACGTCTCACTGATGCAGCAGATCCAGATCGCGGGTGAACGAGGTGCACGCCTCGACGCCGCCAATGCACTTCGCGATCTGACCGAGGCCGAAATCGAGGTGATTCGTTGGGCGGTGCATTGCGACGTGCATGCCGCGTTTCACCGAGCGATCGTCGACCAGGAGCGCATGCGTCTCGCCGAGCGCGTGGTGAGCTTTCAGCGAGAGGTGTCTCGGGTCGTCGACCGACAGATCGCAGCCGGAGAAGCATCGCCGCTCGCGCTGAGACTCGCACGGGCCGAGGTGGCTCAGGCGGAGCAGGTTCTCGTCGCTGCCCAGCAAGCGTTCTTTGCCTCGCGCGTCCGTCTCGCCCAGCTCTCGGGCTGGCCCGTCGACGCACCACCGATGCCGGTTGGTGCCGCCGGTAGCCCCGCAGATCCACCGCCGCTCGATCGACTCCGTGAAGTCGCTCAGGCGCGCCTTCCGAGTCTCCGCGCCAACGCCACGCGAATCCGAGAAGCGGAGGCGCGATCGACGCTCGCGGATCGTGAGGCCTGGCCGCGTCCTTCCCTCGGCGTTCAGTATCGACGTGAGGGCAATCCGAGCGCGGAGGGCGCATATGACGTCGTGATGGGCGTCGTCTCCATTCCCATCCCGAGCTTTCAACGCAACCAAGGAGACCGCGCGAGGGCGCGCGCAGACGTGACGGTTGCAGAGGCCGAGTTGGAGGCGTCCCGACGCCTCCTCGATGGCGAACTCGCCGCGGCCCGCAGTGAGGTCGCCGCCGCCGCTGCGCGCGCCCGCGCGTACGGCACCGAGATCCTTCCTCTCTTCGAGGAGAGCCTCGCACTTCTACAACGGTCGTTCGAGCTCGGCGAGATCGACCTTCTCGCTCTCGCCATCGGGCGCGAGCGCCTGCTGCGCATCCAGAGCGACGCGCTCGGTGCGCAACAGGACTACTTCGTCGCGTTGGCCAGGCTCGAGCGGGTCGTTGGCGTCGACCTACGCGACCACGAGGAGAGCACCCGATGAACCGCATGCTTCTGACGTACTTCGGAGTCGCCTTGGTGGCCTCGGCTTGCAACGAGGGCAGCCTCGAGGAAAGCGGGCACGCCGAGGAAAGCGGGCACGCCGAGGCAAGCGGGCACGCCGAAGAGGCGGGCGACGGACACGACGAGCACGCCGAAGAGGCGGGCCACGAGGACGAGCACGAGGACGAGGTACATCTCTCGGCCGAGGCCCTCGACCGCGCCGGCATCCGTGTGGCTGCCGCGGAGCGTCGTGCTCTGACGGGCGGCGTAGCGATCCCCGCCGAGGTGCAATTCGAGCCGAGCAGCACGGCGCACGTCGGGCCACTGGTGCCCGGCCGCATCACCCGTGTCTCAGTCGCGCTGGGCGAGCGCGTGCGCCGTGGCCAGCTCCTCGGCGTCGTCGCCTCCAGCGATGTCTCGACCGCCCGTTCGCAGCTCGAACAGGCACGCGCGAGACTCGCCGCTGCGGAGTCCACGCTGCGACGCCAACAGCAGCTCTCGACGGAAGGCATCGGGGCGCAACGGTCACTCGTCGATGCGGAGGCGCAGGTAGGCGAGTTGCGCGCCGAGGTCGAGGGGCTGCGGCGTCAACTGTCCGTGTTCGGTTCGGGCCGAGCAGGGGAGCTCTCGTTGACGGCTCCGATCGAGGGCGTCGTGGTCGCGGTGAATGGGACGCTGGGAGAGACGGCCACGCCGGACCAGGCCACGTTCATTGTCACCGACCCCACGAAGGTATGGGTGCGCGGCAACGTGCCCGAGCTCGAGTTGGCGCGCGTCGAAGAAGGCTCGTCGGTCATCGTCCGGCTCCACGCGTTTCCCGATGTCGCGATGCCTGGCAGCATCACGTACGTCGCACCGGCCCTGGATGAACGAACTCGCTCGCTTCCCGTTCGCGTGACGCTTCGGGCTCCCGACGCGCGGCTTCGCAGTGGGCTCTTCGGAAGCATCGAGCTCGTCGGCGGAAGCACGGACGAGCGCGTGCTCGTGGTGCCCGCCGACGCGGTGGCGACACTCGACGGTCAGACGGTGGTGTTCGTCCCCGCCGACGAGCCGAACAGCTTCCGCCCTCAGCCCGTCGTGCTCGGGCGTCGCGCAGGCGGCCTCTTCGAGGTGCGGTCGGGGCTGGAGGAGGGCGCGAGTCTCGCAGTGAGCGGCGCCTTCGTTCTGAAGAGCGCGCTGCGTAGCGGCGAGCTCTCCGAAGGCCACGCGCACTGAGGGACAAGCGATGAAGAAGCTCCTCGAACTCTGCCTGAAGTGGCGCCTTCTCGTCTTCGCGTTCGTCGCCATCGTCGCGGCCGTGGGCGTCCGCAGCGCACAGCAGCTGCCCATCGACGCGGTCCCCGACATCACGAACGTTCAAGTACAAGTGCTGACGAACGTGCCGGCGCTCGGTCCCGTCGACGTCGAGCGAACCATCACGTTCCCTGTCGAGTCCTCGATGAGCGGGCTCCCCGGTGTCGAACAAATTCGCAGTGTGTCGCGGTTTGGCCTGTCGGCGGTGACGATCGTCTTCGAGGAGGACACGGACCTCCTTCGAGCGCGGCAGCTCATCTCCGAGCGGCTCGTGCAAGCGCGCGAGCGGCTCCCCGAAGGCGCCTCCCCCGAGCTCGGTCCGTTGAGCTCGGGCTTGGGGGAGATTTTCCAGTTCGAGGTGCGCGCGGAGGACATGTGCGCTGCCGATCTGCCCGACACCGACGAGTGCTACACGCCCATGGAGCTACGCTCCGTGCTCGACTGGTTCGTGGCCTACGAGCTGCGCTCCGTGCCTGGCGTCGTCGAGGTCAACTCGTTCGGCGGCGAGCTGAAGACCTACGAGGTCGAGGTCCTTCCGGACCGCCTGCGGGCGCTGGAGGTGTCGCTCAACGACCTCTTCGAGGCCATCGAACGCAACAACGCCACGGCGGGCGGCGGCTACCTCGTGCGCTCCGGCGAGCAGCTCCTCGTGCGGGGCGAGGGTCGCATCCAGAGCCTCGACGAGATCGGCGACGTGCTGATCGAGACGCGCGAGGATGGTGTGCCCGTGCGGGTGCGCGATGTCGCTCGAGTTCACCTGGCGCCGCTCATTCGCCAGGGCGCCGTCACGCGCGACGGTCGCGGCGAGGTGGTGACGGGCATCGTGATGATGCTCGTGGGAGCCAATGGCCGCGAGGTCGTCGAGAACGTGAAGGCGAAGATCGCCGAGATCGCGCCCTCGCTGCCACCCGGCGTGACCATCGACGTCTTCTACGACCGCGCTGAGCTCGTGAACCGCACCATCGATACCGTGGCGAAGAACCTCGCCGAGGGGGCGTTGTTCGTCATCGGGGTGCTGTTCCTGCTCCTCGGCAGTATCCGCGGCGGCCTCATCGTCGCCGCTGCCATCCCTTTCGCGATGTTGGTGGCGTTCACCGCGATGAAGGCCCTCGGGATCTCGGGCAACCTGATGAGCCTCGGAGCCATCGACTTCGGAATCGTCGTGGACGGGTCCATCATCGTCGTCGAGAACGCCGTCGTTCATCTGGCGGCAGCCGCTCGCGGTCACAAGCGCCCGATGACCTACAACGAGGCCGCCGACGTGGTTCTCAACTCCACGCTCGACGTGCGCAAAGCCGCGCTCTTCGGCGAAGCGATCATCGTCATCGTCTACATCCCGATCCTCACCCTCGCTGGCATCGAGGGGAAGATGTTCAAGCCGATGGCCCTCACGGTGCTGTTCGCGCTGCTTGGCGCCTTCGTGGCGTCGCTCACCTTCGTGCCGGTGCTGGTCGCGACGTTCCTTCGGCAGCACACGGAGGAGAAGGAACCGTTCCTCGTCAGGCTCCTCCACCGGGCGTACCCCCGCCTCTTGGGCCCGTTGATGACCACCCCGAAAAGGGTCATCGCGGTCGCTCTCGGCCTGCTCGCGGTGAGCGGCGTCGTCGCCTCGCGGATGGGGGCAGAGTTCGTTCCGCGTCTGGACGAGGGCGCCATGGCAATCCAAATCCTGCGGCTGCCGAGTGTCTCTCTGGAGGAGAGCGTTCGGAGTGCGACACGCTTCGAGCAGGTGATCCGCGAGTTCCCCGAGGTCGTGACCGTCGTATCGAAGACGGGGCGTGCGGAGATCGCTACCGATCCGATGGGGGTCGAGCTGTCGGACTGCATCGTGGCCCTCAAGCCCCAGGACGAGTGGACGACAGCGGACACACGCGAGGAGCTGATTGAGCGCATGTCCGCGCGGTTCACCGAAGCCCTGCCCGGCCTCGGCTTCTCGTTTTCGCAACCCATCGAGCTGCGCATGGCGGAGCTGATCAGCGGAACTCGGTCCGACGTCGCGATCACCATCTACGGTGACGACCTCGCGACGCTCGAACGACTCAGCTTGCAAGTACAAGGCGTCGTGCGTGGGATCGCTGGCGCGACCGACGTCCGCGGCGAGCAGCTCGCAGGCCTCCCGACGCTCGAGGTGACCATCGATCGGGCCGCTGCCTCGCGCTACGGGATCGCGGTGCGCGACGCCCTCGACGCGATCGAGGCGCTCGGCGGTCGGAACGTCGGTGAAGTCTACGAAGGAGAGCGCCGTTTCCGACTCCAGGTGCGCGTCCCGGAGGCTCTTCGCGACGACATCGACCAAGTGCGGCACCTCCCCGTGAGCGGGAATGGGCCTCTGGTGCCGCTGGGCCAGATCGCGAGCATCCAAATCGTGGACTCGCCCGCCAGCGTGAGTCGCGAGTCGGTCCGTCGCCGCACGAGCGTGGAAGCCAACGTGAGGGGGCGAGATCTCGCTTCCTTCGTGAGCGATGCAAGGACGCGCGTGCACGATGAGGTGCAGATGCCGCCAGGCTACGTCGTTCAATGGGGGGGGCAGTTCGAAAACCTCAGCGCCGCATCCGAGCGGCTCGCCGTCGCCGTTCCCGTCGCCCTCGGGCTCATCTTCGTCCTGCTCTACATGGCATTCGGGCAGCTCAAGCCAGCGTTGCTCATCTACCTCAACGTTCCTTTCGCCGCGGTCGGTGGCGTGTTCCTACTGGCCCTGCGGGGCATGCCGTTCTCCATCAGCGCTGCGATCGGTTTCATCGCGCTCTTCGGTATCGCGGTGCTCAACGGGGTCGTGCTCCTCACGACCATCAAGAAGCTCCGGGAGCACGGACGGTCGCCCCTCGAAGCGGCGCGCGAGGGCGCCGAGTCGCGACTGCGCGCCGTCGTGATGACTGCGACCGTGGCAGCTCTCGGCTTCATCCCCATGGCGCTCTCGTCGAGTGCGGGCGCAGAGGTCCAGCGGCCGCTGGCAACCGTCGTGATTGGCGGCCTCGTCAGCGCGACGGTGTTGACGTTGTTCGTCCTGCCCACCGCCTACGCCTTCATCTACCGCAATTCTCCGAAGGGGGAGGAGGCAGCGTGACGAAGCACAAGCTCGACCTGCAACTGGCGCTTCCGAGCGATGCTGCGGCGTGTGACGCGTGCGTGGCGCGCATGGTCGCCGCGCTCGGCGCGACTCACGGGATCACTCGTGTGCACGTCGACCGAGAGGATCCCGAACATCCGAAGCTTTGTCTTCACTACGAACCGTCCTCCGTCCGGCTCGAGGAGGTGGAAGCGCTGGTCGAGAGCACCGGCGCCGCGCTGAACGCGCAATACGAGCACCTGTCGGCACCAGCGGTTGGCTTGCGCCACGAACGTCAGGCCCGCCTCGTCGAAGGCGTGTTCGAACGTCAGATGGGAGTGCTCCACGTTTCCGTCGCGTTCGGTTCCCGTCGCCTCTACGTGGAGTTCGACCCGACGAAGACGAATCGAAAGACCCTCCTGGCAGTCGCGTCCAAGGCGGGCGTCGTCGCGTACTCCGATCACGATAGCGATCGCGGTGACGATCACGATCACGGTGGCGATCACGATCATGATCACGGTGACGATCACGATCACGATCACGATCACGATCACGATCACGATCACGATCACGGAGGCCCGTTCGGCGAGCACTCCGAGCTGCTCTTCAGCCTCGCGTGCGGGGCGCTGACGGGCATCGGCTGGGGCCTCGAGAAGGCGGGGGTGGCATCGCTGGTGACGACCAGCCTCTTCGTCATCGCGTACCTCCTAGGGGCCTGGTTCACGGTGAAGGAGGTCGTCGTCGCGCTCCGTGCGCGCAAGTTCGAGATCGACTTTCTCATGCTGCTCGCAGCGATCGGCGCGGCCATCCTGGGTGAGTGGTTCGAAGGAGCCCTCTTGTTGTTTCTCTTCACCCTCGGTCATGGGCTCGAGGGCTATGCGATGCGACGCGCGCGCAACGCCATCGGCGCGCTCGCGAAGCTGGTCCCCGAGACGGCGCTCCGCATCGACGACGACGGTCGCGAGGAAGAGGTGGCGGTGGAGGAGCTAGTCGTGGGCGACCGCATCCTGGTGAAGCCCAACACGCGCATCCCGGCGGACGGGTTCGTGAGCGCCGGATCGAGCAGCGTGAATCAGGCGCCGATCACGGGCGAGAGCATCCCAGTCGAGAAGCGAGCCGTTGACGAGTTCGAGAGCGCGCAGGCCGCTCCCGAGGCGCTGGGGGCGGAGCATCGCGTGTTCGCTGGCACCATCAACGGAGCTGCCGCCATCACCACGGTGGTCACGAAGTCTGCGGGCGAGAGCACGCTGGCTCGTGTCGTGAAGCTCGTGGCCGAGGCCGAGACGCAGAAGTCAGCGACGCAACAGTTCACGGACCGATTCGAGCGCGCGTTCGTACCGGTCATCCTCGTGGTCGTCGTCGGACTGCTGTTCGCCTGGGTGGTGGTCGACGAACCCTTCGCCGCGAGCTTCTACCGCGCGATGGCCGTGCTCGTCGCCGCGAGTCCGTGCGCGCTGGCGATCGCGACGCCGAGCGCCGTCCTGTCTGGAGTTGCACGAGCGGCGCGGGCCGGTGTCCTCGTGAAAGGTGGCGCGCATCTCGAGTCGCTCGGGCTCGTTCGCGCGATCGCTTTCGACAAGACGGGTACCCTCACCGAAGGCAAGCCGCGTCTCACCGAGGTCATCACCCTCGACGGGATCGAAGAAGAAGAACTGCTCGCGGTTTCAGTTGCCGTAGAGAAACAGTCCGACCATCCGCTGGCGAACGCGATCGTGGAAGGCGCCAGTGCTCGGCGCCCTGGTCTCACGATTCTCGAAGCGTCCGAGGTGCACGCCGTGATCGGCTACGGGGTGCGCGCGACGCTGGGCGGCGCGCAAGTAGAGATCGGGAAACCGGGACTGTTCACGCGCGATGGGACGCTTCCGCAGAGCGTGTCCGACGCCGTGGGCGAGCTGCAACGCGATGGCCGTACGGTCATGGTCGTGCGCTGTGGCGTCCGCTTCCTCGGTGTCCTCGGGGTGATGGACACGCCGCGCGAGAGTGCACGGGCCGTCGTCGCGGAACTGCACACCCTCGGCATCGAACAGACGATCATGCTGACCGGCGACAATCAGCAGGTGGCTGATTCGGTGGCGAAGCACGTTGGGATCCGCGTCGCTCGTGGCGACCTGCTCCCCGAGCAGAAGGTCGCCGCAATCGCTGAGCTGGCGAGCTCGAAGAGCCGCGTGGCGATGGTCGGCGACGGCGTGAACGATGCGCCCGCGATGGCCACCGCCACGGTCGGAATTGCGATGGGCGCGGGGGGATCCGACGTGGCTCTCGAGACCGCCGACGTTGCATTGATGGCTGACGACCTGACAGCGTTGCCCTTCGCCGTGGGGCTGAGTCGAGCCGCCCGCCGCATCATCCGGCAGAACCTCTGGGCCAGCCTCGGGATGGTTGCGTTCCTCATCCCCGCGACCATCTTCGACTTCGCCAAGATCGGCGTCGCGGTCGCCCTTCACGAGGGCTCGACCTTGCTCGTGGTCGCGAACGCTCTCCGACTTCTGGCGTACCGCGATGGGAGGCGCCCGTGAGAGTCGCGCTCGCAACGATCCTCGCGGCGGCGCCCGATCGCGTCTGGGATGATGTCCAGACCTCTCGATTGCTGGAGTACGTCGCGGCACCGTTGGTGCGATTTCGCGCCGTCGATCCGCCCGAGTTGCCGCCAGTCTGGTCGGACGCGACCTACGAAGTGCGGATGCTGGTCTTGGGCTGGCTTCCGGTGGGCCGACAGCTCATCCGGATCTCTCGATCCACGAACACCACGACACGCGAGCTCCGCGACGACGGGAGCGGACGGATTGCGAGGCGGTGGGACCACACCATTCGCGTCGAACCCGCCTCGGACGGGAGAACGAAATACACCGATGATGTCGAGGTACGAGCGGGCATCTTGACAGCGTTCGTGTGGGTCTTCGCCCAGCTGTTCTACCGTCACAGACAGCGACGCCTGTGCGAGCTAGCGAGAAGAGGTTTCGAGTATGAAATCTGACCAGAATGGGCGACTCTACTGGGACAAGCACGCAAAGAACTACGACCGCTCGATGTCACTCCTCGGGCGTCCGATTCCTCGAATGGTCGAACTGGTGGGAGAGGCGACGCGCGGCCTCGGGCGTGTGCTCGAGGTTGGGGCCGGCACCGGGCTCGTCACACTTCCGCTCGCCGCCAGCGCAACGGAGCTCATTGCTACGGACTACTCGGCGGCGATGGTCTCAGCGCTCACGAAGCGCATGGGAGACGCCGGCGCGACGAACGTACGATGCGAGCAGGCCGATCTCTACGCTCTGCCATTCGACGACGCGACGTTCGACGCGGCCGTCGCGGCGAACGTGCTCCACCTCGTGCCGGACTTGCCGCTGGCTCTCGCGGCACTTCGACGTGTGGTGAAGCCCGGCGGCCGTCTCATCGTTCCGACCTTCTGTCACGACGAGACGGCGCTCTCCCGACTCGTGTCGCGCGCGCTAGCGATGACGGGTTTCCCTGGACATCGACGCTTCACCGCGAAATCGCTTTCTCTCTCCCTCGAGAACTCCGGGATCCGCATCAACCAAACCGACACCTTGCCGGGGGTCATCCCGATTGGGTACGTCGACGGCATCTGTTGACGTACGACATGGGCGTGGGCGGGTCTCACAGCCGCCCACGGCCTCGGCGGTACCCTCCCGCGCGTGAGCTGGCTCGACGAGCTCGGTGAGCGAGGCGGCGCCTTCCCGGAGGTCGCGCGGCGCTTCTGCGCGTGGCGTCGCGCTCCCGAGCCGCTGCCACGCGGCGCCGAAGCCGTGCGCTGGCTCGCGGACGCGATCGACGCCTTCGCCCACGACACGAAGGCGAGCGACGACGACGACGCGCGCTTCGTCGAGGGCGCGGGCGCGTTCCTCGGCGCGCTGCTCGTCGATCGACTCGGCGCGGCCCACGTCGCGCGGCGGGGCGAGCACCGCGTGCTGCTCGGCCCGGACGGGTTCTTCGATCCCTTCGGCGCGATCGACGCGATCCTCGACGCGGAGAGCACCGACGACGAGCTGCGCGCCCGCCTTCAGGCCGCGGAGGCGGAGGCGCGCGGCGAAGGCCCGGTCGCGCGGGTGGTGGGCGCGTTTCGGCGCGTGCTCGCGGCGGAGCGACCCGAGCTCTCGATCCGCGCGCGCTTCGGCCTGGAGCTCGAGCTCGCGGACGACGTCGAGATCGACCTGCAGCGGCTCGCGGAGCTCGGTGCGATCCCCGGGGTGCTCGAAGGCGCGGCGCGGCGGCTGATCGCGCTCTTGCCAGGCGGCTCGGAGGACGCGCGCGCGCTCTCGTTCGCGGAGGTCGAAGCGCGCCTGGTGCCGCGGCTGATCGGACCGAAGCTGCTGGAAGGACTCGGCACGCGCGCGGAGGCGCTCTGGACGGCATCGTTCGGTCACGACGTCTCGGTCGCGCTCCAGCTCCGCTTCGAGGGTCGCGCGCGCTACGTGCGGCGCGACGAAGAAGAACGTTGGCGCGCGGAGGGCGCGGAGCCCTTCGCCACCGCGCTGCTGGCGCTCGCGCTGCGTCCGCCGCCGAAGCTCGTGACGCTCGAGAACGAAGGTGTGGTCGTCGCGCGCACGGGCGACGGTCTCGACTCCGCGCGCGTGTTGCTGCCGGACGTGCGTGACGCGTTGGTCGCGTCGCTCGGCCCGGGCACCCTGCTCGGCGTTCCCCACCGCGACACCTTCGTCGCCGGCACCGATCGCACGCGCGTCGCGCGACACGTGCGCGAGTCCTTCGCACGCGCGCCCCACGGGATCAGCGAGGCGCTCTTTCGAATCGGCTGAGCACCGGAGGCGTCGTTCGTGGATCCCGCGGCCACGAAACTCGTCCCGCCGACTGGTCGGAAGCGCCGCGAGGACCACGATGGACTCCATGGCCGAAGAGCTCCCCGTTCTCGTCGTCGCTGGGGCCTCCGGCTTCGTGGGCCGTGCGCTCGGCGCGGCGCTCGCGCAGGAGGGTCGCTTTCGCTTGGTGGGGCTGAGCCGTTCGCGACGCGCACCGAGCGAGGGCTACGACGAGTGGAGAGCGGTGGACCTCTTCTCGATGCTCGAGACCGAGCGCGCGCTCGAGGGCGCGAGCGTCGCCGTCTACCTCGTGCACTCGATGATGCCGAACGACGCGCTGACCCAAGCGCGCTTCGAGGATCTCGATCTCCTCTGCGCGGACAACTTCGCGCGCGCGGCCGCGAAGGCCGGGGTGAAACAGATCGTCTATCTCGGCGGTCTGGTGCCCGCGCACGGTGAGCTCTCCGAGCACCTCGAGAGTCGACTCGAAGTCGAGCGCGTGCTCGCGGCGCACGGCGTGCCGGTGACGACGCTCCGCGCGGGATTGATCGTCGGGCCGGGGGGCTCCTCGTTCGAGATCCTCACGAACCTCGTGAAGCGGCTCCCCGTGATGGTCTGCCCGGCGTGGACGGCGACGCGTACGCAGCCGATCGCGCTCGACGACGCGGTCGCGCTCTTGTCGTTCGCGATCGGTCGCGAGAGCTGCGCGTCGCGCACGTACGACATCGGCGGACCCGACGTGCTGACCTACCGCGAGATGATGGAGCTGACCGCGGAGGCGCTCGGGAAGCGACGCTGGCTGCTGACGGTGCCTCTGTTCTCCCCGTCGCTCTCCACCTTGTGGGTGACCCTCTTCTCCGGCGCCTCCCGCGCGCTCGTCGCTCCGCTCGTGCAGAGCCTTCGCCACGAGATGGTGGCGCGCGATCGCGAGCTCGCGGACGCCGCGGGCGTGGAGGGCATTCCGTTCCGCGACGTGCTCGCGCAGTCCATCGCCGAGATGCGTTCGGCCGAGGCGAACAAGCAGGTCGATGCGACCCCAAAGCCGCCGAAGTCGCGCGAGCCTCGACGCCCGCGGCGAGCGCGGAGCATCCAGCGCTTGCCCCTGCCGGGTGGGCGGAGCGCCCGGTGGGTCGCGGTCGAGTACTTTCGCTGGCTCGAAGGCGCGATGCGCCCGTTTCTTCGGGTCGATCTCTTCGAGGACGGCGCCCACGCGCGGATCGCGATCGCCGGCACGCGCGTCTCGCTCTTGGAGCTTCGACTCGCCCCCGAGCGGAGCACCGACGATCGTCCGCTGCTCTACATCGTGGGCGGGCTCCTCTCGAACGACGATGGGCGAGGTCGCCTCGAGCTCCGCGAGGTTCGCGGCACGCAGACGGTGCTCGCCGCGCTGCACGACTACATCCCGCGCCTCCCGTTCTTCGTCTACCGCCGCACCCAAGCGATCGCACATCTGTGGGTGATGTGGCGGTTCGCGCGCCACCTCGCGCGGATGTCGCGCTGAGCCGTCGAGCGGTCCGCAGCGCCCGTCGCCGAGCGTCGTCTCGTGGGAGCGAGCGACGCAGACCTTCGCGCCGATGCTACGCTGCGCGCGTGATTCGCCTCGCCCGGATCTTCGTGTCGATCGCGACCCTCGCGGTCACGACGTCGTGCGAGAGCCTCGACGCGTGGCGCACCGACGAAGGCGAGGTCTACCGCGGCGTGGTGGTCGGCAACGACGAAGCGACGTGCCCGAGCGGGAGCTGCTCCTTCATCCGTCGCGGCTTCGCGCCGCTCACCACGATCGAGCTCACCTTCGATCCGAGCGACGCGAGCAACCCCGGGGTGCTGAGCACGCACGACGAGCCGTGCGGCGCGACCTTCACCTCGGAGCCGCTGCGTCCGATCGCCGCGCTCGCGCACGACGCCCTCAGTCAATACGACTTCCCGGGCGGACAGCGCGCGCGCAACTTCATCTACGCGCTCGAGCCGACCACGGGCCCGCTCGCGGGGCGTGACGCGATGGTCTTCCTCTCGCTGATGCGCGACGGCGAGGTCGAGGTGCGCGTGCTCGCGGGCGACGGCGCGGACGATTGTTCGCCCGACGATTGCGGCGCGTTCGCGGGTGGACGATGCGATTTCTTCGGGGTGTTTCGGGTGAAGCGTCAGGCGCGGTGATGGGGTCGGAGTGAGCGTTCCGATCGGTAGCGCAACGTTCACGTTCACGACCGACCACGACCACGACCGCGATCACGATCACTCCACGACCAAGCGTCGGTTCGGGCGCGGTCATCCTCCTCGCGTTAGGCTCCGCGCCTCATGTGGGTCCTCGGGATCGAGAGCTCGTGCGACGAGACCGCAGCCGCCATCGTGTCGGCCGACGGAACGGTGATCGCCGACGTGGTGGCGAGTCAGATCGCGGAGCACGCGCCCTTCGGTGGCGTGGTGCCCGAGCTGGCGGCGCGCGCCCACCTTCGCGCGGTGGTGCCGGTCGTCGACGAGGCGCTGCGCGCGCTGCCCGGTGGGCTCGACGCGCTCGCAGGCATCGCGGTCACCGAGGGTCCCGGGCTCGCGGGTGCGCTGCTGGTCGGCGTGCAGGTCGCCAAGGCGCTGGCGTGGAAGACCGGGCTGCCCTTGGTCGGTGTGAACCACCTCGACGGGCACCTGCTCGCGGTGCAGCTCCACCGCGACGACGAGGTGCACGAGCCGGTG
>JALOQC010000239.1 GCA_025453555.1 Myxococcota bacterium | reverse complement strand
CATCACCTTCGTGATCGCGGCCGTCGTCGTCGTCTTGCCATGGTCGATGTGACCGATGGTTCCGACGTTGATGTGCGGCTTGTTACGGACGAACTGTTCTTTGGCCATGGTCGTTTCCTCTTTCTGAGGGAAGTCGCTTCAAAACGGATTTCGGCGGGGCGAGGTTGACACGTCCGATCGGAATCGATCGGGCGATCGCTCACTCACCCTTCGCCTTTCTGACGATCTCGTCCGCGATGTTCGCCGGGACGGCCGCGTACTTGTCGAAGGTCATCGTGTAGGTTGCGCGACCTTGCGTCTTGCTGCGGAGGTCGGTCGCATAACCGAACATCTCGGACAGCGGGACCTGCGCGCGGATGACCTGCATGTTGCCGACGGAGTCCATGTTGTTGACGGCGCCGCGGCGACTGTTGAGATCGCCGATGACGTCGCCCATGTAGTCCTCGGGCGTGCGAACCTCGACGGCCATCATCGGCTCGAGGAGGTGGATGCCGGCCGCCTTGGCCGCTTCCTGGAAGGCGAGCGAGCCCGCGATCTCGAAGGCCGCCGCGTTGGAGTCGACGTCGTGGTAGCTGCCGTCGAAGAGCTTCACGTGGCAGTCGATCACGGGGTAGCCGGCGAGGACACCGCGCGTCATCGCGTCGCGGATGCCCTTCTCGATCGGCGAGATGAATTCCTTCGGGATCACGCCGCCGACGATGTTGTTCTCGAAGACGAAGCCCGCGCCGTGCTCGGAGGGGCCCATCTCGATCCAGCAGTGACCGAACATGCCGCGGCCGCCCGACTGCTTCTTGAGCTTGCCCTCGGCCTTGACCCAGTCGCGGATCGTCTCGCGGTACGCGACCTGCGGGTTGCCGACGTTGGCCTCGACCTTCCACTCGCGGCGGAGGCGGTCGACGATGATCTCGAGGTGGAGCTCGCCCATGCCCGCGATGATCGTCTGACCCGTCTCTTCGTCCGTGTGGGCGCGGAACGAGGGATCCTCGCGCTGGAGCTTCGAGAGCGCCTCGCCGAGCTTCTTGGAGTCGACCTTCGTCTTCGGCTCGATGGCGACGGAGATCACCGGGTTCGGGAACTCCATGCGCTCGAGCATGATCGGGTGCTTGTCGTCACACAGCGTGTCGCCGGTGGTGACGTTGGACAGACCGACCGCCGCGACGATGTTGCCCGCGTGGACCTCTTTGACGTCCTCGCGGTTGTTCGCGTGCATGCGCAGGAGACGACCGATGCGCTCGCGCTTGCCGGTGGTCGCGTTGAGCACCGCGGTTCCGGTCTGGAGCGTGCCGCTGTAGACGCGGAGGAAGGTGAGCGCACCGACGAAGGGATCGTTGATGATCTTGAAGGCCAGCGCGGCAAAGGGCTCGTCGTCCGAGGCCTTGCGGGTGAGCTTCTTTTCCTTGTTCTCGGGGTGCGTGCCCTCGGTGTCCTTGATGTCGAGCGGCGAGGGAAGGTAGTTGATGATGGCGTCGAGGAGCTGCTGGACGCCCTTGTTCTTGAACGCCGAGCCGCAGAGCACCGGCACGAACTTCTGGGCGATGGTGCCCTTGCGGATCGCGGCCTGGACCTCTTCGACGGTGAAGCTCGTGTCGTCGGCGAGGAAACGCTCCATGAGCGCCTCGTCGACCTCGGAGACCGCCTCGAGCAGCGCAGCGCGGGCCTCTTCGGCTTCGAGCGCGAACTCTTCGGGGATCTCGATCTCGTCCCACTCGGCGCCGAGCTTGTCGTCCTTGAACTGCAGCGCCTTCATCTTCACGAGGTCGATGACGCCGCGGTGCTCACCCTCGCTGCCGAGTGGGAGCTGGATCGGGATCGCGTTCGCGCCGAGGCGATCCTTCATCGTCTTGACGGCGCGCGGGAAGTCGGCCCCCGGCTTGTCCATCTTGTTGACGAAGCAGATGCGCGGAACGCCGTACTTGTCGGCCTGACGCCAGACCGTCTCGGTCTGGGGCTCGACGCCCTCTTTGCCGTCGAAGCAGGCGACGGCCCCGTCGAGGACGCGGAGCGAGCGCTCGACCTCGATCGTGAAGTCGACGTGGCCGGGCGTGTCGATGATGTTGATGCGGAACATCTGGTCCGCGAACACACCCGTCACCGGCTTCCAGAAGCAGGTCGTTGCGGCCGACGTGATCGTGATGCCGCGCTCTTGCTCCTGCTCCATGTAGTCCATCGTGGCCGCGCCATCGTGGACCTCGCCGATCTTGTAGTTGACCCCGGTGTAATAGAGGATCCGCTCGGTCGTCGTCGTCTTACCGGCATCAATGTGCGCCATGATGCCGATGTTGCGCGTGCGTTCGAGTGGATATTGGCGGGCCATGGCGGGGGGTCGTGGAGGCTGGAGCGATAGTTCTTCGGGCAGAGTCGGTGCGGGCAGCGGGCGGTGGAACCAGAAACTCGGTCTCTTTGGTTGAGCCCAGGGTCATCTGGGCTTCTGAACGCACGAAACCCTCCCCGAGCCTTTCGGTGACCACCCTCGGGTCACCTTGAAATCAGGGAGGGCTTCGAGAGATCTCAGTCGCGGCAGGAGCGTGGAGCGCTTGGCTCTAGGGGCTCGCGTGATGCCGACGGTCTTCCTGGATTCTCTCGTCTATGTGCGGTTCTTCATGAGCTCGTGGGTGGCTCCCTTCGGAGGTGGTTTCCCAAGTTTTGGGACCTGATCTCCGGGATTTTCTCGATCCGGACCTTCTCGATCCGGGGCTTGTCGATCAACGCGAAACCGCCCGGCGGACCGGGCGGGATCGGATCACCAGCGGTAGTGGGCGAACGCGCGGTTGGCGTCGGCCATCTTGTGCGTGTCGTCCTTCTTCTTGACCGCGTTGCCGCGGCCCTGGGACGCCTCGAAGAACTCCGCCGCGAGGCGCTCGGTCATCGACTTCTCGCCGCGCTGGCGGGAGTAGGTGACGAGCCAACGCATCGCGAGGCTGGTGCGGCGGTCGTTGCGGACCTCGACGGGGACCTGGTAGGTCGCGCCACCGACGCGGCGGCTCTTGACCTCCACCTTCGGCTTCACCTGATCGAGGGCCTTGCGGAACGTCTCGATCGCGGGCTGCTTGTAGCGCTCCTCGATGATGTCGAAGGCACCGTAGAGCATGCGCTCCGCGGTCGACTTCTTGCCGCCGTACATGAGGATGTTGGTGAACTTGGCCACCATCTTGTCCTTGTACTTGGCGTCCGGAATGATCTGGCGCTTGTTCGAAGAATGACGACGACTCATGGCTCAGCTCTTCGGCTTCTTGACGCCGTACTTGGAGCGACCCTGCGTACGGTTCTTCTTGTTGGTGTTCGACGGACCGCCCGCGCCAGTGGCGTCGAGGGTTCCGCGCACGACGTGGTAGCGCACGCCCGGGAGGTCCTTCACACGACCGCCGCGGATGAGGACGACGCTGTGCTCCTGGAGGTTGTGACCCTCACCAGGGATGTAGGTCGTGACCTCGAGCTGGTTGGAGAGACGGACACGCGCGACCTTGCGGAGCGCCGAGTTCGGCTTCTTCGGGGTGGTCGTGTAGACACGAACGCAGACGCCGCGCTTTTGCGGGCTGTTCTGGAGCGCGGGGGAGGCGGTCTTCACTCGGACCTGCTCCCGACCCTTGCGCACGAGCTGATTGATGGTCGGCATGTCTCTGGCTGCTCTTTTTCCGGCGCCGGCTGGCGGAGGGAGGCTGGTCTCGGAGCGTTCGTGGTCGCCCGTCCGAGTCTGGAGCCCTCGTCTAGCCTAGTGGTGGCCTAAAAACGTCGCGTTTTTGGGCCCCGGCGGTTCGGGGGAGGCGAAAGATACCGGGGAGGGTCGACCTGTCAAGGAACAAAGGTCGGATTCGTCCACAGAGGGGTGGATCACGCGTGATGACGTGAGATCCGGGGCTGATCCGGTGTGCAGGATCGGAGCACGCGAGCTCAGAACTGGAGCCGGAGGGACGCGCCGCCGGGGCCGAGGCCGACTTCGAGGGAGGGCTCGGGGGGCTCCGGGGTCATCTCGAGATCGGCGGGGAGCTCGCGCTCGCGGGTGCGGGTGCGGACGGGGACGAAGCGGAGGTGGGCGTCGAGGATGCCCGCGAGCATGACCGCCCCGAGGAGGCTCATCGAGAGCTGATTGGTGACGCGCGCCGCGCGCTCCTGGCGGCGGAAGCGGTCGGCTTCGTTGGGGGGGACCTCGTCGACCTCGCCGCGGAGCCAGCGGTGCCAGCCCCAGGTGGCGGCGGAGAAGATCACGAGGGTGAGCTCGGTGGCCGCGAACGCACGACCCCAGCCGGCGTGCCCGTTCTGGAACTGGCCGATGCCGAAAGGGAGGGTCGCGACGGCGCGGCTCGCGCGGGTCTCGACGGTCTCGGTGCGGGCGAGCTCGAGGAGGCGGGTCAGGCGGGTCTCGCGTTCGAGCAAGGTCTCGAGGCGCTCGCGCCGGAGCTGCTCGAGACGCTCGCGGCGCTCTTCTTCTTCGCGGGCGCGTGCGGCGTCGAGCTCGGTGCGGACCTCGGAGAAGACCTCGAGGACCGCGGCGGGGAAGCCGAGAGGGTCGAGCTGGTAGCTCGGGTCTTGCCGCAAGAGCAGCCGGAACTGTTCGGTGGCGGCGTCGCGGCGGCCGAGGAAGAGGTAGGTGGCGGCGAGGTACTTGCGGGCTTCGAGGACGAGGATCTCGCTCTCGATCGCGGGGACCTCGCCGCCGATCATCGCCTCGAGGCGGCGGGCGGCGTCGCCGTAGGTCTGTGCCTCGTAGCTCCGGCGGGCCGCCTCGAAGTCGTCGATCTCGTCGGCGCGCGCGGGGGATTCCGCGAGCACGAGCGCGAAGAGAGCGGCGAGGATGAGCCGTACGACCATGCGCGGACACCGCGCAGCGAGCCTCAGGGTGTCGGGCGCAGCTCGGCCGACACGGTCTTCAACTCTCCCGCGCGGAGGGGGACCCGGCTTGTATAGACCTCGTGGCCGGCGGCTGTCACTCGGAACTCGCGCACCTCTTCGGCGGTCGCCATGGGGATCGAGATGACGGCCCGCGTGCGGCCACGGGCGGCGTCTCCGCGACCGGCGAGGACCTCCACGTCGGCGGGCATGGCGGTCACGTAGAGGCGGGCGGGGCGAAACGGGAGGCGCGCGGGGAGCGTGTAGGGGTCGTCGCCGGGCGGGATGCGGACTTGGAGCTCGAGGGGCTCGCAACAACCGCTCGGGGCGTCGAAGCGGAAGGTGTGTAGACCGGGGGGCAGCTCGACGCTGCGGAAGCGGGGGCCCCACTCGCGGGCCGGGGCGCCGTCGACGGAGACGCGGACGTTCTGGGGGGACGGGTTGATCTCGACGAGGCGAGCCGCGGTGGAAGGCGGGCGGCGGCGGCCGGCGTCGGGCTCGGGCTCGACGAGGGCTTCGGGCGCGTCGATCGCACCGGCATCCGGGGTCCTGGGGGCGTCGAGCGCGGCGTCGGTTTCGGTCGCGACCGTGAGCGCCGCGTCGAGCGTGTCCGCGTCGACGCTGCCCGCATCGAAAACGCCTGCATCCGCGAGCACATCCGGTGGGTCGACGGGGGCGCGAGGCCACAGGATGGCGGCGAGCGCGGTGGCACCCACGAGCACCGCGATCGCGCCCGCGTAGACGACACGTCGATCGCCGCGACCGAGACGCTCCAGGAGCTGGAGGACCTCGGTGTTTCCTTCGTCGATCGCGAGCACGCGCTCGAAACACTCGACCGCGGTCGCGCGATCCTTCACCGCCACCGCGCGGCGGCCGCGCTCGAGGAGACGCGCGAGCACTCGGGCTCGCAGCGCCGTCGCGTGGCGGTCCGCGTCGGCGAGGTAGGCGACGAGCTCCGCGTCCGGATCGTCGACCCCGACGCTCGCGAGGAACGCGGTCAGCGCGGCCTCGAGCTCGCTCGCGGAGGCGTAGCGATCGTTCGGATCGCGCGCGAGCGCCTTGAGGATGATCGCGCGGAGCGGAGCGCCGAGCGCGGGGCGGACGCGGAGGGGATCGGCGACCTCGCCGTCGACGATGCGCTTGAGGACCTGATGCGGGTTGCGGCCCGTGAAGGGCAATCGGCCGACCGCGAGGAAGTAGAGGACGGTGCCGAGCGAGAAGAGGTCCGTGCGCGCGTCGACGTCGCCGCCTTCGATCTGCTCGGGGGCCATGTGGCCGGGGGAGCCGAGGATTTGCCCGGTGGCGGTGAAGGATTGGCTGTCGACCATCTGCGCGATGCCGAAGTCGGTGAGCTTCACGAGGCGGCGCTCGTGGAGCATCACGTTCTCGGGCTTCACGTCGCGGTGGACGATGCCGCGGGCGTGGGCGGCGCCGAGGGCGCGGGCGATCTGCAGGCCCATGCAGGCCGCGATCTCGGGCGGGATCTCGGGGTGCTCTTCCGCGAAGCGCTTGAGCGTCGGGCCCGTGAGGAGCTCGGCGGCGATGAAGCTCTCGTCGGAGTCTTCGCCGGAGTAGTCGTAGACTTGGACGATGTGAGGGTGCTCGAGCTTGGCGACGCTCTGGGCTTCGCGCGTGAAGCGCACACGCGCCTCGGGAGCCTTCTGCAAGTGCGGGTGGAGGACCTTGATCGCGACGAGCCGATCGAGCTTCGCGTCGCGGGCGCGGTAGACCGTGGCCATGCCTCCGTGGCCGATCTCGTCGAGGAGCTCGTATTTGCCGAGCCGGCGGAGCATCGCGGCGCGCGACTATCGACCGACCCCCGATCCAGGTCAAACGCGCTTCCCGACCGAGGCTCCCGAAGACTCGGACGCCGTCGTGTCACGCGAGCTGCCCGGTGCTGCCGGACGCGGCGGGTTTGGTATGGCGTGCGCCGAGCCGCTATCCTCGCGTCATCATGCTTCGCTTGTTCCGCGCCTCGGCCCTCGCGGTGGTCGTGGTGGGGTGCTCGTCCTCTCCCGCCGTGCCCATCGACGCTGGCCCGCTCCCCGACGGGGCGACGGTCGAGATGCGTCGGCTCGAGCTGGAGACCGAACGCTCGCTGACCTTGCGCAGCGGCGACGAGGCGGTGATCGGCGTGCGCTACGTGGACGAGCGCGGTCGGCCGCTCGTGGGCGAGACGCTGCGCTTCGTGCTCGAAGGGGTGGCGCACGACTCGACGCTCGCGGGCTTGTCGGATCGCACGGACGCCGAAGGACGTGCGAGCGCGCGCCTCCTGGCGGGCGCGACGGCGGCGGCGTTCCGGGTGCGGGTCTCCGCAGAGGCCGCGAGCGCGGTGAGCATCGACGTCGCGGTGAGCGACGCGGGCTTCGGGGACCTCGAGGTCACGCTGGAGTACGCGGGTGAGCGCGAGGACGGCCTGCTCGCGGCGAGTGTGTTCACCGGCGCGCGCTGCGAGGAGATGCGCACGCGCGAGGAGCGCGGCGATCGCTATCGGCTGCGTGGACCGGACGACGACGAGGTCGCGTTCGTCGGGTTGCCCGCGGATCTCGACTACGCGGTGGTGGGGCGGCTCGAGGGCAGCGCGGGCCTGCTCGCGTGGGGATGCGTGGACGGAGTCGAGGTCTCGCCGGAGCGACCGACGCGTGTGGAGATCGAGGTCCTCGATCTGCCGGCCGTGATCGACGGCGAGTACGACGTCACGCTCGCGCTGGACGTGCCCGCGAGCGCGGAGGCGACGGGCGAGGAGCTGCGCGCGTTCGGGGCCGCGTTCCTCGCACCCGATGCGACGACGACGCTGCTCGACGCGATGGAGCGGCAGCTCTCGGCGAGTGGCGACGTGGAGGGGCTCGACGCGCTGGTGCTCGCGCGTGAAGGTGATCTCGACGCGCGCTACGCGGACGCGCTGGAAGCCGCCGAGGTCGGTCCGGCGGCGGCGCTCGACGTGGTCGCGGGGCTCGTGAGCGCTCGCCTCGCGCGGTTGGAGCTCGGTGGGCGCTGGACCAACGTGGAGGGCGAAGCGTCCGTGCGTCTGACCCAGCTCCGCGCGGGGATCGACGACGTGACGGAGGCCTCGCTCGGGGCGGCGTTCGCGCTGACCGGCACGGGCACGATCGACGAGCGCGGGGCGATCGTGGGGCTTCGGATCGCGATGCCGCTCGATCGGATCGTGGCGCACGTGCTCACCAGCGAAGCGAGCGTGCGCGGGCTCACGCGCCGAGAGGAGCTGGTCGTCTCGTTCGCCGCGTGCGACGTGCTTCCCGCGCTCCCTGGTGTCGACGCCTGCGACGACGCGTGCCGGGAGCTCGCGTGCCGTGAGGTGACGACGGTGCTCTGGGCGGGGCTCGATCTGCAGCTCTCGGCGATCACGCCCTCGCGCACGACGCTTGCGATCGAGGGCTCGGTGGAGCTGGTGGAGTCGATGGGCGGCACCGCGATCGAGGCGTTCTCGGGGACGCTTTCGGGGAGCTGGGGCTCGAGCGTCGCGGTCTCGCCCGAGCCGGTCGAGGTGCGCGTGGACGCGACGCGCGTGATCCCGTGAGCAAACCAGGCGAGCCCTACCCGCTGGAGGCGGCGCGGGAGCTGCGGAAGAAGGCGGTCGACGACGCGGGCGAGGCGCTCGCGGCTTCGGTGCGGGCGCATGCGGCGGCTGCGCAGGCGGTCGAGCGGGAGCGGGCTCGGCTCGGGCGCCACGACGACGAGACGGCGGCGTTCGTGCAGAGCGAGCGGACGGTGGGAGCGCGGCGGGCCGACGACGCGTTGATCGCGCAGGCGTACTTGGCGCGGCGGCGGAAGGAACGCGCGGAGCACGTCGCGGCGGTCGCGCGGGCGGAGGAGGACGAGCGGGCGAAGCAGCGGGCGGTGATCGCGGCACGCGACGCGCTCGCGAGCGCGAAGGCGGAGGCAGAGGCGGTGGAGAAGCACCACGCGCGCTGGCAGGAGGAGCGCCGGAAGCGCGCGGAGGCGAAGGCGGACGAGGAGGTCGAGGACCTGGTGACCGCGCGCCACGGGCGCGAGTAGTGCCTTCGAGCCTTCGCATCGTCGACGCGCGAAAGGCCGGCTTCGCACCGAAGCTCCGGATTTCGGGCTCTCGCTCGGCGCACTCGAAGACGAGACACCACCTCGAGCCCCCGAAGCTCGGCTCACGGGTTCATCGAAAGTCGGGCTCACGGAACCCTTCGAGGAAACGCTTGGACGCCGCGCACGACGTAGGCGCGTTCTAACCTCCCGGAACCACCGCACAATCTGGCCGCTTGGCCGGCGTTTTTGCGCACGCCCCTTCCTTGCCGCACCGGGCGGCCCCTGATACCCCGAGGTCGCCGTCGGGCTTCGGGATCCGACGGACGCGCGTGAGGGCGACTGCTCTCGCCGAGAGGATGCCGATGCTTCGCTACGCCGCCGACGTTCGTACGTTCTTCTTCGTCGCGCTCTACTTCGCGACGTTCGCGTTCGTCTGGGTCGCCACCCCCGAGGGGCTCTCTTCGATCGACTGGCGCTGGATGATCCCCGTCTACGCGCTGCT
Organism: Myxococcota bacterium; assembly: GCA_025453555.1. Taxonomy (GTDB): domain Bacteria; phylum Myxococcota_A; class Polyangia; order Polyangiales; family Houyiibacteriaceae; genus JACKEH01. Next base: position 483 of record JALOQC010000239.1, on the reverse strand, counting down.
GCTGATGACGAGCTTCCAGGGCGCGGTGTCGACGCACAACGCGGTGCACTGCCCGATCTTCAAGTCGCGCACGATGAACAAGGTCTGGCAGGTCGTGCTCACGCTGACCTACGGCCATCCGGTCAGCTCGTACGTGCCGGGGCACAACCTCTCGCACCACAAGCACACGCAGACGCGGCGCGACGTGATGCGCACCACGAAGGCGCGCTTCCGTTACAACCTCTTCAACCTCTTCTTCTTCATGCTCGCGTGCGTGCCCGCGATCATGCGCGCGGATGGCGCGTACTCGAAGGCGATGCGGACGCGGCACCCGAAGTGGTTCCGTCAGCTCGCGATCGAGATGACGATCCTGATGACGATCAACGTCGCGCTCTTCGTGATCGATTGGCGCAAGGCGCTCGTCTTCTGGATCGTGCCGCACCTCTACGCGCAGTGGGGGATCGTGACGTTCAACCTGCTCCAGCACGACGGCTGCGACGAGAC
>JALOQC010000238.1 GCA_025453555.1 Myxococcota bacterium | reverse complement strand
GCCGCGGACGGGCATCTTCGGTCCGCGGGGTCAGCCGCGGACGGGCATCTTCGGTCCGCGGGGTCAGCCGCGGACGGGCATCTTTGGTCCGCGGGGTCAGCCGCGGACGGGCATCTTCGGTCCGCGGGGTCAGCCGCGGACGATCGTTCGCGCGACGGTCTCGCGCTCGCCGTCGAGCTCGCGGCCCGTGCGTCGCACGACGTGCGGGCGGTGCTCCCCGATCTGCGGATCCCCCACGTCCGTCGGCAGATCGACGTGCCGCCGAGCGACACGCTCTACGCCGATCAATGGTACCTGCGCCGCATCGACGTCGAAGACGCGTGGCGCCTCGAGGACGGCGCCGACGACGTCACGATCGTGGTCGTCGACAACGGCTGCGACGCGACGCACCCCGACCTCGCGGGCAAGCTCGATCCCGGCCTCGACGTGGTCGACGACGACGACGATCCCTCGCCGCACCCGAGCGCGTCCGGCAATGAGCACGGCACCGCGTGCGCGGGTCTCGCGGCGGCGACCACCGACGAGGCCTACGGGATCGCGGGCGTCTGCGCCGAGTGCCGCCTCCGCTGCGTGCGCCTCCTCGGCGGCGACGACGAGCCCATCCCGCTCAGCGCCGACGTGCGCGCGTTCGACTTCGCGCTCGAGGTCGAGGCCGAGATCGTCTCCAACAGTTGGGGCTTCCGCGATCCGATCGCGACCCCGGCCCCGCTCGCGGCGGCCATCGACCGCGTGCTCACCACCGGTCGCGGCGGCCTCGGCTCCTTCGTCGTCTTCGCGGTCGGCAACGACAACCGTCTGGTCGGCGACCGCGAGCTGGCGGCGCTCCCCGGCGTGCTCGGCGTCGGCGCGACCAACAACTTCGACGAAGCCGCGCCCTTCTCGAACCGCGGCGAAGCGGTCGACGTGGTCGCGCCCGCCGGCACCCTCGCGCCTGACGTGGTCGGCACGTCGGGCGCGGATCCTGGCGATTTCACGTCACTTTTCGGCGGAACCTCCAGCGCCTGCCCCTTGGTCGCGGGCGTCGCGGGCCTGCTCGTCTCCGCCGCCCCCGGCGCGACCCGAGAAGCGCTCCAGGAGGCGATCGTGTCGAGCGCCGAGCCCTCGTTCTTCGCCACCCCCGACGAGCGCGGTCACGACGACACCTACGGCTACGGCCTCGTGCAGCCCGCGGCGGCGCTGCGGGCCTGCTGCTTTCCGGAAGCCATCGACGCGGGCGTCGACGCCGGCGAGCCCGACGCGGGCGCCGCAGAGGATGCCGGCCCGAGCCGCGGTGGAGGGGGTGGCTGCGGCTGCGCGACCACGCGTGCGTCGGATCTACCCGGCGCGCTCTTCTTCCTCGCGCTCCTCGTCACCCACGCTCGCCGTCGCGCGTGAGCCCGACCGTCGTCGGAGAGATCGGCGTTCCCGTCGACGGAGGATCTCGTGAGAGAATCTCCTGAGAGAAATCTCGTGAGAGAATCTCGTGAGGGAATCTCCTGAGAGAATCTCGTATGAGAATCTCGACGGAAAAGAACGACGTCGGTGCGGCGCGTCAGCTCCCGAGCATCTGGAACGAGCGCCCCGCCGGCGCGTACATCCCCCAGATGAACAAGCCGTTCGCCGCGATCGACACCATCAGCCCGAAGAAGAGCACCGTGCTCGCGCTTCGGCTGTCGTAGAGCCGCCGCATCCGCGAGCCTTGATACGCGAGGAACACCATCAAGAGCGCCATCGACACCGCGTAGCCGGGGCTCTTCACGATCTTGGTGAATCCCGGGATCAGCTCGTCGAGGTCGGTGTAGACGTACTCCATCTCCGGCACGAGCAGCACGTGCAGCCCGATCAGCACCGCGGCGCCGAACCAGCAGATCGCGATGGCGAGCTTGTCGAACTGGGTGAGCTCGCGACCGCCGTTGGGGCCACGCGAAGACATCCTCGGGTCGTAAGGCTGAAAGCTCATCGGTACGGCTCGGTCGGGTAGGGCGGTCGGAAAGAAGGGCGGAAAGGGCGGTCGGCAAGTCGGCGTCGAACGCCGTCGGCGTCGAGCAGTCCTCGGCGCGTCACGCGTGCTGCCAAGGCAGCCTCGCGAGGTCGACGTTGCCGCCGGAGAGTACGACACCCACCCGCTTCCCCGCGAAACCTCCGCGCAACGCGACCGCGACCGCGACCGCCGCCGACGCCTCGATCGGCAGCTTCGCCCGCTCCCACGTGGTGCGCATCGCCGCCACGATCGCGTCCTCGTCCACCACCTCGATCGCGATCTCGTGCGCGCGCAGGATCGCGAAGGGCAGCACCCCGACCGCGGTGCGAAGCCCATCCGCGATCGTGCGCGGCGGTCGCTGCGGCTGCCGCACCCCGAGCCGCAGGCTCTCCGCGGCGTCGTCCGCCCACGCGGGCTCCGCGCCCACCACCCGCACGCTCGGCGCGAAGTGATGCGCCGCGAGCGCGATCCCGCAGAGCAGCCCGCCGCCGCCGATCGGCGCGACGATCACGTCCAGCTCCGGCACGTCCTCGATCAGCTCGCACGCCGCCGTCGCCTGCCCCGCGATCACCCGCGCGTCGTCGTACGGGTGCACCACCGTCGCCCCCGTCTCCGCCACGACCTGCGCGAGGGTCGCCTCACGCTCCGCGAGCGTCGGCCCACACGAGACGATCCGCGCGCCGTAGCCCTCGACCGCCGCGCGCTTGATCGCCGGCGCGTCCACCGGCATCACGATCGTCGCCGCGATCCCTCGCCGCCCCGCCGCGATCGCCAGCGCCGCCGCGTGGTTGCCCGACGAGTGCGTCGCCACCCCGCGCGCAGCCTCGTCGTCCGTCAGCGAAGCGACGGCGTTCGTCGCGCCGCGCAGCTTGAACGCCCCTCCGCGCTGCAAGTGCTCGCACTTGAAGAAGAGCGACGCGCCGCTGCGCTCGTCCAGGGTTCGGCAGGTCTCGATCGGCGTCCGCCGCACGATCCCTTCGACCCGCTCCCGTGCCCGCACGAGGTCCTCCCGCGACGGCACCTCGTGTGACGAGCGGTCGCCGATCGGACGTTCGCGCACCGTCACGCCCTGCTCCGCATCCTGCCGCGCTCCTCGATCCACGTTCGACCTCGCGCCGACCCAGCGCCGTTCGACCTCGCGCCGTTCGACCTCGCGAGGAGCGCCACGATGGCGCGGGCCCTGGTAGCGTCTCGACGATGGCAGCCGAACCTCGGGATGTCGACGTCGTGGTGGTGGGCGCAGGGCTCGCGGGCGCACGGACCGCGCGGCTCCTACACGACGAAGGTCTGCGGGTCACGGTCCTCGAAGCCCGCGACGAGGTCGGTGGCCGCACCCTGACCCGCCCCCTCGGCGCCTCGACCTTCGACCTCGGCGGTCAGTGGATCGGCCCCGCCCAGAAACGCGTCACGCGCCTCGTCCGCGAGCTCGGCCTCGCGACCTTTCCCACCTTCACGGAGGGCACGAAGGTCTTCCTGGACGGTGCCCGCCGCCGCACCTACCGCGGCGACATCCCGAGCCTCTCGATCCCTCAGCTCCTTCGGATGCAGCTCGCGCTGATGGGTCTCGAGCGCCAACGCCGCCGCGTGTCGATCGTCGATCCGATGACCGCCCCCGACGCGGAGCGCCTCGACGCCCAGACCCTCGAGACCGTCCGCGCCCGCTACCGGCTCGACCCCGCCACCCGCGGCGCGATGGACGCCGCCATCCGCACCATCTTCGGCGCCGAAGCCGCCGATCTGTCCGCGCTCTTCTTCCTCGCGTACCTCGACGCGGGCGGTGGCTTCATGAGCCTCGCCGGTACCCGAGGAGGCGCCCAAGAAGAACGTGTCGTGGGCGGCACCCAGAACCTCTCGCGCCGCCTGCTCGACGGGCTCGACGTCCACGTCGGCGAGCCCGTGCTCCAGGTCCGTCAGGACACGCACGGCGTCACGGTGCAGAGCCGAACCCTCCACGTCCGCGCCCGTCGTGCCGTGCTCGCCGTCCCTCCGACCCAGCGGCGTACGATCGCGTTCGACCCACCCCTGCCGGCTGCGCGCGCCGACCTCGATCGCCGCGCCTTCATGGGCTCCACCGTGAAGGTCTTGGCCCTCTACGACCGCCCGTTCTGGCGTGAAGCAGGCCTGAGCGGCGAGGTCGTCTCCGGCCGCGGCCCCCTCAGCGTGACCTTCGACAACACCTCTTACTCCGGTGACCAGCCTGCGCTGGTCGGCTTCGTGGTCGGGCGCCACGCGCGCGAGCTCACCCAGCTCTCAACCGAAGCTCGACGCACCGCGGTGCTCGACCCCCTCGCGCAGGCCTTCGGTCCTCTGGCCCGTCGACCCAGCGAGCTGATCCTGCACGACTGGGCGAGCGAGCCATTCGTCGGCGGCTGCCCGGTGTCGCTCTTCGGTCCTGGCGCGCTCACCTCCTCGAGCCACGCGCTCCGTGCCCCCGAGGGACGCCTCCACTTCGTGGGCACCGAGACCGCCCGCGAGCACGTCGGGTACCTCGAAGGGGCCCTCGAATCCGCCGAACGCGTGCTCACCGAGGTCCGAAACGCGCTCCAAACGACGGGACTGTGACGGACCTCCCGCTTTTGGGACCCTCCTCGGAGCCTCCTGCGCCCGACGTCAAATCCCTTACGCCGCGTTTCTCCGAGGGATCCGAGGGATCTCCGCCGTGAGCGACACCCTCCGTCACGCTCCGACGATCGACGTTCCCGTGGGTGCGACCGTGCGATCGGACAAATTCTCAATGATTACAGGTCGTTGAGTCAAAAGCGCCCATCGGTGGCACGCAGGTTGCGATTTATTCCGGGCGGCGGTATCCCTCCGCCTCTTTTCGTGCGTCCTCTGACGCCCGAACGGACGTCGCGGACCTCGGGTGAAGAGGTCGGACGCAATCGGGGGGCTGCCCCGGACCTTGGGAGTGGAACTTCCCGGAGGCCTCTACAGATGAATCGCTCGTACCTTTCCTGGACTTCGATCGCCGCCCTCGCAGGGCTGCTCGCTTGCGGCGACGCTCAGGCGCCCGTCAACCAAGTCGGCGTCAACGTGGTGGACAAGGGCCTCTTCACGGGCTCTTGGTACTACTCACGCGTCGTCATCGACGTCGACTACGAGGCCGCCGGCATCGGGACCTACCCGGGCGACGCCGCGATCGACTTCGTCGGCAGTGACCTCGGCGCGATGCCTCGCGTCCGCTGGGTCATCGACGAGGACATGATCTACGCGTACCGCGACTACGAGATCATCGAGGGCATCAACCCGACCGGTGACGCCGCGGGCACGCCCGGCGAAGCGATCACACACCCGGTCGCCGCCTTCACCGTCGAGTCGCACTTCGACATCCGCCGCACCTACAACTCGCTCACCGGCGAAGAGCAAAACGTCCTCGTCGAGAACGACACGGACCGCCGCTGGTACGAGCGCCAGTTCATGCGCGTGAACTGGTCGAAGAACCACCTGCCCGGCTACTACGGCCAGATCGCCAACCTCTACGAGGTCATCGGCTTCTACAACCGTGAGCCCGCGGACCTCTTCATCCAGGGCGCGTCCGAGTTCCCGGACTCCTGGCAGCCGCAGTACGACTTCATGCGCTGCGCGGACGCCGCGGACACCACCTGCGACCAGGGCGACCGCGACCTCTTCAACGACTACGAGCAGGGCGAGCTCTACCACTTCAGCTTCGTCACCCAGGAGCTCCTCTCGCCCGGCAACGTCCCCAACCCGTTCACGGGTGGCATGGTCAACTGGTGCATCTCGCCGTACGCGGACGCGCCGAACTGCGTGACCACCGCGGTCTACATCCGCAACAGCTTCCTCAAGGTCAGCCCGCGCCGTCAGTACCAGGCCGTCAACTGGAACGACACGCGCTTCGACCGCCACGGCTACTTCCGCCTCGAGCGCAACACCTACGACCGCAGCAGCCAGGCGGACGATCCGAGCTGGGGCTCGACCGACTTCCTCAACTACTCCGCGAACCGCCAGAACATCTGGTACGACTGGGTCGACGAGGCCGGCAACTCGGTCCCCTACGCCGAGCGCCGCGTCCGCCCGATCGTCTGGTACACGACGCACGAGCTGCCCGCGCACCTCGTGGAGCCGAGCTTCGACCTCGTCGGTCGCTGGAACGAGTCGTACATGCGCCTCGTCCGCAACCTCCGCGGCCAGGCCGAGCCGAGCTACCCGGACATCTCCTGCCAGACCGAGAACCCGGACGGCTACTGCTTCTGCATCACCGATCCGCGTGATGGCACGGTCATCAACCCGACCTGCGCCGGCGGCTACGATCCCTTCGTTCCCCCCGCCGAGACCGGCGCGACGAACCCCTTCGACTGCTACGTGCAGGTCCCGGCGGGCGCGCAGCCCGACCTGAACTCGCCCGGCCTCAGCGACGAGGACTTCTACGGCTGGTACGGCGCGCAGATGGTCGGCAGCGAGTGCGTCAACGTGCTCCGCATCAACACCTGCAACCGCGCCTCGATCGAGGCCAACGGCGGGACGATGACCGGCCTGGAGTGCCAGGAGCGCGGTGACCTGCGCTTCAAGTACCTCAGCTACGTCGACCAGCCGGGCACCGGCTTCCTCGGTGTTGCCACCCTCCGCGGCAACCCGGTCACCGGCGAGCTCATCACGGGCGACGCCAACATCGGTGGCCCGGCGCTCGACGGTTACCGCACCTCGGCGCTCCAGTGGTACGACCTCATCAACGGCCGCACCCAGCCGCGCGACCTCATCGTCGGCGAGGACATCCGCTCGTACATCGAGAACATCGGCAACATCCAGCCGCCCGCGACCCCGCGCGAGGAGTTCTCGGTCGCGACGCGCGCCCCGAACCTCATCCCGGGCCGCGAAGAGCTGCGCAACCTGATGGACCGCTTCGCCTCGCGCGGTGAGCTCCTCCGCGGCAACGAGGGTCGCGCGCGCATTTTCAGCGACCGCATCCAGAACCTCGAGGGCACGGACATCGAGCGCCGCCTCATGGAGAACCACGAGACGCTCGCGATGGCGGGCATCCGTACCCTCCCGAACGGCGTCGGTCCCTCGGACATCAACGACAACATCCTCGACCGCGTGTCGCCGTTCCGCATCAGCGCTCCGGAGCTGCTCGCGCGCCAACTGGAGACCGAGAACAAGATCGGTCGCCAAAACGTGCACCTGCCGAACGAGTTCATCGACAACTCGGTCCTCGAGTTCGTGAACCGCCACCGTGACTGGTCGCGTCCGCGCCTCGAGATCGTGCTCAACCAGCTGCTCTACTACCAGACGCAGCTCCACGAGATGGGCCACTGCCTCGGTCTGCGCCACAGCTTCGCGGCGAGCACGGACACCGGCAACTACGGCCGCCCCTACTACGTCATCAACGAGGCGTTCCCGCTCCCCGACCCGGCCGACTTCGACGTCGACGGCGACCTCGGCCTCAGCCCGGTCGAGCAGCAGGACTGGGAAGACGCCTACAACGAGGCCAAGCGCCTTCGCGAGCTCGCGGGCATCGACCGCTACATGGACTCCTCGACGATGGAGTACACCGCGCAGTGGTACCAGCGAGTCGGCGGTGGTGCGCAGGGCATCGGCCTCTACGACGACGCGGCGGTCAGCTTCGCGTACGCGGACGTGGTCGAGATCTACGACAACCGCGAGACGCGTCTCCCGGTCGAGCAGCTCAACCCGCTCACCGGAAACCGCATCTGGGTCAAGTACTACCAGGGCGGCGAGAGCTGCAACGTCGACAACGACTGCCCCTTCGCGGCCGGCTCGCCGGACCTCCTCGCGGGCAACGCGGCGGCGGGTCTCACGCAGACCTGCATTCCGAACCCGCGCGGTGGCGCGGCGGTCGGCAACATCTGCTCGAACTTCGACGCGGATGCGGCGGCCCTCCCGACGACTGGCACGCCGGACTTCGTGGTGGTGCCTTACGAGTTCTGCACGGACGATCGCGTCGGAACCAACGCGCGTTGTGCCCGCTTCGACGAGGGCGACAGCTACCGCGAGATCGTCCGCAACATCAGCGAGGCGTACGACCGTCAGTACCTCTTCACGAACTTCCGCCGTTACCGCCGGAACTTCGACCTCGGAGGGTACCTCTTCGGTCGCCTGATCGATCGGCAGCTCAACATCCTGCAGTCGATCTTCCAGAACCTCCTCTACAACTACCAGATCGATCCGGAGTTCCGGGACAGCACCGGCGCCTTCGGCTTCGAGGACCAGTTCATGGCCACGGCCGACACCATGAACTTCTACGCGCGCATCATGGCGCAGCCCTCGATCGGCTCGTACTCCTTCGACGAGGGTTGGCAGCGCTACCGCCTGACCAGCCTCGACGCGGGCGTCTCGGGCGCGCAGCTCTCCCTGCCCCTCGGCATGGCGCGCTACCAGTTCTCCGAGTACCAGTCCGGCCTCTCGGGCATCCAGCGCATCGAGGTCATCGGCACGTTCTACGAGAAGTGGTTCGTGATGCAGCTCCTCACGAGCCGCGGCTTCGCGAGCAGCTACACGCGTGACGTTCCCTTCTGGACGAACTTCTACGACCTCTTCCCGGTCGAGATGCAGCAGATCTTCCAGGGTCTGATCCTCGATCAGCCCGAGGCGGTCGCGCCCCGCGTCACGTGCGGCAGCGGCACCTTCCCGCGCTGCAACGATCCGCGGATCGTCTACATGGACTTCTACCGCGGCGACTGCTCCGACCCGGCGACCTGCCGTCCGGATCCGGTCGAGAACTACGAGTCGCTCGAGGTCCTCGACCCCGGCAGCATCTCGACCCTCCAGTTCCTCGCGGCGGTGTTCGCGCTCAGCGATTTCCCGGTGTTCTTCGACACCTCGTTCCAGAACCAGATGTACGTGTGCATCGCGGGCAACGGGAACTGCTTCCTGCCCGACTCGGGTGACGTGCCCTACGAAGAGGGCATGGACGAGAACGACGCGGACTACGTCGAGTACTTCAGCGAGCGCTACGGCAAGACGTTCGTCGCGCGTCAGGTCGAGGCAAGCGTGGGCGTTCCCAACCAGCGCTCGCTCGGCTTCGAGATGGTGCGCCGCGCGCGAGAGACGGCGTTCATCTTCCGGATGCTGCGCACGTACCTCGGTGAGTTCGGCGGCACGCCGAACAACATCAACAACCTCACGGCGGACGAACGCGCGCGCCTCGCGGCGCTCGGATACACGATCCCGACCGACAGCGCGCGCTTGGGCGAGGAGGTCGACCGCATCGACGGCTGGCTCCGCGAACAAGAGTCGTTCTTCTTCCAGCTCATCCAGCTCCAGTCCCAGTTCGGGATCGGCAGCTACCTTCGCTTCTGATGGAGACGACGATGAGCCACGAATCCAATCGCTTTCCTCAGATGAAGGTCTCGTCCATGAGCATCCGCTCCCTCTCCTTCACGCTCGTCGCCGCGCTCTTCGCGCTCGGCTGCGGCGACACGCTCGGCATCATCGACCGAACGCAAGCCAACCTCGTCGACAAGGGAATCTTCGAAGGCGAGTGGTGGACCCTGCAGTCGGTCGTCGAGGCCGACGGTGACGGCACCCTCGTGGGCTCCGGCGCTTCGCTCTACATGTTCCCCGGCGGGTCGGCCTTCACCGACCTCGCGCTCGACAGCGGCCAATCGGCCGCGATCGGTCGCATCCGCTGGGTCATCGACGAGGACTTCCTCTACGCCTACCGCAGCTACGAGCTCATCGACGGCGGCAACGACGACGGCCGCGCGCCGGAGTTCCGTGGCCAGCCGCTCGCGGCGTTCGCCATCGAGAACCACGTCGACATCCGCCGCGAGTACAACCCCGTCACCGGTGAAGTGGCGAACGTGATCGAAGAGAACACGTCCGACCGTCGCTGGTACGAGCGTCAGTTCATGCGCGTCGACTGGTCGATCAACCACGCGCAGTCGTTC
>JALOQC010000674.1 GCA_025453555.1 Myxococcota bacterium | reverse complement strand
GACGCCGGCGCTGAACGACGCACGACGCGTCAGGCGTCGATGACGCGTCGATGACGCACGGAGGCCGCTCGGGAGACCGGGCGGCCTTCGTCGTGTGCGGCGTACGACCCTCGACGTATGCGTGAAGTCGGTACGCGCAGCCTTCGTCGTGCACCGCTCGCGTCGTGTGTGGCGTACGCCCTCGACGCATGCGTGAAGTCGGTACGCGCAGCCCCCGCAGCCGAAGGCGGCGCGGTTCGCGACATCACGACGTCGTGCGCGACGGAACCTGCTCGCGTCGCGTGCGGCGCGAGCGTGCCTGCGCACAGACCGGATTCGTCGCGCGCCGCTCAGAGCCGCCCGAGGGCCGCGTACGCGATCACGGCCGGAACCTCACGCATCGCCCCACGAAGGCGTGCGAGCGGAACGCTGCGTGAGCCCGTGCCCTCGACCTCCGCGAAGCGCCGCCCGAAGACCCGCTCGCAACGCAGCACGTGGTACGAGTCGGTCACCACGAGGATCCGCTCACGCGGGGTCCCCGCGGCCTCCAAGACCTCCGCCGCTCCCGCGGCGTTCTCGTCCGTGCTGGTCGACCGCTCCTCGAGCAGGATCGCCTCGTCCGGCAGACCGAGCCCGCGCGCGAACGCGGCCGCGACGCTCGCTTCGCTGCCGCCGTGATCGCCCACGCCGCCCGTGAAGACCACGCGCGGCGCGAGGCCGTCGCGCCAGAGCCGCGTCGCGAGCGCCGCCCGCCGAGCGAGCGCGGGGCTCGGTCTCCCGTCCGGCATCACCCGACACCCCGCGACCACGATCGCGTCGAAGCGACCTCGCGGTCCCCGCAGACCGTGTCGGTCGAGCGCGTAAGCCGCAGCGAGCCAAACCAGGAACATCAGCCCCGCGACCTTACCAGGACGCCCACCGAACAGGCTTCGGAGGGTCGGTCGCCTGACCGAGTCACTCGCCAACGGCTCCGGAACCACTTCCCGCATCGACGGATCACCTTGGATCCGCGACGAGGCATGCCTCGGGCACGATTGCGGCGAATCCATGACATCGGACACGCAAGGCCATTCCCGACTGGCCTTTTCCGTTCCGAGCGTGTTCCATGTCCACGTGTGGGTGCTCTCGGGCTTTCGCAGGGTGACGCTCGCGACGAGCTCGGGCCGCCCTACCGGACGGCGCGCAGCTCGCGAAGCGAGCGAAGGCTCGTGGGAGGGGGCCCCATCGGGGCTTCATGCCCCGTGGGGGAGGGTCTGGCGACGGCCCCTCAAGGAAGCTGTGGGGTGAGCTGACGTGGTGACTTACGTCGTCCTGGGATTGATCCTCGCCGCAGGGGTGGTCGGCTTCATCTGGCTCCTCCGCTCGCGTTCGGAGGAGGCGGCCGCGACCAGCGGCGCGATCGCCGCGAAGTCGGCCGCCAGCCAACCCGCGTCGGCGAGCCCGCCGGAGCCCAAGCCGCAACCGAAGTCGGCGGCTGACCCCGCCGACCCGGCCAAGAAGTCGGACGACCATCGCCCCGCGGGTCGCGTCGTGGAGTCCGAGGACGACGAAGCCGAGTTCACGTTCGTCGCCCGACGCCCCGCCGATCTTGCGGCCGCGCTCGAAGCCGAGGCCAACATCGAGTCGGTCGAGATCGATCTCGCCGCCGCAGAAGAGCCGCCGGAGGACGAGACCGGTCCAGTCGCGCGCATCCTCCTGAGCGCGCAAGGCAACTCCGATCAAGGGCGTCGTCGCGAGCACAACGAAGACGCGTACTTGATCTTGAACGGCGAGCTCTTCGCGATCGCGGACGGCATGGGGGGCTACGCCGCCGGCGAGGTCGCGAGCCAGATGGCGGTCGACACACTCACCGCGTGCTGGGAATCGGGTCACTACGGTGACTTCGCACCGGATCCGAAGCTGCCGAAGCTCGGCGATCAGCTCGTGCGCGCGATCAAGAGCGCGAACCGCGCGATCTTCGACGAAGCCTCGCGCGACGAGGCCAAGCGCGGCATGGGGACCACCATCATCGCGGCGCTCTTCAGTCCCCGAAAACAACGCGCGTTCCTCGCGCACGTCGGGGACAGCCGCATCTACCGCTACCGCGCGGGCCTGCTCGAGCAGCTCACGCAGGACCACACGCTCGGAGCGCTCCTCGGGGTGCCTGGCCGCCGCGGCGCACAGCTCACGCGCGCGCTCGGCATCGCACCGGACGTCGAGGTCGATCTGCTCGTCGACACCCCCGAAGCGGGCGACCTCTACCTGCTCTGCTCGGACGGTCTGTCGAAGATGGTCCCGAACGAGGAGATCCAAGCGATGCTCGCCTCGACGGACGACCTCGACGCGGACGTGGCGCGCCTCATCGCGGAAGCCAACGAGCGCGGCGGCAAGGACAACGTCAGCGTGATCCTGGTCCGCGTCGCCGACGTGGCCTGAACGATCGCCCGAGCTCGCTGCCTGAACTGACGGAGGCCGGACGATCCGTCCGCACGATCGATCCGTCGAGCGGCCGCGCGTCCACGACGACGCGGGCGCATAGACACGACGGCGCGCGCGAGTCGACGCGCTTCCTCGGCGAATCGCGCGAGGCACGCCGGCTGCGATGCGCCTCGGCATGCGCCGCTCGATGCTCCTCGCCCTCGCCTCCGGGATCGTCTCCCTCGCGCTCCTCCTCTCCACCGCGCGCGCCCACGAGCTCGTCGCACCCGCGCTGCTCGGGGCGGTGCGCCCGCAGGTCGCTCCCGAAGTGGCCGACACACGGGAGCCCACACGGGAGCCCACACGGGAGCCCACCCACGATCCCCTCGCCCGCGCGCTCGCAGGAGGTCGCATCGCGCGCGGCTTCCTCCGCCACCGGATGCTCCACTTCACCTTCGACGACGGCCCGCGCCTCGACACCACGCCGCGCCTGCTCGACGAGCTCGACCGCCACGGCGTGAAGGCGACCTTCTTCGTCGTCGCGCGTGGCTTCGACGGCTCGAGCGCCAGCGATCGCGCGAAGGCCGCCCTGCTGCGCGAGGTCGCGCGCCGGGGCCACGTGATCGGCGCGCACACCTACGATCACTCGAACCTCGTGCAGCTCGACGACGAAGGCGTGCGCGCGCAGCTCGACGCCCAAGAGGTCGCGTTCGAGGCGGTGCTCGGAGGACGCCCGTCGCTCTTTCGCCCACCCTACGGCGCGCGCGACGCCCGCGTCGACGCGCTGCTCGCGGAGCGCGGCTACACGCAGATGCTCTGGAACGTCACCGCACGCGACGTCGAGAGCCGCACCGGCGAAGAGGTCGCGGCCGCCTTCGCCCAGAGCCTCGACGTGCGCGAGCGTCACCGCCGCGGACCGGGCGGCATCGTCGTGCTGCACGACACCAAGCCGTGGGTGGTCGACGCCTTCCCCGCGATGATGGCGGAGCTCGCGCGCCGCAACTGTGCGCTGCTCGAAGCGGGCGAGGAGCTCTGGGACGTGCTGGACGATCCGAGCGTCTTCCACGAGGCGGGCGATGGAACGCGCATGCAGTCGAGCGCACGCGTCGACCCCGCGTTCGTGGAAGCACGCCAAGCACGACTGCGGGAGCTCACCGCCGCGCGCTGCGCGCCTTGATCGGAACGTCGTCGCGTCACGCGATGCTTCGGCGGCGGAGATCGAAGCCACCACGCTCGTGGGCTCGGTCGCGCTTGACGGACGATCGCCCGCGCTCCAGGGTCCCGCGCCGCATGTCGAACGTCGCTTCCGATCTCGCGCGTCGTCTCTCACGCACTGCCCGCCGGCCCGGCGCCAAGGTGAGCTTCGAAGGCGAGGACGCGTTCGGTCCCGATCTGCACGTGCGTCGCTGGCGCCTCGGCAACGGGCTGCGCGCGCTGACCCTCGTCGATCGCTCCGCACCCGTCGTGTCGTTCCAGACCTGGCTCGGCGTCGGCTCGCGCCGCGAGTCGAAGGGCAAGACCGGCCTCGCGCACTTCTTCGAGCACCTGATGTTCCTCGGCACGAAGCGCTTCCCGG
>JALOQC010000237.1 GCA_025453555.1 Myxococcota bacterium | reverse complement strand
TGGCTCGGCGCGCACCGCACGTTCGCGGGTTATCTGATGAACGAGATGCGCGGAAAACGTGGATTGAACTACGGAGACTACGCCTACGCGGAGCACTTCGAGCAGGAGGGCTGGTCGCGTTTCCCCGCGCCGCACACCGCGCGACGGCAGCAGTACTTCTCGTTCTGGATCCGCCCGGTGCCACGCGAGAAGGCGCACTTCGCGCTTCGCTTCGCGGTGCGCTCCTTCCGCGAGCAGATCGCGCGTGGAATGACGCAGGCCGACTTCGAGCGCATCCGCACCTTCGTGGACGGCTACTTCGCGCTCTATCTGCAGACCGAGTCGCGCGCGCTCGGCTTCGCGGTCGACGATCGTTTCTACGACACCGCCGACCCGTGGCTGCAGGGCCTGCGCGCACCTTGGCGCGAGCTCACGGTCGAGCAGGTCAACGCGGCGCTCCGGCGCCACGTGGATCCCGCGCAGCTCCAGATCGCGCTCGTGACGAGCGACGCGGCCGCGTTCGCGGACCAGCTCGCGAGCGAGACCGAGTCCCCGATGCGCCACGCGGGCGCCACGGTCCCGGACGACGTGCGCGCGCTCGACGAAGAGGTCGCGCGCTATCGGATCGGCATCCCGCGCGATCGGATGCGGGTGATTCCGGCGAACGAGCTCTTCGCTCGGTAGACGTTGGTTCGTCGACGTTGACGTCGACGTCGACGTTGACGTCGACACGTGGTCGTGAACGTGGACGTGGTCGTGGACGTGGTCGTGGACGTGGCCGGCGACGTGAGCGGCGACGGTTGGTTCGCCGATTGTCGCTGAAGCGATCGCGCCCGCGTTCGCGTTCGCGTTCACGTTCACGTTCGCGTTCGCGTTCACGTTCACGTTCACGTTCACGTTCTGCGCTGCGGCGTTCTCAGTCAGCCCCCCGCGCCGCCGACCGTCACGAGCGACTTCCCCCGCGTCCGCTCGGTCGCCGAGTACCGCAGCGCGTCGGGAACGTGAACGAGATCGAAGCGGCGATCGATCACCGGTCGCACCGCGCCCGCGTCCACGAGCTGCGCGAGGGCTTCGAGGTTCGCGGTGCTCGTGGTGGTGACGAGGAGCCTCACCCGCCGAGACACGAGCGAACGCAGCGCGGCGCGCAGGATCCATCCGGTGCGGCCGACCGAGGAGACGTACACGCCGCGCTCGGAGAGCGAAGCGATGCAGCGCGCGAGCGGGACGGTACCGACGAGATCGAGGATCGCGTCGTAGGGCGCGGCGCCCGCTTCGATTGCGTGCGCGACGTCGTTGCGCGTGTAGTCGATCACGTGAGCGGCGCCGAGGGACGACACGAGGGCGGCGTTGCGGCCGCTGCACACCGCGGTGACCTCGGCGCCGAGCGCGCGCGCGATCTGGATGGCGAAGCTGCCCACGCCGCCGGCGGCTCCGTTCACGAGGACTCGCGATCCTGGACCGACCTTCGCGACGTCGCGCATCGCCTGGAGCGCGGTGATGCCCGCCACGGGGAGGGCGGCCGCTTCTTCGAGCGAGACGTTGCGCGGACGCGCGGCCACGCGATCTTCGCGAGCACACACCCGCTCCGCGAACGAGCCGAGCGTCTCACCGAAGACCTCGTCGCCGATCTTCCAGCGCGTGACGCCTTCACCGACCGCGACGACCGTACCGGCCACGTCGATGCCGAGCACCGGAACTTTCGGACGCAGCAGCCCGAACGCGAGGCGGCCGAGGCGCGGGATGCCCGAGACGCGGAAGCGATCGCCGGGGTTCACGGAAGCGGCGGAGACCGCGATCGCGACCTCGCCGCGGCGCGGGGAGGGGAGGTCGACGTCTTCGCGGTACGAGAGCTGGTCGAGGTCGCCGTAGCGGTACTGGACGATGGCGCGCATGCGCCGAATCTGACTGTGCGTTCGTGTGCACGCATCGCGAGTTGCCGTGCGATGGTTGTGCGCGGGTGCACAGTGGTCGCTCGGTGCGAGAGCTCCCGTGGGACTCAGCGCGCTCCGAGCGGCGCGGTGTGCAGCGACGCGATGTCGATGCGGAACGACGCGATGCAGAACGACGAACGAGGAGACGCATGACGAACGTGGCCGGCGCGCACGGACTGGAGTGGGACGATCTGCGCTACGTGCTCGCGCTGCATCGCGCGCACACGCTGAGCGCGGCGGCGGAGGCGCTCGCGAGCACGCACACCACGATCGGCCGTCGTTTGCGGGCGATCGAGGAGCGCCTCGGCGTGCGGCTCTTCGATCGTACCCCCGAAGGCTACGTCGCGACCCCGGCGGGCGACGACGTGGCGCGCGTCGCGGCGCGTCTCGAAGAGGACGTGCTCGCGCTCGAAGCTCGCGTGCTCGGGCGCGACGTGCGGCTCGAAGGCGAGCTGCGCGTGGCGACGATGGAGATGCTGCTTCGACATCACCACGCGCTCTTCGCGTCGTTCGTGGCGAAGCATCCGAGCGTGAAGCTCACGGTCTGCGCGAGCGATCGCGAGGTCTCGCTCGTGCGGCGCGAGGCCGACGTCGCGCTCCGCTTGACGGGCGCGCCGCCGGAGGGGCTCGTGGGCCGGCGCGTGGGGCGCCTCGAGTTCGCGGTCTACGCGAGCCGCGCGCTCGCGCGACGCGTCGCACGCGAGCAGGGCGCGCGGCACGGGGAGAGCCCGCCGCTCGCCGCGTTCCCTTGGCTCGGCTGGGATCTGCGACTCGGGACCCCCTGGCTCGACGGGTGGCTCACGCAGCACGCGCCAGGTGCCCGGATCGTGGCGCGCTTCGACGTCGCGACGTCCGCGTGGCGCGACCTCGTCGCGCAGGGGCTCGGGGTGCACTTTCTCCCGACGAGCGAGGGCGACTCCGACCGTGGCCTGGCGCGCGTCTCCGACGTCGCGACCGAGTTCGGGCGCGACCTCTGGCTCCTCACGCTGCCGGAGCTGCGCACCACGCCGCGCGTGCGTGCGTTCTTGGATCACGCGGCCGCGACGTTGACGGAGGTCGAGCGCGTAGGTCGAGCGCGTAGCGAAGGCGGACGCGAACTCGAAGCCGCGCGCGAAGCCGAACTGAAGCGGAATCGTTCGAGGCGAAGCGGACGCAAGTCCGCGAAGTCGAACGATTCCGGGAAACTATCGGGCCGCGCGTGAGCACGGATCCGATGAAGTCGCGCGCCGTGTGAGAACGAACCGCGGGTCGAGGCTGCGCGGGTCGAGGCTGCGCGGGTCGAGGCTGCGCGGGTCGAGGCTGCCGGGGTCGAGGCTGCGCGGGTCGAGGCTGCGCGGGTCGAGGCTGCGGGTCGAGGCTGCGCGGGTCGAGGCTGCGCGGCTCGAGGCTGCGCTACTCGAGGCCCGGTTGGAACCGGAGGATGGGCGGCGGGCCGTTGTCGTCCTGTCGGAGGCGCCCGCGCACGATGAAGCCCGTCACGACACCCACCAGGAGCGCGCCGCCGACGAGGTAGGCCCAGTTCGACTTCAGCCAGCGGCGCGCGGGGCGGTGCGTGTCCGTGGTGGTCGCAGCGGGTGAGTCGGTCTCGGAGGCAGCAGCGGCCGAAGCGGCAGCCTCGGCGGGGCTCGGTGCGCTGGCCGGGGAGCTCGCGCGGCGCGCGGCGGCGCGGGCGGCGCGACGGACGAAGGCGGCCGCGGCGTCGAGGTCGTCGAGCGTGGGCTCGTCTTCGTAGAACGTGCCTGCCGCGAGATCGAAGACCGCGATGCGGAGTGGGTCGGCCGCGCGCACGACGACGAGCGCGTCGACTCGAAGGCGCGCGCCCAGATCGCGCAGCGCGTCGGCTGGATCGTCCTCGAAGAGCAGCCTTCGACGTGCGGCGTGCAAACGCTCGAGCCCGTCGTCCTCGCGCACGTCGCCGAGCAGCGCCGCGCGCATCGCGGGGTCGCCGAGCCGCCGCAGACCGACGCGCTCCAGCCGCGCGTCGAGCTCGGCGGCGCGCGCGCGTCGCACCGGCTCGGGGTCGCCTACGAGGACCGTGGCGACGCGCGGCGCACGCGTGGGCGTCGCGTCGTCCGCGGGCATCGCGGCGTTCGCGCTCGCGGCGTTCGCGCTCCCGGCGTTCGTGCTCGCGTCGTTCGTGCTCGCGTCGTTCGTGCTCGCGTCGTTCGTGCTCGCGTCGTTCGTGCTCGCGGCGTTCGCGCTCCCGGCGTTCGCGCTCGCGTCGTTCGTGCTCGCGTCGTTCGTGCTCGCGTCGTTCGTGCTCGCGTCGTTCGTGCTCGCGTCGTTCGTGCTCGCGTCGTTCGCGGATTCACTCGCGCTGGCGTCGTCGACGGTGCCCGCCGTGCCCGCGTTCGGCGCGCTCGCGCCACCGTTCCGGGGAGGAGCTCCTTGGGCGCGCGCTGCGCTCGGAACCAGCGCGACGCTCGCGATCAGGGCCGCGAGCGTGATCGTGAATCGGCTCATGCTCTCTCGACCCATCGACCGAGCGTCACGTGCACGAGGCAGAGCCCGTGCGCCGGCGCGGTGGGTCCGCCCTTCGTGCGATGCCCGTCCGGACCGAGCAAGGCGTCGACGTGCTCGGGCGCGAAGTGGTGGCGACCGACGTCGACCAGGGTGCCGGCCAGGATGCGCACCATGTTCTTCAGGAACGCGTCGCCCTCGACCTCGATCGCGAGCACGTCGTCGCGTCCTCCGAAGCCGGGGAGCATGCGCACGTCGAAGAGCGTCCGGATCGTGATCTCGCGTTCGTCCGAGAGTGAGCGAAACGCCCTAAAATCGTGGGTTCCGAGCAGGCGTCGTGCGGCGTCACGCATGGCGTCGAGATCGAGGTAGTCGTCGACGATCGGGCGTCGCGGCTTTCGGTCGCGCCGCGCGAGGCGCGGGCCGACGTACCACGCGGTGCGACGGAGGAGCGGATCGGGCGTCGGTCCGATCGACACGAGGTAGCGGTAGAGCTTGCGATGCGCGTCGAAGCGCGGGTCGTAGCTCGGTGGGCAGGGGCTCGCGGCGCGGACCACGACGTCGTCGGGCAAGTGTCCGTTGAGGCCTACCGTCCACGCCCGCTCGGGCAGCGCGCGCTCGACCCCGAAGCCGACGACCTGTCCCAGCGCGTGCACGCCCGCGTCGGTGCGCGAGCAGCCGCGCACGCGCGAGTGGCGCACGTCCATCGCGCGCAACGCGTCTTCGATCGCGCCTTGCACGGTGCGTTGGCCGGGCTGGCTCTGCCAACCCGCGAAGTCCGTGCCGTCGTAGGAGACGACCAGTCGGACGCCGTGCTCGAAGCTCGTCACGTGTGAGGGTGCATCCTCGAGCTCACTCGAAGGTGCCCCGCTCGAAGTCGCTTCGTCGGGGGCGGGCTCGTTCTCCATCACGAGTGCGACTCGCCCACCTCGTGCGCGCCGTACGGCGAGCACGACCATCAGAACGTCATGCCGAGGCCGATGGTCCACGCGAAGGGATCCGCCATCTCCGCCGACGAGCCGAAGAGCTCGAAGAGCAGGTACGTGTGGTTGATGCCCCACTGATCGTCGAGCGCACGCGCGCGGCGTGGGTTGATGAAGTCGAGCTCGAGGGCAGCCTGGGCGGCCCAGCGCAGACCGTACGTGATGCCGTTGCCGCCGCCGCTGCCGCTGACGTCGTAGATGAACATGTCGAGGCCGATTCGGCCGGTCAGCACGAGCGGGATGCCGAGATCCCGCGCGAGCACGTCGAGGCGCAGCACGGCCATCGGCGCGATGGGGAACGCGCGGAGGCTGACCTTGTTGTCGGCGCGACCGTTGTCGCCGGGCGTGCAGTCGATGGAGAGGCACGCGCCCGCCTTGTACCGAACCCAGCCGAGCGACGCGCCGGCGCCGATCGAGCCGAAGTACGGGATTCGGAACGCGAAGACGTCGAGCTGGAGCTGGATGAGCGGGCCCTTGTCGCCGCGGAAGTAGCGGTAGCCGGCGTTCCCGCCCCCGACCGCATCGCCCGAGGTTCGGTAGGTGCCGATCTTCAGCTCGAACGCGAACCGTTCGATGGACTCCCGGCGTGCCCGCGCGCGCAGCTCGTCGGAGTACTGCGCGTCGGCGTTCGGGGTGAGCGACGAGGAGAGCGGAGCCGCGCCGAGGAGCGCGAGCGCGAGGAGGAGAGGGCGCTTCATACGAGCTTTCGACGACGAGCGAGGACGAGGCCGAGGAAGACGAGAACGGCGGCGGTGCCGCCAGCGCGGGTGGAGCCGGCCGAGCAACCGTTGGGGCAGCCGCCCTCGCGTACGTCGCAGAATCCCACGGTGGGCACGACTTCGACACAGATGACTTCGGAGCTCTCCGCGCTCTCGTTGTTCGACGCGTCGATCGCGGTCACGACGTAGCCGCCAGCCTCGGACACCGAGCTCTGCGTGACGTTGGGGCCGACGATGGAGCCCACGGCTGCGCCACGCGTCACGGTTCCGCCGTCCGAGCCGCAGCCCCCGGTCGCGCGGTAGACCTGGTACCGCATCTCCGTCGTGGTCGGGTCGGGCGTGACCGCGTTCCACGAGATGGGGACTGGGGCGCTTCCTTGGCGGGTGCGCTGAGCCGCTTCGACGGTCGGCGGGCTCGGGAGCACGCCGTCGAAGGCGACGGCCACACGTCCCCAGTTCGTGCCCGAGAGCTCGGCCGTGAAGGGGTTCGCGTTCGTATCGAAGAAGTAGAAGTTGTAGGAGGTCCGATTGGTGCTGCAGATGGTCGAACCGTTGGCGGCGCCACCGCTGCCAGTGTCCGGGTCGCCCGCAGCGATCTCCGAGATCGGAATCTCGAGCACGCCGGACTCCAACCCACGGTTCGTCACCGCGAGGTGGATGCAGCTTCGATCCATCACGTTCATCGACCGCTCGGTGGCAGCGGAGCAGTTGCGGGTCGAGCTTCCGCCGTCGTGCCAGACGTCGACGACGGTGGGGAAGGTCGAGCCCGTCATCGACTGGAGGCGGAAACGCAAGACCGCCGTGGGGTCGTCGCAGTGGGCCTTGCTCACGCCTCGCGCCCGGAGAACCTCGACGTCGGTGAGGGTCGGGGAGCTGTCACCTTCGATGCCGATCAGCGTCGTGGTGAGGGTCTGCGCGTGACCGACCGAGGGGAGCGCGAGCGCGAGGAGCGCGAGGGCGAGGAGATGACGCATCGGGACCGCGTTGAGCAAGATCGAAGCCAGAGGGGAAAACGAGGAAACCCGCGGGTTGTCCAGGCTGGTGGTCGAGGCTTCCGGCCGTTCTGTCAGCATGACACACGCCGGCTTTGACAGAACGTCAGCGCCCCGGAGCCACCACGGGGCCGCCGAGCGGGTCAGCCGCCGACGGATCCGCTGGGTCGACGGGGTCGGCCACCGACGGATCCGCGGCGGTCAGCCCACGAAGAGCGACTCCGCGATCTGCACCGCGTTGGTCGCGGCGCCCTTCCGGAGGTTGTCCGCGACGATCCACATCTGGATCCCGCCCGGGTTGCCGACGTCCTCGCGGATGCGGCCGACGAAGACGGGGTCCTTGCCTTCCGCGTCGAGGGGGGTCGGGTAGACGCCGTTGGCGAAGTCGTCGACGACCACCACGCCCTCGGCCTTCTCGAGCAGCGCGCGGGCCTGCGCACCGGTGAGCGGACGCTCGAGCTCCACCGTGACCGACTCCGCGTGGCCGGTGATCACGGGCACGCGCACGGTGGTCGGCGAGACGCGGATGGACTCGTCGTCGAAGATCTTCTTCGTCTCGAAGACCATCTTCAGCTCTTCTTCTTGGTAGCCGCTCGCGACGTCGCGGCTCCAGTGCATGAGCACGTTGCCCGCGAGCTGACCTTCGAGGAGCTTTCGATCCGCAGCGTCGAGGGGCTCACCCTTCGCGAGCTGCGCACGCTGACGCTCGAAGGCTTCGACGGCTTCGTGGCCCTTGCCGCTGATCGCCTGGTAGGTCGACACCACGATGCGCCGGAGCTTCGCGGCGTCGTGCAGCGGCTTGAGCGCGACGACCATCTGGATGGTCGAGCAGTTCGGGTTCGCGATGATGCCCTTCTTCGGGTTCTTCGCGGCGGCCGCGTTCACCTCGGGCACCACCAGCGGGCAATCCGGATCGCGCCGCCACGCGGACGAGTTGTCGATCACGATCGCGCCCTTCGCGGCCGCGATCGGCGCCCACTCGCGCGAGGTCCCGCCGCCGGCGCTGAAGAGCGCGACGTCGATGCCCTCGAAGACCTCGGGCGCGATCGCGCGCACCGTGACCGGCTGCCCGCGGAACTCGAGCGTCTTTCCGGCGCTGCGAGGGGAGGCCACCGGCACGAGCTCCCCGACCGGGAAGTTTCGCGCTTCGAGCACGCGGAGCATCTCGCGACCGACCACCCCGGTCGCGCCGACGACGGCGACTTTGAGCGACTGAGTCATGCCGCCCGCTCTATCGCGCACCCCCGCAGTGGTCAAACGCGAGACCCCGAGTCGGGCGACGTTTTTCGAGGATGTGGGGGCGATTCGTCGGCTCCGCGCTCGCGCTCGTCTGGTTCGCGGCGCACGATTCCACCTCGGAGTTGGCGTCGTCGCGTTCACGCTTCGGCCGCTGCTGCGACCATGGCGGGCCTCGGGTGAGTTGCTCTCGCCCGCGGCTTGGTCCAAACGGCCGCCGGAGGCCCCATGCGCGCTTACCTCTTCTCTTTCGCCACGCTGCTCGCTCTCGTCGTGTCGTCGGCTCGCGCCCAGGCGCCGACCCCGACACCTGCTGCCGCCACCCCCGAAGAGGCGGCGCGCGCGACCGTCTCCCCCACGGAGGCGGCGCGGGCGAGCGAGACCGAAACCACGCTGACCCCCGATCAGCTCGCGTCCGCGCTGCGCGACCAGCTCGCGGAGCTGATGGACGACGGCGGCCTCGGCGCGCGCGACGTCGTGCGGCGCGCGGTCGAGTCCGCACCGTCCATCGCGTCCGCCGAGCGCGCGGTCATCGCGTCCGAAGCGGCGACACGCCTCGCGTGGCAGGGCTTCTTCCCGATCCTCGAAGGCAGCTTCCGCTACACGCGCCTCTCGCGCATCACGCAGCCGAGCTTCTCCTTCGGCGGTGACGCGCTCGATCCCGCGCTCGCGCAGCCGATCATCGACGGCCTCGAAGATCCGAACGCACGGATCCTCTGGAACGGCCTGCTCGGCGCCTTCGGGGGCGAAGACTCCGGCTTCACGTTCCCCGTCATCCTGAACAACTACGCGTTCCGCATCAGCGCGACCTATCCGATCTCGGATCTGCTCTTCACGATCCTGCCCGGCTACCGCGCCTCGCAAGCGGCGGAGAGCGCGCAGCGCGCGCAGATCGCGGTCGAGCAGCGGACGATCGCGCTGCGGGCCAGCGAGGCCTACTACGCGCTCGCGCGGGCGCGCGGCGGGCTCGTGGTCGCGAACAAGGCGGTCGAGCAGGTGACGGCGCACCGCACGCAGGTCGCGGCGCTGGTGGACGCGGGTGCAGCCGCGCGGGTCGATCTCATGCGCGTGGATGCGGAGCTCGCGCGAGCGCGGGTCGGCGCGGCCCGCACGCAGGGCTCGGCCGCGATCGCGGAGCGCGCGCTGCAGGTGTTGCTGCATACGCCCGGAGAGCCCGTGCGGCTCGCGGAGGACTTCGCGGCGCCGCTGCCGACGCTCGACGGCGATCTCGAAGCGCTCACGCGCGACGCGCTCCGCGATCGACCGGAGATGGTCGCGATGCGCGAGGCGGTGCGCGCGCGGGAGTCCGCGATCCGTGTCGAGCTTGGGCGGCGCTATCCGCAGCTCGCGCTGCAGGGCAACGTCGACATCGCGAACCCGAACAACCGGATCATCCCGCAGCAGGAAGAGTTCCGGACCACGTGGGACGTGAGCGTCGTGCTGCGTTGGTCGCCCAACGAGATGGGCCAGGCGCGGCAGCGCATCGAGCAGGCGCGCGCGCAGATCCTCGCGCTCGAAGCGGACATGCTCGCGCTCGAGGACGCG
>JALOQC010000673.1 GCA_025453555.1 Myxococcota bacterium | reverse complement strand
GTGAGCCTCGCGGCGTCGACCTCGGCAAGCGCCTCCTTCGCACGCGCGGGATCGCCGCGCTGGAGTCGCAGTTCCGCGAGCCAGAGCGCCGGTTCGACGTGCGCCGGCTCGAGCGCGCGCCATCGAGCGAAGTGCTCCTCCGCGCGAGCAAGGTCCTGACGCATCATCGCGATGAACGCGAGCGTGCGCGACGCCCACCAAGCTCCATCGCCCGCGCGAGCGGCGAACGACTCGGCCTTGCTGAACTCACGCGCCGCGTAGTGAACCTCGACCAGCGTGCGCAGCACGCGCTCGTCGCCCGCGTCGCCCACTGGCGCCAGGACCGCGGCGGCTTGCGGGAATCGCTTCTCCGCACGGAGAAAGGCTGCGTACTCGAGACGAAGGGCGCGTTCGTCCTCAGCGTCCACAGCCTCGATGGCCGCCGCGTACTCGCGATCGGCGTCTTCGCGCCGCTCGGCGAGGATCGCGGTGCGCGCGCGCAGCACATGCACGCGGGCGTCACGAACGTCCCGCGAGAGCCGCTCGAGCACGCCCGCGGCGGTCGTGGCGTCGTCCAGATCGATCGCGGCACTCGCGATGGCGACGCATTCTTCGACGTCCGCCTCTCCGACGAGTTCCCGCCCAGCAAGGTCATGCAGTTCGGCCCGCGCGCGCGTCTTCTCGCCGAGTCGGTGCAGGAGCCGCGCGCGCAGGGACCCGAGAATCGCGTCCGGCGGCCCTGCGGCGACGACACCTTCGATCACGTCGAGCGCGTCCGAGAGATCGCGGTTGGACGTGAGGGCTCGCTGCGCGTAGCGGGCGGCCAGCTCCGGCGTCGCCGCGCCCGCTGCGACCAGGTCGCGATACGCACGGAGCGCGCGCTCGGGCTGACCGAGTGCCTCGAGAACGATCGCGCGATTCCAGACCGCCATCTTGCGGACGCCCGCGCCGACCTCGTCGACCTTGACGAGGATCTCGTCGAGGAGACCGAGCGCGCGCCGACGGTGCTCACCCGCGGCCGGTTCCGCCGTCCGCTGTGCGAGCAGCTCGAGCGCCACAGCGAGGAGGTGGGCGCACTGCGGATCGAACTCGGAGGAAGCACCCATCGCCGCTTCCAGCGGGCCACGCGCGTCCGCCGGTTCGCCGCGTCGAAGCGCCGCCGCGCCGATGGCGATCAGAACCACGCGATCCTCGCGGACGCCCGGCGGTAGCGCGTCGCGACCGACGTCGCCCACGAGGTGAAGCCGGGCCGCCCATGCGCGCGCGTTCTCGGGGGCGACGTCCGTCGCGCGGCGGATCAGCTCGTGCGCCCGAGCTTCGTTCCCGAGCGCCCCCTCGGCGGTCGCGAGGTTGAGAATCGCGGGAACGTACTCGGGTGCGCGCGCCACCGCTTCCTCGAGAAGCGGTCGAGCTGCGGCCGCTTCCTCGAGTTGGAGAAGAGCGGCGCCGCGGAGCGTGAGGCGCTGCGCACGCTCCCGGTCCGTAGGGGCGTCGCTCGCGGCGACCGCGTCGAGCGCGTCGAGCGCGGCCTTCGGCCGGATCCGATCGATCAGCTTCGCGATCGGGCGTAGCTCTGCGGGGACATCGGCCCCGACCGACGCGAGCGGAGTCTCGGAACGCGGCGGCGAGATGGAGACGGTGGCCTGCTCGTCGGCTCGCACGTCGCAGTGCTCTTCGGCCAGCAGTTCCGCGATTCGCGCGCGGTCGTGCGTGTGTCCGCCCGCTGCCGCACGCGACGCGAGCTTGAAGAGTGCGGACCATGCGTGGCCCGCACGCGACGGGTCGACCAGATGGCCCTCCAGGAGGTCGATCGATCGCTGCACGTCACTCCCGTCGTCGCCATCGACGTCGAGGACCGCGACCGCGAGCCGAGAGCGTAGGGCGGCCGCGTCCGTTCGTTGCAGGACCGCAAGCCGCTTGCGCAGCGTGTCCGGCAGCTCCGCGTCCTGGCCGTTCCTCCACCGTTCGAGCGCCTTGCGAAAGTCACGGGTGATCGTGCCGGACGATCCGCGGTCCACCACGAGGATTCCGAAACGCCCCGGCGCCAGACGAGCCGCGAACCGCTCGATCGTTTCCTGGAGACGCTCGTCGGCGTTGAGGCCGTGCTTGGCTTGGATCTCGTAGACGAGCCCGTTCGCGGCTTCGAGCCGGATGTCGTCGCCCGCGTCATCGGGCTGTTCGTACCAGATGCGCACGAGGCGTCCGCGCCGGACGCCATACGGGGGTAGCTCTTTTCGTGCGAGAACGAGTGCAGCGAAGAACGCCCCCACGCGAGCTTGAAAGTCCGTTCCGGCGTTGGTCGCACGACCGCCCATGGTGAGATGGTATCTGCTCGGATCGCGCCCGTACGACCGGTACGGCGCGACGGAGGCGCGGGCAGCGGCGACCTGTCACATCAGCCGAACCGGCACGGCAAGCACGAGCTCATGCTTGTGCAGTCGGCCGGCGCGCTCTGCCTTCGCTTCTTTCGAGAATCGGAATCGAGGCACGAGCTCCACAAGCCACGTCGCCGGCGGTCGTGTCGATGCGGTCGACTCTGGATGCGCGTCGACGGTGCGCTTCAGTCGCAGGCGCTCGCCAAAGCTCGACCGCGTTCGAGCCCGGCAATGCGCGC
>JALOQC010000672.1 GCA_025453555.1 Myxococcota bacterium | reverse complement strand
CTTCCGCACCGCCGTCTGGCCCTTGGTGACCTTCGTCCACACGCGGCGGTCGAGCACCTCGCTCTTCGGGAGCTCGACGCGCTCCGCCTTCTTGTCGACGTCTTCGAGGAAGACGCGCTCGAGCACCTGGCCCGCGCGCACGTCGACCGGGTTCACGCTCTTGTCGTCGCGCACCCGCTCGAGCACCGGATGCAGGATGCTCACGCCCGTCATCGGCGCGACCGCGACCCAGCGCTCCGCGTTCGGCGCGAGCTCGAGGACCATGCGCTTGATCGGTTTGCCGTCGCTGTCCTCGGCCTGGAGATCCGTGACCTTCACCTCGACGACCATCGTCGGTTTCACGAATTGAAAGAGCGCGCCGCTGCTGCTCGCGTGGCTGTAGCCCGACGGGATGACGTCCGAGAAGAGCTTCGAAAAGAGATCCGAGCGCAGCTCGCCGCTGCCCATGTTCCCGCAGCTGCCGATGATCTGGAACTGACCGTTCTCCTTCATCACCGCGAGCAGGAGCGAGCGCACCTGGGTGGGCTCGTCGGTGCGCACCGTGAACGCGACGACCGCCGCGTCGAGGGTGAAGAAGGGTTTGATCTTGTGGATGCGGCCGAGGTCCTTGCTGCGCGCGACGACGCCCTCGCCCTTGCCGCCCTCGGCCCACTCCGCGAAGAGCTCGCGCACCCGCTCGGCCCCCGTCGCGTCTTCGGTGCGAATGGCCTGCAGGCGTTTGCCGCCTTCGCAGAGACGACGCATCGCTTCGAGCCGATCGCCGTACTCGGGCATCGGGCCGGGGTTCGTGGCGTCGCCTCCGGTGAGGAGATCGAAGACGTGGAAGCCGATGCGCTCCACGTCCGCGCTCGCGCCGCCGCCCATCGCCTTGGCGAGATCGCCGACCCTCGGGCGTCCGCCCTTGCGCACCGCGAAGAGCTCGCCGGCGAGCACGAGGCGGCCCTTCGCGCGCGGGACCACGAGCTTTCGTGCCTCCACCAACACCGGCACGTCGCCCGAGACGACCTTGCCGTTGGGCGCACAGAGCGCGAGCTCGTCACCCTCGACCACGAGGAACCAGAGCTCGCCGTCGATCTTCGGCGAGACGTAGAGCCCCCCCGGCGGGAGCTCGTCGAGCTCGTCGGGGCCGAGGCTCCGGTAGCGGCTCGCGATGGTGCGTTTGTAGCCGCTCAGCAGCTTCGCGAGCTCGGGGTCGAGCACGCTGCCCGCGGGCGAGAAGGTGCCGGCGCCCATGGGCTCGGCCTTGCTCCGATCGAAGAGTCCGCTCACGACTCACCTCCGTCTTCCTTCGGCGCCGCGCCCTTGCCCGCACCGCCCGCTCCGGACGAAGCCGCGCTGGGTCGTTTGAGCTCCATGTTCGAGAGGTGGAGCAGCAGCTTGTAGCGTGGTCCGTCCACCCGGCCTTCGAGGAACGCACGGTACGGCGTCCCGTTGGTCTGGAACACCAGCGCGTCGCGCCCCTTCGGCCCACCCCCCATGAGCATCAACGCGTCTTCCTCCGCGAGCTCCTGCGCCATCGCGTAGAGGTAGTCGTACGTGAGACCGTCGACGTGGGCGAGCTCGATGGTCCGGCTGAAGACGAACTTTCGCACCGCCTCTTTCTTCGGCATCTTGCGGCCCGTCCAACGAACCGGCAGCTCGTCGTTCACGTTCGCTTGTTTGTCTTCCCAGTCGCGACGCTCTTTCTCGTTTCCATCCGGATCGAGGATCAGCTCGACCTCGCGCGGCGCCGCGTGTAGGACCTTTCCGTCGGCGGAGAGGAAGACCTTCGAGGTCTCCCCGATCTCGCGCCCCACGCGTTCGAAGTCGACCTCGGGATCGCCGTCGATCAGCGCCTGCGCGTAGTCGTCGCCGAGCTGCGTCTGCAGGATCTCGTGGAGCGTGGTGGGCGTCGCGGCGAAGAAGCGCAGGAAGCGCACCTCGCTGCCCGGCACCCCGAGCTTCGGAGGCGACGGTGGCTTCACGCTCCCGAAGACGATGGTGGCGTTGCGGCCTTTGGAGTTGGTCAGGTGGAGCTTGCGTTGCGGTGCGGGCATCGGAGTCCTCGTGCGACGTGACGCGGGGTGCGGCGGGTGCGGCGTGACGAGCAGACGTCAGAACATCTCGAAGTCGAGATCGCCGTCTTCTTCTTCGTCGTCCGCCTCGAAGGTGGGGATCCGCTCTTCCGGATCGCGCCACGCGGGATCGGCGACGTCGCCGACCATCGCGAAGAGCTCACCCGCCTCGTTCGCGAGGAGGAACGCGCTCTGCGCGTGGTAGTCCGCGCGGTAGTTGAAGGTCACCTCGTAGACGTCACCCGCGAGCAGTGAGCGCTTCAGCGCGTCGTCGACGGCGAGAGCGTCGAGCGCGTAGACGCTCTGCACGCGGAGATCGAGCAGTCGATCGGGCGCGACCGGGCCCTTCAGCGGCTGCTCGACCCCGAGGGTCGAGGGAATCTGCGGGAGCGGGTTCCCGTCCGCGTCGAGCGCGACGAGCTCCTTGCTCGGGATCCACGTCCCGGCCGCGTCGAAGTAGCCCTGCGACGACATGCCGGACTGCACGAGGAACGAGCCGTCGTCGGTGAGGGCCGCGCGCGTGCACGGGCGACCTTCGGGATCG
>JALOQC010000236.1 GCA_025453555.1 Myxococcota bacterium | reverse complement strand
GAGCTGGGCTCACCAGCGGTCGCGACCGCCGCGGCCACCGCCGTCGCCGCCACGGCCGCCACGGTCCTCACCGTAGCCGCCACGGCCACCGCCGCCGCCGCCACGACGCTCACCGCCGCCGCCGCCGCCGAAGCCGCCGCCACCGCCGCCGCCGAAGCCGCCACGGCCGCCGCCGCCGCCACCCGTGCGGGGCGCGCGCTCAGCCGCCTCGTTCACGCGAATCGCGCGACCGTCGAGCGTCTTGCCGTCCATGCCCTCGATCGCCGACTGGGCGGCCGAAGCATCCTCGAACGTCACGAAACCGAAGCCACGGCTGCGGCCGGTGTCGCGATCCGTAATCACGCGGGCCTCCACCACGGAGCCGAACTTCTCGAACGCGCGAAAGAGCTGGTCATCATTCGTGCCCCAGCTGAGGCCACCCACGAATACCTTGGTCGTCATCTCTACAAACACTTTCCGTCTCGGAGGCGGCTCCCCCGAGAACCTCTCTTGTCACCCTGCGGAGCCAGTTGCGCCGCAGCCGAAACGCCCGATCGACGCTTCGAAGTCTTCTGTCGTTGCCGTTACGAGCACCACCGTCACGAGAACACGTTCCTTTCGGAACTCCGGCAACTGGGCCGGTCGACACGATGCGGGGTGCGAAACCGAGCAACGATCGCGGCCTGGAAGGCCGGCGTGGCCAACCACGCGACGCCAAGAGTGACAGGTCGCGCGAGAAAGTCCAGAGACCCGCGTCGAATCGATCGTTTGGGGCTCGATTCGGTCCTTCGGGTCACGATCGCGTCTGCGACGCGCGCTCACCGCCTCACTCGATGCGGGGTTCGGCACCACGGTAGATGCCATGGCCGCTCGCCGCGCGCGGGACCGCACCTGCGGCGCCCGGAGCCCGCACCACGACGCAGCCGGCGCCGCCGCCGCCGCCGCCGCCGTTCGCTTGGCGCGTCTCGTTGTTGGCGCCAGGCGCGCCATTGCCGTCGGTGCCGCCGTCGCCGCCGCGGGCGCCGTACGTCGCGCCGCCACTGCTGCCGCCGCTGGGAGGAGCTTCGTCGCCAGCCTCTCCATCGTCGCCGGGAGCGCCCGTACTGCCCGCGCCGCCGCCGCCGCCGCCGCCCGCCCACAAGGCCGACGACCCTTCGAAGGTCACGCCGAGCCCGCTCTCGAGCAGCACGCCGCCGC
Organism: Myxococcota bacterium; assembly: GCA_025453555.1. Classification (GTDB taxonomy): domain Bacteria; phylum Myxococcota_A; class Polyangia; order Polyangiales; family Houyiibacteriaceae; genus JACKEH01. Next base: position 10,809 of record JALOQC010000236.1, on the reverse strand, counting down.
CCGCGCCGCCGCCGCCGCCCGCTTCGAAGTTGCCGTCGTTGTCGCCCCCGCCACCGCCCGCGCCGGCGACGTCGATGCGGCCCCGAACGGTGATGCGTCCGAGCACCGAGAGCTGGAGCGCACCACCACCACCGCCGCCGCGGGTGTTGCGAGCACCGAGCCCGCCGCCTCCGCCGCCGCGTAGGGGCTCGAGCAGGTAGCCGTCCGCGTACGCGTCGCCGCCCGCTCCGCCGAACGCGCGGTCGTCGCTGCCCGCTCCGTCGCTCGAGCCGAAGCCGCCCGCGCCGCCGGCACCGCAGCTACCGCCGCCGCCCCCGCCTCCGTCGCTGAAGTTGCCCTCCTCGTCCCCGTCGTCGCCAGGCTCCGCGCCCCCGGCGTTTCCACCCGTCGTGGCGCCGACTCCACCACCCGCGCCCGGGGTCGCGTCGACCCCGCCGAGATCGAAGCCGGCCCCGCTCTCGACGACGAGGTCGCCGGAGATCAGCCCGATCAGGGGTCGGGCGCCGTGCACGCGGATGGTGCCGGTGACGCGGAGGTTCCCCGCCCAGCGCATCAGGCAGACCTCGCCGCCACCCGCTTGGGTGACGACCGCCCCTTCCGAGCAGGTGTTGGTGTCGTAGGTGACGGAGGGGGCGTCGATCGGGACTCCAGTCCGCGCGAGGAAGGGCTCGTCGGGCACGTTCGAGGGAGTCAACGTCGCGCAGTGGGCGCCCCCGACCTCGGTGCACCCGATCGCGCTGCACTCGGTCGCGATCACGAACGTCCCACCGGCGCAGACGTACACGTCGCCCTCGCGGCAGATGCGGCTCCCGTCCTCGCACCCGGGGCCCGCATCGACGCCGCCGTCGATTCCGGAGTCGAGATCGCCTGCGTCGAGGTCCGGCCCACCATCGGAACCGCCGCCGTCGAGGCCGCTGCCGTCGAGGCCGCCGCCGTCGAGCTCACCGCCGTCGAGATCGACGGCGCCGTCGGGACGTTCACGTTCGGCGAGCCCAGCCCGGTCCGCCGAGCACGCCAAACAAAGGAGGACGATCGAAAGCCACTTCACGGTCGTTGCTCCGGTTCCCCCCGGAAGTGAACGAGCATACCTGCTCCGTGTCGGTCGGCATAGGCGGACGGACGGGTCGCGCGCCCGGCACGATCGAGGAGTGGACCGCAAAGACGAGCCGCGACAGCCTCGCCGCGATGCGCAGGCCTTCCACGACCGGGCCTTCCACGACCAGGTCTTCCACGACCAGGTCTTCCACGACCAGGCCGTTCGACCGCGGTGGCGTCTTCACGCTCGTCGTCTCGGTCGTCGTGCTGGTGCACGCGGGCCTCTTCGTGGCGCTCGGGCCCGCGCTCACCGAAGCGTTTCCCCTCGACGACGCCTACACCCACCACGTCTACGCGGAGGGAATTCGGTACGGCGATGGGCTCGCGTACCTGCCGGGCACCCCGGCGGCGGGCAGCACCAGCCCGCTGCACGCGCTGATCCTCACCCCGATTCAGCTCGCGCCCCTCCCCGCACTCGTCCCGCTCACGCACGCGATCGGGGTCCTCGGGTGGCTCGCGCTCGCGCTCGCGACGCGGCGCTTGGTTCGTTCGTTGGCGCCGCGGAGCGTGAGGCTCGCCTCGAGCGCGGCATCGAACGCCGCGACCCGCGCGATTCGGGGCGTCGATCCGCGCGTGGATGCCGGGCTCGACGCGGGCTCCCTGGCCGCGTTCGCGGTCGCGCTCGATCCCGCGCTCGCCGTGGCCGCGCTCAGCGGCATGGAGGTGATCCTCGCCGCGCTCGTCCTGGTGCTCGCGCTCGTCGCGTTGGCCGAGGATCGTCCCACGCTCGCCGGGGTGCTCTTCGGCGTCGGCATCCTCGCGCGGCCCGAGCTCACGCTCGCGTGGCTCGCCGCGAGCGCGTGGGTTTGGCCTCGCGATCGGCGCGCGGCGCTCGCGGTGGCGCTCCCAGGGTTGCTCGCGTGGGGTGCGTGGGCTGCGTGGAACCATCACGCCGCAGGCACCCTGCTGCCGACGACGTTCTTCGCGAAGCACGGGCCACTCTCGATCCTCGATCGATGGCGCGATCTGCCACGCGCGATCGCGCAGACGATGGGCGCGTGGCCGATGCTGGCGACGCTCCCGCTCGTCGCGCTCGGAGCGAGGGGCCTGGTGCTCGTGGGTGTCGAACCGAAGCCAGCCGTCGAACCGAAGCCAGCCGTCGAACCGAAGCCAGCCGTCGAACCGAAGCCAGTCGTCGAACCGAAACCAGCCGTCGAACCGAAACCAGCCGTCGAGCCGAAGCCGGGTGTCGAATCGCACGTGGGCGCAGGGCCGCGCACCGCGAGGTGGATCCTGCTCGTGTTGCTCGCGCTGTGGCCGCTCGGGCTCGCGTGGGCGCACGACCTCCGCGAGACGTGGCGTCTGTACTGGTGGCGCTACGCGTTGCCCGCGCATCCGCTCGTCCTGGTGTTGCTCGCGATCGGCGCGAGCCGACTCGGCGGAGGCAAGCGGCGCGTCGCCCTCGCCGCGATCGTGGTGGCGCTCGTCGTGGGCGCTCCGAGCACGGCGCGACACGTGGGAGAGAGCGCGCGAAACGTCCTCGAGCTGAACGTCGCGGCCGCTCGCTACCTCGACGAACATGCGGCAGAGAACGACTGGATCGCGAGCAACGACGCAGGCGCAGTTCGACGATTGACGGGTCGTCCCGTCGTCGACCTTCTCGGATTGAACGACGCGGAGGTCCTGGTCGATCGGGCGGCAGTGCTCCAGCGGCGACGTCCGCGGTGGTACGTCGTGTTCGAGAGCTGGTTCCCGGGTCTGGTCGCGAGCCCGCGCTTCGAGGTCGTGCACCGCGTGCGCACCGAGTCGCTCGCGATCTGCGGCGAGTGCGACCAGTCCGAGCTCGTGATCCTGCGCCTGCGATGATCCGACGGATCGGCGGCCCGGGCAAAGCTCGAGCCCAGCGAAAGTCTCCGCGGCGCACTCGACGCGCGTGGGATATCCTCGCCGCTGCATGACCCCCGTTCGAAACCTCGACCTGCCCGTAACGCTCCGGCGGCGCCTGTTGCACCTGCGCGGGCTCTGCGGCGCGCACGTCCCGGCCGTGGTGGAAGCCCACGCCATCGAGGACGCCGAGAAGGCGCTGCGCGTGAAGCTCGGCGACCCGCTGCTGGCGCTCTTCGCCAACGGGGACGACGCGCTGGGACGCTTGGAGATCGCGGTCGGCAAGATCGTGGAGCTCACGCGCGATCTGCGACATCACGGCGGCCCGCGGGGGCTCGTCGCGATCGGCTTGAACGCCGAGCGGAACACCTGGCTGACCGCGAACGCGCTCGGGACCAGCGTCGGGACCTACTCGGAGGAGACCGGCGCCTCCGCGATGCGCCCGCTCGAGGCCTGGCTCGACGATCTGATCGGCGCCGAGAAAGAAGCGCTGCGCGAGCTGGAGACCGAAGAGAAAGCCCGCACGTTCAAGACGCTCTCCGACGACGAGGTCGCGGCGTTTCAACCGGCGATCGTCTCGGTGGAGCGGATCGTGCGCCGCGTGCGTCACCCGAAGTTCGGGGTCGGCGAGGTGCTCAAGGAGATCGACTCCGGCGCGAAGCTCGAGGTGCTCTTCGCGGGCGAGGACAAGCCGCGAACGCTCATGGCGTCGTTTCTGAGCCGCGTGGATTGAGCGTCAGAAGCTCTGCGCGAAGGCCATCTCGCGGAGCGCGATCGGGACCTCGGGGGCTTCGGCGGCGATCGGTGCGAGGTCGACGCTGCTGAGGGTGTGCCAGAAGAGCGTCTTCTTCGCGTGCTCGCTGCGGACGTGCGCGAGGAAGGACGCGAAGGCGCGCGCGGTGTAGGTGGGATCGAGCGCGAGGTCGAAGCCCGCGGCGAGCGCGGTGGCTTCGGTCGCGGCGTCGTCGACGGTGCCGTAACCCTCGCCGAACTGCGAGGCGTCGATCTCGATCTGCGCGAGGGCCGCGCGGCCGACGGCGGGGAACGCGGGCTCGACGTCGCGGAGCTTCTTCATCGTGCTCGCGACGAGCGCGGCGACGGTGGCTCGGTTGCAGACGAGGGCCGGGGTGACGCGCACTGCGACGACCTTCGCGGTGACGCCGATCGCGGCGAGGCCGATCGCGAGGCCCGCGGCGGTGCCGCCGCTGCCGAGCGCGACGAAGATCGTGTCCGGCTCGGGCAGCGCGCCTGCTTCGACTTGGGCCGCGAGCTCGAGGCCCGCTTCGACGTAGCCGAGGGCGCCGATCGCGCTCGAGCCACCGTACGCGACGCGGTAGGGGCGGCGGCCTTCGAGGCGCAGGGTCGCGGCGAGCGCGGCTTGGGTCGGGGGCACCGCGGCCCAGCTCCGCACCGGATGCGGCGTCATGCCCGCGCCGAGGCCGACGCGCAGGTTCTCTTCGACGTGATCGTTCCAAGGCTGCGGCACCAGCACCGCGTGCACGTCGAAGCCCCATTGGCGACCGAAGAGCGTGGTCGCGAGCACGTGGTGCGATCCGAAGGCGCCCGAGGCGACCAAGAGATCGCGCTCCTTCTTGCGCGCGTCGCCGAGGAGGAACTCGAGCTTGCGGACCTTGTTGCCGCCGTAGCGCGTGCTCGTGAGGTCGTCGCGCTTCACCCAGGCCTCGGAGGCGACGCCGGGGATCGTGAGGCGCTGCACGGGCGTGGTGACCGAGAGCGGGACGTGCGGGACGAGGCTGAGCTTGGGGAATCGTCGGGCGAGGAGGGTCATACGACCTCCGGGTCGTCGGGCGCGCGTCGGGTACGCGACGGTGGGTCGATCGGATCGGTGCGCGTGTTCGGGGTCTCGGAAACGGGCGGGACGACGAGGCCGGCCATCGCGCTGGTGATGGCGCCGGGGAGCAGCGCCTCGACGCGCTCGAGGAGCTCCCCTTCGAAGCGCGCGCCGAAGCTGCCTTCGAGCAGACGCCCACGCACGCGCCAGCGACGCGGCTCGTCGGGATCGCGCAGCACGACGGCGTCCGCGCCGGGGAAGACCCAAGGCGAAGCGAGCACTGCGTCGCGCAGGGCCGCGCGGATGACGGAGGCGGGCAAGGTCGCGTCGAGGTGCACCTCGACCTCGTGCTCGCGCTCGTGGTGACCGCCGGAGGTCACGGGCGCCGAGAGGAGGTGGCGGTTGGGCACGTCGACGCGGCGACCTTGGGCGTCGCGCAGGAGCGTCGAGCGGAAGCCGAGGCGCTCGACCTGACCCGAGAAGCCGGGCGCGGAGATCCAGGTCCCGCGTCGGACGCGACGCTCGAAGACGACGACGAAGCCCGCGACGAGATCGGGCAGGAAGTCGCGCACCGACCAGCCGAGCGCGACCGCGACCGCGACCAACGTGAAGAGCGCGACGACGGAGAGGCGCGGCGGGAGGATGCGCAGCGCGAGGAGCAGGAGGATCGCGACCGCGACGAGGCGGAGCGTGAGGTGGAGGAACGCGAGGAGCGTCGGGATCAGGCCACGATCGGGGAGCGACTCACGCACGCGCCGCAACGCGAGCGCGAGGAGGATCGCGAGCGCGAAGGTGAGCGCGAGGGAGAAGAAGCCGAGCGTCGTGCGTTCGCCGGTGAGGGTCTCGAAGATCGCGGCGACCTCGGCGCCGAGATCGAAACGATCGGCGCGCTCGGTCTGCACGAGGATCGGCGTGGGCGAGCGTTCGGAGGTGGGGTCCGTGCTCGGGCGGTCGGGCGGCGGCGGGCTCGGTGCGGTGTCCGGTGACGTCGTGGGCGGCGCCGCAGTGGGTGTCGGAGTCGCGGGCGTGGTCGCGGGACTCGCCGGCGCGGGTGACGGGGCCTCGGCGTCCGGGAGGGTCAGGAGCGGGGGTGGCGTGGAGGGTGGCGCCGACAGCATCGGTGGGGGTGCGGTCGGTGGCGTCGGTGATGGCGACGTGGGTGGTGACGCGGGTGGTGACGGTGACGCTGGCGGCGGCGTCGGTGACGCTGGCGGCGGCGTCGGTGACGGTGGCGGCGGCGTCGGTGACGTGGGTGGCGGCGTCGGCGACGTGGGTGGCGTCGGCGATGGCGTCGGCGGTGTCATCGACGACGGGGACGACGTCGGAGGGGGCGTCGCGTCCTCCACTTCCGTAGGAGCTTCGCGGGGTGCTTCTCGAGGGGTCGGTCCCGCGCGACGGCGGCCCGCGTCGGTCGGCGGTTGACCCCGCCGACTCGACGGAACCGTCGCGACGCCCGCGTCTTCTTGGGCCCGTGCGATCGGCGCCGACTCGACGAGCGCGAGCAGCGCGAGCAGCGCGAGCGCGAAACGAGGGGCGCGCATCACATCCACCCCCGATCCCGCACCACGAGCCCGAGGGCGCCGCGCAGGTGCAGCGCCACGCGGTGGAAGCCGTCGCGTTCTTCGAGCAAGCCGAGGTGCGCGAGCCGCGCGAGGCGGGCGCGCGCTTCGGTGGTGTCGATGCGCAGGAGCCACGCGAAGCTCTCCGGCCGCATCCAGCCTTGGCGCGCGACCCAGAAGAGCGCGAGCAGCTCGGGCTCCGGCAGACGACCGAGCGCGGTGTAGGGAGACGCCGGCACGGGACCGACGCGCACGAGATCGCCGTTCTCGATGCTGCGGATCGACGCGAGCCAGAGGCGCAGCGCGTCGCGCACGAGGCCGCCCGTCGCGGTGTGCAGCTCCGCGAAGTAGAGCTCGTACGGGCGTCGGATGCGGCTCGCGCTGCGGGCGAGCATGCCCTCGACCGCCGAGGTGCCTTCGAGGCGATCGAACGCGTGTCCGTAGCCGCTCAAGCGGTGGCGCTCCATCACCGCGGCCGTGAGCTCGTCGGGGCTGAGCGGATCGAGCGTGACGGTCTGCGGGAAAGCCTCCTGCAACGGCGCGATGGTCTTGCCCCAGCGCCAGAAGAGCTCCTCCGCGTGCACGAGCCACGCGCGCTTGCCCGCGTCCGCGACGACTCCGTCCACGAAGCGGCGCAGCGGCGCGAAGCCACCCGGCTCGGCGGAGACCATCCAGCACAATCCGTCGAGCACCACGAGCTGCGCGTCGCTCGTCTCCTTCAAGAGCGCCTCGACCCCCGCGACGTCGATCGGCTTCTCCAGCGTCACGCGCCGCACCTGACGCCAACGCCCGCCGCGCACGATCGCGTTCGACACCGAGGCCTTGCCGACGCCGTCGAGCCCGACCAGCGCGACCGCGCGGAGCTGACCTCGCGCACGTTTGGCTTCGAGCACCGCCCGCGCACGCGCGATCGCTTCTTCGCGCCCGGTGAGCACGTCGCCCGCTTCCATCGTGTCCGCCGCGAAGAGGCGTCGGTACACGAGCGGCAGCTCGGTGTGGGGGCTCGGCGGCGCGAAGCGTGTCGGATCGATCTCGTCGCTCGCGCGGGGCGCCGGCAGACCGAGGCGACGTCGCCATTGCTCGAGCCGCGCCTCGCCGACGAGCGCGACGAAGCCGCGCGTGAGCTGCTGCTGAACCTCGCGCAGGGTCTGCGGGAGCTGCCCCGCCCGTCGCGCCAGACGCCGACGGTTCGCGCTGCGCCGCAGCTCGTCGAGCTTCGCGCGCGTGATCTTCCCGTCCACGAGCTGACCACGCAGCTCGTCGAGCGCCCCGAGCACCGCCTCGCGCACTGCGTCGCCCAGCGCGCTCGGCCAACGCGCGGCCTCGTCGTGCACGCCCGTGACCACGCCGTGACTCCGCTCGAGCTGCCCGCCGACCATCTCCATCAGGAGCCGCCGCGTCTCGGGCGGCACGTCCTCGTCGGGCCACACCTCGAGCTCCGAGGTCGCGAGCTCGACGTTGAAGGCCACGAGCCGCTCCACCTCGCGCAGCGCGGCCGCGAGCGGCTGGAGGCGCTCGGCGAACTCACGCGTCGCGCGGAAGAGCTGCGGCGCCACGCGCGTCTCGACGTGCTCTGCCACCACCTCGCGGAAGGGCACGTCCACCCGCTCGATCGCGGGCGGGAGCTTGTACTCGCCGCGCTGCAGACGCCCCGCCACGACCTCGTACCGCGTGGTGAGCTGACCGGTCGCTTCGCCGAGCGCGTCCAGCAGCGGCGCGACCTTCTGCTCGTCGAGCAGCTCGTCTCGCAGCTCGCGCACGATGCGCGCGGCGTCGCCCGCGGTCTTCTCGGTCGCCGAGGTGACCTCGCGGATCGCCGCCGACATCTCGTCGCCGCGGATCGACGACGAGAGCGTGGTCTCGACCTTCGCGTGCGCCTCGTGCAGCGCGTGCCGCACCCGCTCCGCCTGCGCGATCGCGCGCCGCTGCATCTCGCCTTCGAGCCGCGCGGTGCGGGTCTCGAGCACGTCCTTCACGCGCCCCTCGAGCCCCACGAGCTCGAGCTCCATCGCCACGAGCGAGTACTCGCCCGCACTCGACTTGCGGAGCTTCTGCACCGCCTCGCCGAGCGCCTCGAGCGCGTCGAGACGGGTCTGGAAAGCGCGGCTCGCCTTGCGCGCGCGGCTCGGGAGCTCGACCGAGCCGTAGACGGTGGACTCGCTCCGCACCTCGCGCAGCGCCTGCGCGAGCACACGCCCCGTGCGCGCGGTTCCGTCCCGTGCGATCCGCGAGACCTCGTCGAGCGCGAGCAGGAGATCGTGCTCGAGATCTTGGCGCAACCCCTCGAGGCGCGCCGGCACGTCGACCCCGGGATCGTTCACCTCGAGCGCGAGCGCGTCGCATTGCGCGACGATCGCGTCGAAGAGGTGCCCGGCCGAGACGAAGAGCGCCGCGACGCCTTCGAGCCGCGGCGGCGTGCGGTACTCGAGGTGATAACGCGCGAGCTCGCGCAGCTCCGCGGTGCGCGGCGCGAGGTCTCTTCCGAACAACTTCGCGAGTCGACGACGCGCACGGAGCCCGGCACGTCGCACGCGCCGCACGGGATGGTCCGTCGGCCGCTCGGGCATCGAGGCGACCACGTCGTCGAGCTGCTCGGCGATGCCTTGCGGCGTCCAGCCGCCGCCCTTCGCGAGCGCGGCCGAACGCGCGAGCACCACGCTGCGCCATCGCTCCGCGAGCTCCGTCTGCTCGGTGCGGAGCGTCAGCGCGAGCGCTTGGCGCGCCGCGAGGATCTCCTCTGCGGTGTCGGCGGTGTCGATCTCACGCGCCTTCACGACGAGCCGCCGATGGTGGCGCAGGAACTCGCGCCGCAGCTCGCGGAGGTAGCGCTCGGCGTCTTGACGGAACGCGATCATCGGTCCGTCGCCGACCTCGCGCACGATCGTGCGCAGGTCGGTCTCCAGCTCGCGCAGCGCGCGATCGAGCCGCGACGATCCGGTCTTCGTGCGCTCGCCCCAATCGACCTTCGCGACCTCGTCCGGCCACGGATGGAAGCTCGTGCGCTCCTCCGGCGGGGCGGACGAGGTGCGCTTCTTGCGCGGCTCCTCGTCGGCGCGCGTCTTCGTCGCGCTCGGGATCTCGCCCGCGCGTGTGAGGCCCGACTTGAAGAGGATTGGGCCCATCATCTCGTTCATCGCGACGCCCGCGATGAGGAGCGAGCCGAGCGCCGCGAAGTCTTCGCCGAGGCGTTGCCCGAACAGCGCCGCGAGCGCGATGGCGACACCGGCCTGCGAGACGAAGCCCATCCAGCCGTGCTTCTTCGTCGCGTCGTCCGCGCCGCCGAGCCGCGCGCCGAGCTTCACGCCGACGTACATGCTGAGCACGCGCAGGCCGACCATCGCGACCGCGAACGGAAAGAGCTCGCGGACCTCGTCGAGGTGGAGCTTCGCGCCGGCGAGGGTGAAGAAGACGACGTAGGTCGGGAGCGAGACCTGCTCGACCACGTGGTGGAGCTGATCGCCCTGCCGCGAGAAGTTCGCGACCACGAAGCCCGCGGTGAGGAAGAGCAAGACCGTGTCGAGGTGCAGCTCGGTGCTGACCAAGCTGCCGACGTAGACGACGCCGAGCAAGAACAGCAGCAGCTCGCGCCCCACGAAGCGCAGGTAGATCGCGACCGCGAGGCCGAGCGCCACGCCGACCCCGAGCGAGCCGAAGATCTCGATCGCGAGCTGGGTCGCGAGGTTGCCGTCGCCGCCGGAGCCGAGCGTCTGGATCGCCCAGCTCGACGCGACGCCGAAGAGCACGACGACGACCACGTCGGTGAGCACGACCGCGTTCATCACCGCGGTGGTCATCGGGCCGCGAGCGCGCGTCTGGATCACGAGCGCGATCGTGACCGCGGGCGAGGTCGCGAAGGCCACCGTCGCGAAGGTGAGTGCGACGGGGAGGAACGCGCCCTCGGGCACCGTGAGCCCCGGGAGTGTGACGGCGTCGAAGGTGCCGCTCACGACCCAGAAGAAGAGGACGATCGTGCCGAGCACGATCACGAGCGGCGTGAAGAGCAGGAAGAGCAGCGTCTTGACGCCGCGACGCAGCGACTCGAGCCGCAGCTCGGTGCCGGCGGTGAGCGCGATGAGCGCGACCGCGAGGGTCTCGAGCGGACGGAGCTGCGCCGTCACCTCGGCGTGCAGCACGCCCTGGTCGAAGGGCGCGGGAAATCGGATCTCCTTCCACTCCCAGAGCAGGTGCACGAGCGAGGGCCCGAAGACGAGCCCCGAGAGGATGTAGCCCGTGAGGTGCGGGAGCTTGATGACGTCGACGAGGCTGCCGATCGTGAAGCTCGCGAGCACCACGAAGCCGAGCGCGAGCATCGCGGTCGGGTCGTAGTCGACGTTGGACGAGGCGCTGCCGAACTGGTGCAGCCCGATCATCACGCCGACGAGCAGGAACACGATGCCGAGCTGGATCAGCGTGGCACCTTCGGGGCCATCGCCGTGTCCGTGCCCGTTGCCGCCCGCGTGTCCTCCGTCGTGCCCGTCGGAGCCGCCATCGCCCGAGCCCGCGTGCCCGCCGTGCGCACCCGCAGCCTGTCCGCCAGCA
>JALOQC010000671.1 GCA_025453555.1 Myxococcota bacterium | reverse complement strand
CATCCGCAGGCTCACGATCACCGGCTCGCCGATCACGCAGGGCGCGCCGGCGTCGAGCAGGAGGCCGTCCTCCGAGAGGTCGAGCGTGTAGCGACCGAGCAGCCGGAAGCCGTCCTCCGCGACGACCTCGCACTCGGTGCGCACCGCGCGGCGCAGGCTCTTGCGATCCGCCGCGCGCAGGACGGCGAAGTCTGCGAACGACGAGGCGAGATCCAGATCCACTTCGAGGGTGTCGAGCATGGTGGCCTCCGATCCGACGGGTCCAATCCGAACGGGTTCACACAGCATCCTACATGTGTGATCGAGTACGCAACAAAGCGACAGGCGTTCGCTGGTCCTCGCGACGAGTCGGCGGCTGACCCCGCCGACCTGCTCGAGAAGCTGCGTCCACGTCGCAGTCTCCCGAGCGTCGTGCATCTCACGAGATGCGAGCGGGTGCAGACCTGGGCACGGTTCATCGCGGCGCGGCGAACGACGGCGTGCCGCAGAAGTCGACACACCACCCCCGTTGCCGCACGCTTCGGGCGTGAGCCTACGCCCCGGACCGCTGCGCGCGGTGGTCGTCGACGACGAGCCGGACCTGCTCGCGCTCGCAACCCGAGCGCTGCGACACGCGGGGTTCGACGTGGTGTCGGCGGGCTCTCCGATCGGGGTCGGCGCGCTCATCAAACGTCACTCCCCCGACGTGATCGTGCTCGACGTGTCGATGCCGGGGCTCGGCGGGGAAGCGCTCGCGCGCCTGTTCGCGCGTGGGGATCGGCCGCTCCCGGTGGTGTTCTGGTCGGCGTTGCCCGAGGACGAGCTCCAGCAAATCGCGCGTCGCACGAAGCTCGGGACCTACGTCCGCAAGGGCGCACCGCTCACCGAGCTCATCGCGACGGTGGAGCGGATGGTGCGTCTGCAGCCCGTCCACGAGTGAGCGGTCCACCTGGGAGCGGCGACAGCCCAGCCGGTTCACGAGGGATCGGTGGGATTCGAGCGCGAAACATGAGCGACGTGCTCCCCGTTCGAGGGGAACGTCGACGCTCACGTCGCCGTTCACGCCCACGACCACGCTCACGTCGACGACCACGTCTGCGGCACGCCCGCAGCGCACGAGAGGTCGACCACGATCTCTGCGGTCGGGCCCGCTCAGCGATCGTCTTCGGGGAGCTCGACCGCGTGGCGCGTGTCGCCCGCGAGGTCTTCGTCGCCGTCGAGGTCGACCCCGCTCCAGTCGTCCGCGTCCTCGAGGCTCGCGTCAGCTTCGACGCTCTCGGGCTCTTCGCCGTAGCCGTCGTTGGGCGACTCGTTCGGCGACTCGCTCGGCGCGGGCGCCTGATCGACGTCCGCTTCGTACGGCGCGTCGCTCATGTACGCGGGGGCCTCCTCCGGCTCCTCCACGCGGCCGATCATCATCGGCGGCATCACCGAGGGCGGCGAGGGCGGCTGCAGCGCATCGCCCGGACGCGGCGCGCGGGCGACGCGCTGGGTCGGATCGAGCTCCGGGCGCGGCGCCGCGCTCGGGACCGGTAGGGTGTCGCCGTACTGGAACCAACCGGTCGAGGGACGAGGCTGCGCGGGTGCGGTGGCTTCGGGCCACCAGGTCGGCGGCGCCATCGGCCGCGTGAGCACTCCGCCGGGCGGGGCTTGGAGCACGAAGCCGGGCGGCGCCGAGGGCAGCGCAGGTGCTGGCGCGAGCGAGGGCGTCGGCTGCGCGGCCGCGCGGAGCTGCTCGAGGTCGGCGACCATGGTCGAGCCGGAGTCGGCTTCGAAGCCCGCGTCGTCGTACACGCCTTCGTCGTCGTACACGGCCTCGGCAGGCGCCGAGGGGCGCACCGACGCGGGCGGGCGCACCGACGCAGGCGCAGGTGGCGGCTCCGAGAACGCGACGTCGGCGACGTACGCGCTCGCGTCGACGTCCGCGCCCGCATCCGCGCTCGCCATGACCGCATCGACGTCCGCGCTGGCGTCGTCGCCTTCGTCGAAGCTCGCGAAGACCTCCGCCGGGGCGTCCGCCGCGACCTCGTCGCGGTCGTCGGGGAGGTCGGCGCTCGGCGGCGCTTCGAGCTCACGGCTCTGCGCCTCGAGCTCTTCGATGGACACCTCGCCCGTCGCGGGATCCGTGCCGTAGAGCGAGCTGCGCGCGAGCACGATGCGCTCGTAGACGACCTCCGAGCGGCCATCGAGCTGCAGCGAGTCGAAGACGATGTCGAAGCGCGTCTCGGGCGCGCGCTCGTCGCCTCCGTCGACCGCCGCCGCGACGCGCCCGACGCCTTCGAGCGCGGGCGTTCCGTCGACCAGCAACACGGCGAAGCCGATGAGCTCACCTTCGTCGTAGGGCGTGGGCCCGTAGAGGATGATGCGCTCTTCGTCGACGCGATCGGCGAGCCCTTCCGAGAGCTCGGAGAGGTCACCGAAGGCGGTGGGAACGGTCAGGACTTCCGTCGTCATCGAGTACCGGGCTCCTCGTCATCCGTCGTGCAGCGGGCGCGTGCGAGGCGCGCCTTCGCCAGCCAAAAGCAGCTCGACGCGTCGCTCGACCTCGTCGAGCCGCGACGTCCCCGCGCGCGCCAGGCGCACGCCTTCCTCGAAGACCGCGAGCGATTCGTCGAGGGGAAGCTCTCCACCTTCGAG
>JALOQC010000670.1 GCA_025453555.1 Myxococcota bacterium | reverse complement strand
CTCGCGTCGAGCAGGCGGTAGACGAGGCCGATGCAGGTCCGCGTCTTTCCGGTTCCGGTGGCGGCCGCGACGAGGATGTTGCGCTGGCCGCGCTCGATCGCGCGCTCGACCGCGCGGATCGCGTCGCCTTGGTAGTAGCGGAGGCCGAGCGCGTCGATCGGATCGGCCTTCAGCTTCGCGTGGGCGGCGTCGTGATCTTGCGCGAGCAGCTTCGTGAGGCCCTCGGGGCTGTGCCAGCTCGGGAGCGCGCGCGGGTGGTTCTGCGGGCGCCTCAGATCGTGAAACCAGATGCCGCTCTCTTCGAGGATCTGCTTGAGGTAGGGGCGACCGTTCGTCGCGAACACGAAAGGCACGCGGGGCGGAGTGTCCGTCCCATCGGCGTAGGCCTCGCCGCGCTCTCCGTCGTCGAAGCGAACGCCACGCGCGTAGCGGCGCGCTTGCTCCAACGCGCCGACGACGCTCTTGGCGATGCGTTTGGCCTCGACGAGCGCGACGAGGCGTAGGCCCACGAAGAGCGCGTAGTCGGCGGGACCCTGATCGGTCGGCCACTCCGCGATCGCGAGGTTTCGCCCCGCGACGGGCCGCGTCCCGAGGGAGTGGCGAAGCGTGGGTGTGTCGGCCTCCCAACCCGCGTCGCGGAGCTGGCGATCGACGAGGCCACGGGTCTCCGCTTCGTCGAGGTCGAGGTGCGCCGCTGCGCGCGTGGCGTTCTGGGTGAGCGACTCGAAGACGCGCTGGAGGTTCGGCGCCGACTGCTGCGCCACCGCAGCGGTGACGGTCTGCACCTCGAGCTCGCGCGACGCGGCCAGCTCGTCGAACGCGGCCTCCGTCTCGGCGACCTTCTGCTCGAGCTCGGCGATGCGTCGCTCGTAGTCTTCGCGCAGCGCGCGCTCGAGGTTCGCGGCTTCCAAGGCCTCCGCGTGGGCCTGGGTCAGCGACTCGGTCTCCTTGCGGAGGTCGTCGAGCTCCGCACGCAATCCCTCGCTCGCGTCTTTCGGAGCTGCGGGCGGGACGAAGGGCCCGAGCTTGAAGTCCGCCGGCAGCCGCCCGAGCGTCTCGAGGACGGCGAGCCCGAGCCGGCGCGCCATCTTCATCTGATGGAGCGCTTCGCTCGCGCTCCCGACGCCGTCGTGGGCGGCTTGGTTTCCGGACTTGCGGAGGCCGTGGAAGAGATGCGCCACGTCGGGGTGGAGCAAGCCGCGCGTGCGCAGGAGCTCGATGTGGTTGGCCTGGGAGTCGAGCTCCGCCAAACGGATTCCTGCGTGGGCGGCGAGCTCTTTGGTCAGCCGCTCCCCCAGCAGCCGCAATCGCACCAGCGACGCGACGGGATCGACGCTGAAGAGCAGCTCCGCGTGCGCCCCGAGCGCGACGAGCGACGCGTCGAGGTGCGCGAGGAAGCCGAAGTTCGGGGATTTCATGGCCTTCTGCACGTCGACCCGAGGTGTGCGTCTCGAACGCTCGTGGGCCTCCGCGGGCACGTGCGCGCGCGGGTGGGCTCGTCGCTTCGTCGAATCACGGGACGCACCACGAGAAGGGTACCGGAGCCTCGGCGCTCGATTCCATGAAAGAGCACGAAATCTTGCGGGACTGAACGAGCGCGGCTTCCCCCATTTGGGGGATCACCCCACGAGCAGGCGCGAGGACGGATCGGAGATCGGAGCCGAACGCGTGGTCCGCGACGGCTCGAACGCCCTCCCCTCCCCACGTTTGCGTCCCGCCGCGCGCGAGATCAGGCTCCCCGCCGCATGTCACGCACACGCACGCGACCGAGCGGGCCGAAGCCGAGCCCGTACATCACGCGCGAGGGGTACGAGCGCTTCGCGCGCGAGCTCGATCACCTCTGGAACGTGGAGCGGCCGAAGGTCGTGCAGGGGGTCGCGGACGCGGCGGCGGAGGGCGATCGGTCGGAGAACGCGGAGTACATCTACGGGAAGAAGAAGCTCCGGGAGATCGATCGGCGCGTGCAGTTCCTGACCAAGCGGCTCGACGAGCTGAAGCGGGTCGAGCCGGAGGATCGCAAGGCGGGGGAGACGAAGATCTTCTTCGGGGCGTGGGTGCGGACGGAGGACGAGGACGGCGAGGAGCGCATCTGGCGGATCGTCGGGCCGGACGAGCACGACATGCACCCGCTCTACGTCTCGATGGACTCGCCGATCGGCAAGACGCTGCTCGGGAAGAAGCTCGACGACGAGGTGACGATCCGTCGGCCGAAGGGCGACCTCGAGGTGACGATCGTGGAGGTGTCGTACCGACGCTTCGACGACGTGCCGGAGGCGGAGCCGGTGACGACGCGTGGGGCGGTCGCGAAGCTGATGGAGCGTGCGCTGGAGCGCGATTCCGGTGAAGATCCGGAGGCCGGCGACGACGAGAGCGGCGACGGCGAGCGCGACGACGAGACCGGCGAAGATGCATCCGAAGAAGCAGACGGCGACGGCGACGACGATCGCGACGACGAGGAGCAGTGAGCGTGGGCGACGTGGACTTCGACGACGAGACGACCGATCCGGGTGAGGACAGCGGCGAGAGCACCCTCGTCGACGAAGAAGCGCCGAAGCTGGTGGTGCCTTGGGATCAGCTCAGCGCGGACGCGCTGCGTGGGGTCATCGAGGAGTTCGTGACGCGCGAGGG
>JALOQC010000235.1 GCA_025453555.1 Myxococcota bacterium | reverse complement strand
GCTGTCGGTCTCTTCGTAGATGACCTCGGCGGGGTGGCTCGTGATGTCGATGAAGGGCGGCCGGTGCTTCACGAGCTCGTCCACGAGGCCGAGGACCTCGCGGATGTTCCCGCCGCGCTTGGGCGGGATGATCTCGAAGCTGATGAGCGGCCGATCGGCGCGCGAGAGATGCTCGGTGACCTTCATGGAGAGCGTGTTCTGGTGCGAAGCGGGAGAACGGACGAGGGTGCGAGCGGTCGCACCCGACGATCGAACGCGCGATCGTAGTACGGCGCGCGCGGGGTTCCAGCCGCGAGCCATCGTCGCGGGTCGTCAGGCACGGTGGCGACGCCGAGGCTCGAACGAAGCGCGCAGGTCGTGTCGCTCGGCTCCGAGCCTTCGGCGGGGTCCGAGGTGCCGCTCGGGAGTCCACGAAGCGCGCTGTGCAACTCGCGGACGGGGACACTCCACCCGAAGGCGCCGGCTACACCATCCGCCAGTGGTGTGGGCCGTCCTACCTCGTCGCCTTCGAATCCTCGATTTTCTCGACGAACCTCGGTGTGAACAGGGTTCTTCCCTCGTGGCACGTGCCGTGCTGAAGTAGCGAAATATGTCCAGCACTGCCCTGAAGCGCCTCTTTCCCGCGCTCCTCCTCGCCATCGCGTGTGGCGACGGCTCCGAGCCCCCGCCCATCTCGCCAGAGGACGAGATGTGGGGCCTCGACGACTTCGACACCGTCCGCGCCGGCGCGCCGTCGAACGCCGACCTGCCCGAAGAGGGCAAGGCCGACGAGGTCCTCCCCCGTCAGTTCGATCTGATGGACACCCAGTCGCCCGTGCAGAGCCAGGGCAGCCGCGGCGTCTGCTCCATCTTCGCGACCGCCTCGCTCGCCGAGCACCTCTACCTCATCGAGGGCACGATCCCGAACCCGGACTTCTCGGAGCAGTTCCTCCAGTGGTCCACCAAGGTCGAGCTCGGTCGCTTCACGAACACCAGCGGCTCGAGCGCCCAGGTGAACATCGACGCCTTCAATCGCTTCGGCGTCCCGCTCGAGGCCGAGTGGCCGTACCAGAGCCGCCCCTGGGGCGCGAGCGACGACGCGCGCTGCACTGGCGAAGAGTCTGCTCAGCCGGTCGTCTGCCACACGAACGGTGAGCCGCCTGCGAGCGCGCTCGCCGCGATGCGCTTCCGCATCGGCCGCTCGCGCTACATCAACAGCCGCGCGAACAGCATCAAGTCGCACATGTTCAACACGAACACCGCGGTGCAGATCGGCGGCGACTTCTACTACCAGGCGTGGAGCCACGGCGCCTCGCGCATCCCGCGCTACACCGGCTACCGCGACCTCGGCTACATCGTGACGCCGAACGCGGAGGACATCCGCTCGTCGATGGAGCACCGCGCGGGCCACTCGATCGTCGTGGTCGGCTGGGACGACGAGCTCGAGGTGCAGGCGATCGACGCGATGGGCCAGCTCGCGGTCGACGCGAGCGGCAACCCCGTCATGCAGCGCGGCTTCTTCCTCTTCAAGAACAGCTGGGGCACGAGCTGGGCGACGCGGAACCCGATGGGCGCCGGCTACGGCTGGATCAGCTACGAGTACGTCGAGCGCTACATGAGCGCGGTCGCCTCGAGCGTCCCCGAGCTCATGCTCCGCGAGTCGTGTGGTGACGGCCGCGACAACGACTTCGACGGCCTCACGGACTGTGCCGACTCCGACTGCACGAGCGATCGCGCGTGCATCGACCCCGCGGGCTCGTACGAGAACACCACCGTCACCGAGATCCCGGACAACACGCCGGCCGGCGTCTCCAGCACGATCAACGTCGCCGAGGGCGGCACGATCAGTGGTCTCAGCGTCGACGTCGACATCACGCATCCCTACGTCGGCGACCTCACGGTCACCCTCAGCAAGGGCGACACCACCGTCACGCTCCACGCGCGTACCGGCGCGGGCGCGGACGACATCAAGCGCACCTTCGACGTCGACGGCTTCGACGGCCAGGACGCGGCGGGCACGTGGACGCTCCGCGTCGTCGACGCGGCGCGCTCGGACGTGGGTCGCCTCAACCGCTGGGCCCTCTCGATCACGCGCTGCGCGGGTGGCGACTGCGGCTCGATGCCGACCACCCTCACCGGCTCGAACGAAACCCTCCAGGTGATCCCGGACGCGAACGCGACCGGCGTCTCCAGCAACATCACCCTCACCGGCGCGGGCAACATCGCGACGCTCCGCGTGACCGTGAACCTCACGCACCCCTTCATGGCCGACCTCACGGTCAGCCTCCGCAAGGACGGCGGGGCGTCGGTCGAGCTGATGCGCGAGCAGTACGTCGACGACACCATGCTGGTCCGCACCTTCACGGTGACCGACCTCGACGGCCAGGCGGCGGCGGGCACCTACACGCTGACCGTGGCGGACACCGCGGGCGGCGACGAAGGCACGCTCAACGGCTGGAACATCGAGGCGATCACCGAGTGATCCTCGAGTGAACGACCGAGGATCCGTGAGGATCCCGAGTTGAACGAGGCGCCCTTCGGGGCGCCTTTTTCATGTGTTGCTCGCGCCGTCACCGCCGCTTCCGGTCGCGTCGCCGACTCGTTCGACCGAACGGTCGAGCGCGTCTCGAAGCCGCGCCGACCAAGCCCACCGGCGCAAAGCACGGCGCGGTCCGCCCGCGACGCCTCTGGAGCTCGAGGAGCTCGTTGCGGGGTACGACGCGCGCTTCACGTCGGCGCGCGTCGCCCCCTTCGCGCTCCAGGTCACGCGGACTGGAGCTTCGCGCGGAACCGCCCGCCCGCGACCGCCCCGGTGACTCCCGCGACGAAGGTGCCGAGGAGCACGACGCCCGCGACGAAGCCGCCCATCACCGCTCCCATCATGCCCGCGCCTTCACCGCCGCCGAGCGCTTCCGTCGCCGCCTGCGTGGTCGATGCGACGACGAAGTAGTAGCCGCCCGCGCTCAGCAACGACGCGATCAAGAACGCGAGCACGGTGCGGCCCACGCCCGAGCTCGTGAGCAGCGTCGCGCCGAACGCGCTCGCGGTGAAGATGCCGAAGTACACGGCGCTCGCGACGCTCGCGCTCGCGCCTTGGGTGACGTAGCCGCTGACCACGCCGAGCAGGGTGGCGCCGAGCGCGAAGAGCCAGACGAAGTTGGGGTTCAAGCTGCCGATTCGATTCATGGAAGTTTCCTCGTTCGAGCGCCGTCCTCCGGCGCGACGAGTCACCCTTTTCCACGTCTCGTGCCGCGCCGATTCGCGCGTGCTTTGCCGTGACGCACCCGTCGCGTGACAGCGTTGGCAGTCGCGTCCGTCACGCACGACACGCGAGGAAGGAGCGCGAACGCGTGGGCGTAGGCCGTCGATCGGGCCGCGCGCGCCCCGTGGCGCCGCCCGGAGCGCGCTGGGTGGTTCCGCGTTCCGCGCCCCGAGCATGGGGGCGTGGACGGTGAGCGCCGGTGGCGCCGTCGATCGGAGGCATCGCGGTGAAGGACGCGCCCGCCGTGACGGTCGATGCCGTGATCGGTGACGTGTCGGCGCGTGTCGGCGATGTGCAGGTGACGACGCCGTCTTCGCGACCGACGTCGCCCCTGCTCGGATCGCAGGTGTCGCTCTTCCCACCCGAACGACGCGACTTACCGTCCGGCCGCCGCTGCGGTCCCCGATGGCTCGCGCGCGCCTCGCTCATGTACTTCGATCTCACCACCCTCGACCGCGCGCGTTTCGGCGGTCTGCTCGTCGTGCCCGACGTGCACGCGCACCCCGACGCGCTCGACGCGGCGGCGACGCGTGCGCGCGACGAGGGGCTCTTCCTCGTGCAGCTCGGCGATCTCGTCGACCGCGGGCCGTCGTCCGCGATGGCGGTCGCGCTGATGCGCGAGCTGGAGGACGCGGGCGAGGGCACGTTCCTCTGCGGCAACCACGAGCACAAGCTCGCGCGCTTCGCGAACGGCGGCGGCAGCGCGGCGCCCGGTCGCGTCGAGACGCTGCGCGAGCTGACGGACTTCGGCGACGGACTGCTCGACTGGTACCTCGCGAAGATCGCGGAGGGCCGTCTCTTCGCGCGCTCGCCCAAGCTCGTGCTCGCGCACGCCGCGTTCCACCGCGCGATGCTCGACGAGACGCCGCGTCCGAACCGCGCGCTCCAGGATCGCGCGCTCTTCGGCGTCGGGAAGAAGGTCGAAGGAAAGAAGTTTCCCGTGCGCAGCCGCGAGTGGGTGCGCGAGATCCCGGCGGGCGTGACGGTGGTGGTCGGGCACGACGTGGTCGACCCGCGCGAGCCGCACCGCGAGTCGAACGCCCACGGCGGCCGCGCGATCTGCCTCGACACCGGCGGCTGGCGCGCGGGCGGGACGTGGTCGACCTGGCGCTTCGGCTGGGACGCGGTGCTCCCACCCGCGTGACGCTCGCCTCGGCCGCCGCGCTTGTCGTGAGCTCGTGCGCGCGGCGTTCGTCAGGCGCACGCCATGTAGCAGCGTCCGAGCACGAACGACGTGAGCGCGCCGGGCTCGACGAGGAGCTCGCTCGTCGCGTGGCCGTCGCTGCAGAGCCACGAGCACGCGGGTCCGGCGTCGAGCTCCACCGTGTAGAGGCCGGGGGTCACGTTCGGGAACACCAACACGCCGAAGCCTAGGGTGGACGCGGGCGTCACGGTGTCGCCGAAGACTTGGAAGCTCGGCCCCGAGACGGCGGGGAGCACGACCGTGGCGCCGTCGATCCCGAACGAACCGACGCGGTCACGCACCACCACGACCAGGGTGCCTTTGTCCGCGTCGCGCGTGAGCCCCATCGCGGCGTACCACCCGTCGAGCGTGGCGTCGTCCACCATCGCGCCGCGCGCGATCCGCTCGTCGAACGGGATGAGCGTCGGCGGATGTCCGGCCGCCGTGGCGCGCGCGTGACGTGCGTCCATGACGAGCACGTTCGCCACGCCCATCGAGTCCGTGGTCGACGTCGCGGCGCGGCAGGTGTCGACGATCGCGACCGAGGCCCCCATCACCGGCGCACCGATCCAGGTCGACATCCGAAACTCGTGGGAGAAACGCATCTCCGAGCCCGCGCAGATCCCGACGTCGCAGCCGAGGCTGCACGAGCGCCCGCAACGATCGCAGCTCGTGCGGCTCGTGCAGAGCGCTTGCTCGCAGCCGTCGACGAGGTTCGCGTTGCAGTCGAAGTATGTCGGCTCGCACGCGAGCGCGCGACAGCTCGGCGGGCCTCCGTCGGCGGGCGCGAAGCATCCCCCGATCGTTCCGGGAGGCATCGTGGCCTGGCATGCGGCGTCGGTGCCGTCGTCGATCGTTCCGTCGCAGTCGTCGTCGCGCCCGTTGCAGCGCTCCACTTCGCGTGGGCTCACGTCGTCCCGCGCGTCGTCGCAATCTCCGCCCCGGTCCGCCGCACCCGACGGGAGCTCGCAGTAGGGCTCCGGTTCTTCCGAATCGTCGCCGTAGCCGTCTCCGTCGACGTCCGGCCACGCGAGCACCACGACGCCTTCGTCGGCGCGCCCGTCGCAGTCCTGGTCGACCCCGTCGCAGACCTCGGGCGCGGTGCGGTGCACGTTGGCCACGCCGTCGTCGCAGTCGTCGCCGCAGCGATCGCCGTTGCAGCACGCGTCGTCGACGAAGCCGTCGTCGTCCCGGTCGACGTCGCCGAGCGTGCTCGGGTCGCAGTCCTCGTCGATGCCTTCGGAGTCGCAGACCTCGGTGACGTCCGGGTGGATCTCGGGGTCGGCGTCGTCGCAGTCGTCGCCGCCACAGCGCACGTCCGCGTGGCCGTCGTCGTCGACGTCGAGGCACGTCTCTGCGCAGAGGGCCCGCGCCTCGTTGCAGACGTCGAGCGCGCACGGAGGCGCACCGGGTCGGCAGCCGCGGGCATTCGCGGAGGATGCGCTCGGATCGCAGGCTTCGGCGCCGTTGCAGTAGACGCCGTCGTCGCAGTCGCGGTGGGATCGACACGCGGTGACGCCGCCGTCGACCGAGCCGGGCGGCGGTGCTGCGTCGTCTCCGCAGCCTCCGAGCGAGAGGACGGCGAGGGCGGTGGCGAGAGTCGGCCCGAGCGAGGCGAAGGCGAGACGCATCGGCGTCGAGAATACGCCCAGTCGATGCGGGAGGGTGAGCCTCCCCACGAATTCCCTCGCGCGACGTCGACGCGAGCGCGAGGCGTCTCCGTCTCCGCGCTACCGCGCCGCCAGGTTTCGCAGGATGTCCTGCCACTGCATGCGCCAGCGCGTCTCGTGGAACTCGCGCTCCGCCTTCGCGCGCGAGGCGGCGCCCATCCTCGTCGCGAGCATCTCGTCCGCGAGGAGCAGCCGGAGGTGCTCGCGGATCTCGGCCGCGCTCTCTCCCACGAAGCCGTTCTCGCCGTGCACGACGTAGCGCTCGATGCCGGGGATGCGGAACGACACCAGCGGCAGGCCGCTCATCATCGCCTCGATCAGGGTGATCGTGTACTCCTGCTCTCCGTCGTGCAGGTAGACGCGCGCGCGCCCGAGCTCACGCTTCAAGTCCGCATACTCGTAGGGCGGCTGCTCGGGATTCAAATGATCCACGTGCAGGAACGGAAGCCCCTCGGTGGCCTCCATTCCGGCGCGGAAGTGCCAGCCGCGATCGTGCCAGGAGTGGATGATCGACAGCACGCCGCCTTCGAGGGTCGACGGCGGATACTCGTCGGGATCGAGCCCGAGCGGCACGTAGGGGACGTGGACCTTCTTCTCCGCACGGAGCCACCCGACCGTGTTCGGATAGAAGCTCGCCACCGCGAAGTCGTCGCGTGACAGCAGCTCGTCCCACTCGTGAGGCTCGAGCTCCGCGACCTTGGCGACGCGGTAGAGCTTCTTGCGTTCTCGCCGCTCGCGGAAGAGCTTGAACTGCCAATTGAACATCAGCCAGACGACGTCGTAGCGCGACGGGTAGTCGACGATCGGATCGTCGAGAAGTCGCGCGAAGTCCGCGGGGCCATAGGCCATCTGCGCATCCTCGAACGCGGGAAGGACGTTTCGGACGTTGGGCGGTTTCGGTCGCCACCAATGAAACTGATCCCAATGACCGAGGAAGTGGATCGGGAGGTTCGACCGGCAGAAGTGGTATTGAACGCCGGGGTGCGTGGGGAGGATCAGGACGTTGGGGTCGTTCATCGAGGGGCCGTTCGTCGGGGTTCTCGAGCGTCGGGCTCGCCTGGACGGGTCGCTGCGGGAGTCGTCGCTGCTGCGGGACTGGTCGCTGTCGCTGCGGGACTGGTCGCTCCGGAGCGGGGGGATCCGAGCGCCTCGCCCGACTCCGCGCGTCGTTCGTCGGGTCCGACCGAGCGCGGCGGCTCCGGCACGGTGCCGGGCTCGACCGCCTCGCAGACCTCGCGGCCGTGGCAGCGGACGACCACCGTGCGGTCGCAGCCCACGACCTCGAAGACGTCGTGCACGAGCATCGTGGCCTCGACGTCCTGCTCCCGGCAGTCGATCGCCTCGCCGCCGAAGCGCCGCGCGGTCGCGCTCGACGCGCCGCACGCGCAGCAGATCAGGAGCGAGCACACGAGGCGCATGACGAAGACGTAGCAGCGCGAGCCCCGACGACGCCAGCGCGCGACGATCGCGCCACACGCGCGCTTCGACCACCTCGGTCACGCGAGCTCGGGCCGCGCGACCACCGGCCGGCGCGTGGAAGCTGCCCGCGCGCCGACTCGGATGCGTCGCCACGTGCGGACGAGCTGCCACCATGCGAGGGCGGGGAAGCCGAAGAAGACGAACACCCCGATCTTCGCGAGCGGCGGCACCTCCGACGCGGCCACGTAGGTCCCGCTGCGCTGGAGCTCCTCGTGGGGCTGCACGGTGAGGAAGTAGAGGATGCCCGCCTCGCCGAGGTAGGGCGCGTCGGCGGCGTGCGAGACGAGCCGTGGCAGGAGCAACGTTCCGTCGGGCAGGGTCCAGCTCGCGGCCGCCATCTGTCCGGAGAGCGAGTACGCGTGGTCGAAGCGACCGTGTGCACGCGCGGCGCCGATCCCGAAGGCGCTCGCCGCGGTGCCGAAGCCGTCGATCACCGGACCGGCGTCGATCTCGAAGCCCCACTCGGCCTCGCTGCCGCGCCGCCACTCGCGGAAGCCCTCCGCCCAGCCCTGGTGCTGCCAGAAGTGCGCTTCGTGGATCGCGTACCACGCCTGCGAGCGCTCGAGCCCGTAGGCCTCCGCGGTGAACATCGCGATCCACGAGCTGCCGATGCCGCGGCCCGGCTGCACGTCCCACGCGACGGTGCGATCGGGCGAGAGATCCACGCGGAAGGGCACGAGCCCGAGCTCGTCGAGGCGCTCGCCCTCGAAGGCGCGCAGGGAACGCGCGACGAAAGCGCGACTGTCGAAGCCGGTCGAACGATCGGAATGACGAATGAACGCGATCGTGGCGACGACGTCGATCGGGTAACACTCGCCGGGGTAGTCGTCGAGCAAGCCGAGCGGCGACGCGTCGAGCTCGTCCGAGAGCGTGCGGACCTGATCGCGCAGCGTCGGCAGGACCTCGTGGTCGCCCGTGACCTGGTGGTAGCTGGTGAGCCCCGCGATGAGCAGCCCGCGGAAGAAGACGTTCTCTTGGTGCAGGTAGTCTTCGCCCCAGTGCGTGCGAACCCAGGTGTGGTGCGAGGGATCGAGGATCAGATCCTTGGCCGCGTCGACCGCGGGGCGCGCGTAGACCATCGGAGACTCGCCCTCGCCGCCGGCGCTCTCCCACGCGTTCACGAGGTTCTCGGTGGCCATCAAATAGAAGACCGCGCTGAACATCGGCCACTCGGTGGTGGGCACGTCGTGCAGGGGCGCGCTCGCCGCGCGGCCGGTGGCGATTCGCTCGCGGGCCCACGGGACGAGCTCTTCGGAGAGCCGCGCGTGCAGCTCGTGCGCACGCGCGGGGATGCCGGGACCCGCCATCGCGGGATCGGCGAGGTCGCGCACGAGCATCAGTCCGGGCCAGAGGAAGAAGGGGAGGGTGAAGAGCGCCACCGCGAGGTGACGGGCCAGACGCAGACGAAGTCGGAGGTCGGTCATGACCTCACGCTGCGCGTCGGTGGCGACGCGCGCGCGTGCGGTCGCGACGAGCGGTCGCGGGTGGAGGACGAGCGGTCGCGTGGGGAAACGAGCGGCGCTGCGGGTCGGGGTTCTCCGTCTGGCATCCGGGACCGTCGGCGCTCATCCTCCGCGCATGCGTGGACTGCTCTGGGGGGTTGCCGTCGCGTGGTTGTCGTCGTCCGTCGCGCTCGCGCAGGACGCGGGTGAAGCGCCCGATCCGTTCGCGGTGCCGGACCACGCGAACGACACGCCGAGCCCCTTCGTCGAGGTGCCGCCCGAAGTTCCGGTGACGGACTTGAGCTGCATGCCGCAGTGCCGCGCCGGCTTCACGTGCGTCTCGGGTCAGTGCGTGTCCGCGTGCAACCCCGCGTGCCCCGCGGGAAACGTCTGTGCTTCGGACGGCACGTGCATTCCCGAGGCGGTGTTGAACGCGCCGGTGGCGGCGATGTGCAGCCCCGCGTGTCCGGCCGGCATGGTGTGCTCGCCCGCAGGGACCTGCGTCGTGCCCGGAACGATCGTCGTGCCCACGTACGCGCCGGCCGCGCCCATCGTCCCGACCTTCGATCGCCGCATGGCCGCGAAGGCGACCAGTCGCGGCGTCTTCTCGCTCGTGTCGGCGGGCATCGCGTGGGGTCTCGGCTTCGCGTCGGGGGCGTACCGGTTGCAGGACGAGAACTGCGCCTTCGACTGCGACGACTCGGTCTTGCCGGAGGCCGCGATCGGCGGCGTGATGGTGCTCTTCACCGCGATCGTCGGGCCGATCGCGAGCGGGGGTGGACGCGCGGGCCGGCGCGCGGGCGGGGAAGGGATCGGCGCGTTGCGCGCGGTCGGATGGATCTCGTACGCGCTCACGCTCGTGGGCGGAGTCGCGATGCTCGCGGCGGCAGGCGTCCAAGCCGACGTGCCTTCGCCCGCGATCTTCGCGGTCGCCGCGCTCGGCGGCACGAGCTTCCTCAGCTTCGGCATCGACGCGTTGGTGGCGGGCAAGAGCG
>JALOQC010000234.1 GCA_025453555.1 Myxococcota bacterium | reverse complement strand
GGTCCATGGCTTGGCGCTCTTCCCAGGGCATTGCCCCGTTGAAGCACCTGTCACCCATGTCGTGGCATCAATGTGTCACCCATGTAGTGGCCTCAGACCTTCACGACCACGACCGCGACCACGAGCTCTCGAACGACGAACGCCCGGCTCCGAAGAGCGCGGGCGTTTCGTCAGACGGAACCCTCGATCCTCAATGCACGACGGTCTCGCTCGAACGCGTGCTCGGGCGGTCGCGGTTCGCGCGCGCTTCGGTCGCCGCACGCACGAAGCTCGTGAAGAGCGGGTGCGCCGCGTGCGGCTTGCTCTTGAACTCCGGGTGGAACTGGCAACCCACGAAGTACGGGTGGTTCGGCAGCTCGACCATCTCGACGAGGTTGCCGTCCGGTGAGAGACCGCCGAGCACCAGGCCCGCCTGCTCGAGCGCGGGACGGTGCACGTTGTTGACCTCGTAGCGGTGGCGGTGCCGCTCGCTGATCTCGCGCGCTCCGTAGATGCGCGCGGCCATCGAGCCTTCCTTGAGCGCGCAGGGATAGGCGCCCAGGCGCATCGTCGCGCCCTTGTCCTTCAGGCCGCGCTGCTCGGGCATCAGGTCCACGACCAAGTACGGTGCGTCGGGAGCGAACTCCGCGCTGTTCGCGTTCTGCAGACCGCACACGTGGCGCGCGTACTCCACCACCGCCATCTGCATGCCGAGGCAGATCCCGAAGAACGGAACCCCACGCTCCCGCGCGTAGCGGATCGCGTTGATCTTCCCTTCCGTGCCACGGTCGCCGAAGCCACCCGGCACGAGGATCGCGTCGTGCGGCGCGAGCTTCTCCGCGATCTCGTCTTGCGAGAGCTTGTCGAGCGTCTCGCTGTCGACGTAGGTCAGCTCGACCCGCACGTCGTTCGCGATGCCGCCGTGCACGAGCGCCTCGTGCAGCGACTTGTAGCTGTCGCGCAGGTGCACGTACTTGCCGACCAGCGCGATGCTCACCGTGCCGCGCTTGGGATTCGTGAACGTCTCGACCACGCGCTTCCAGCGCGAGAGATCGGGATCGCGGCTCCAGATGTTCAGCCGCTCGATGAGCGCCTGATCGAGCCCCTCTTCGTGCAGCACCAGCGGCAGCTCGTAGATGTTGCTCACGTCCGGCGCCGCGATGACGCTCTGCACCGGCACGTTGCAGAAGTGCGCGATCTTCTGCTTGAGCGCACGGGGCAGCTCCTTCTCCACGCGGCAGATCAGCATCTCCGGCTGGATGCCGAGCCCGAGCAGCTCCTTCACCGAGTGCTGCGTCGGCTTCGTCTTCAGCTCGCCCGCCGCCTTGATCATCGGCACGAGCGTCACGTGCACGCTCATCGCGTTCTGCGGCCCGAGCTCGACCTTCATCTGGCGCACGGCCTCGAGGAAGGGCAGCGACTCGATGTCACCCACCGTGCCTCCGACCTCCACGATCGCGAGGTCCGCCTTGCGCGTCGCCTCGAAGACACGCGCTTTGATCTCGTCGGTGATGTGCGGGATCACCTGGATGGTCGCGCCGAGGTACTCGCCGCGCCGCTCCTTCTGGATCACGGCGTCGTAGATGCGCCCCGTCGTGAAGTTGTTCGCACGCGACATCGACGTGCTGCTGAAGCGCTCGTAGTGACCGAGATCGAGATCGGTCTCGGCGCCGTCGTCGGTGACGAAGACCTCGCCGTGCTGGTACGGCGACATCGTGCCGGGATCGACGTTGATGTACGGGTCGAGCTTGAGGTTCGTGACGCGGAGCCCGCGCGCTTCCATCAGGGCGCTCATCGACGCGGCCGCGAGGCCCTTGCCGATGGAGCTGACGACTCCGCCCGTCACGAAGATGAACTTGGTGCGGCGCTGCATGGTGAAATGCTCGAGGCCCGCGAATCTGCTTCGACCGACCGCCCCGCGTCGACGGTCGAACCACGGTCGAACCACTGGGGCCATGCCCGAGCGGAGCACTGCGGCGGGCCGTCCCGCGTGCCGGCGGCCACCCTACGGAGAGCCCCCCGGCAAGTCAACGCGACGGTGAGCGTGCGTCGTTTGTCTCGGATTCTTCGGGGCGTTCGCGCGCGCGAGCGCACGAGTCGCGTGGGCTGCTCGTAGCGTCGCTCGCACGTTCACGCGCACACACGCTCGCTGGCTCACTCGGTCTGGGGATGACGTCGCGCGCGGTGATCCCCGGAGTATCCCCAACGGGGGCGTCCGTGTCGCAGGGGCCCCACGACGATCGTTCGCGGTACCCGCAGTACGGCAGATTTCCGTTCGCGCCCGGATGTCCCTCGTTGACGAGATCGTTTGTGATTTACAGATCGTTTACTTGTAAACGGTCTGTTGGCGGGTTTTCTCGCATTTTACAGACGATCTCGGCGTTGACGCGCCGTGTCAGGTCAGTTACATACGGACCTGTTGTGGGTGCGACTGTAAATCCGTAAAGCGAGGCGCTCGCGGTGCGGACGAACGGTCGGTGGCGACGGTCGGAGCGAACGGTCGGAGCGAACGGTCGGAGCGAACGGTCGGTGGGCCGGGGGCAACGGTCGGCTGGGTCGAGGGTCGAAGATCGCGGGGCGAGGCGGAGCGCAACCCATCGAGGTGCGTGACCCGCGCAGCTCCCAGGGAGGCAGCGATGAGCATCGAAACCGTGGGTGTCGTGGGGTGTGGGCAGATGGGCCTCGGCATCGTCGAGGTCGTCGCGGGCGCCGGTTACGCAGTCGTGGCGCTGAAGGCGACCCCAGGCGATCTCGGCAAGGTGAAGGGCAAGGTCGCCAAGTCGCTCGACCGGCGCGTGCAAAAGGGGAAGCTCGCGCAGGAAGAGGCGGACGCGATCCTCGGCCGCATCACGATCACGTCGGAGATCACCGATCTCGCGGACTGCGATCTCGTGATCGAGTCGGCCCTCGAGGAGATGGACACCAAGATCAAGCTGCTCCGCGACCTCGAGGCCGTGATGAGCTCGGGCGCGATCCTCGCGTCGAACACCTCGTCGCTCCCGCTCCTCAAGCTCGCCGACGCCGTGCGTCGCCCCGAGCAGCTGGTCGCGCTCCACTTCTTCAATCCCGCGCAGATCATGAAGCTCGTCGAGCTCGGCCTCACCGATCGCACGGCTCCCGGTGTGCTCGCGGCGAGCAAGACCTTCTGCGAGTCGATCGGCAAGACGGCCGTCGAGGTGAGCGCTTCGCCGGGCTACGTGGTCAACCGCCTGCTCGTGCCGTACCTGCTGCACGCGATCGAGACCTTCGAGGAAGGCATCGCGGATGCCGCAGCGGTCGACACCGCGATGATGCTCGGCTGCAACCACCCGATCGGGCCGCTCGCGCTCGCGGATCTCATCGGCCTCGACGTCGTGATGGCGATGGCGACCACGCTCCAGCGTGAGCTCGCCGACTCGCGCTACCGCGTGCCCTCGCTCCTGCGTCGCCTCGTCGCCGACCACCAGCTCGGCCGCAAGAGCGGCGTCGGCATCTACGACTACCGCGGGAAGGAGCCGGTCACGAACCCGGCGCTCCGTCCGCCGGTGGCCGACGCCGCGGAGTGATCGAACCTCCAGCCTCCGACGCGCGACCTCCGACGTCGCGCGTCGCTCTCCTCCGTCGCGTGCCTCGCAGTCCACCCTGCGGGGCACGCGCTTTTCCGTCGAAGGCCGCGTCGTGCTCGCCGCATCGTGCTCGCCCGCGATGCTCTCACGCCCGCGCGAGTGTCGATTAGAGCGCATCTCATGACCTCCCGTGAGGTGATTCGTGGCAGCCGTGCGTCGATCGCCGCGTCCGCGAACCGAGGAGATGTGGTGCATTTTCGAGCGTGAGTGGACGGCGGCGAGGGGCGTGCGGATGCCGCGAAGCGGCCGCGGGAGGTCATGAGATGCGCTCTAGGCAATGCTCGAAGCCGACTCCGTCGAACAGGCGATGGCCGACCGCGCAGGACGGCGTGAACGACGAGCGGCGGACCGCAGCGCTCCGCCGTCAGAACTCGAAGCTCATGCCCGCCGCGACGTACGGCAGGCCCAGACGCGCGACGAAGCTGCCCGTGCGCCCAAAGCGCCAACGCACGCCCACCGCCGCGACGACCCACGCGCCGGGATCCTCGACGAAGTCGTTCTGGCGACCGCGCAACACGGCGGGGTGCAGGTAGACGTTGGCGCCGGCTTCGCCGAACACGCTGAACTTCTGCCAGAGGTAGAACTCCCAATGCGCCACGACGGGGAAGCCGAGTCCGAGGCCGTAGCGCCAGCAATACCCACGTCCGGCGTTGCAGTCGGGGTCGTAGTTGCGCCAGCGCACCATGTACGTGTCCACGCCGAAGCTGAGGAAGAACGCGTCATTGTGGCTGCGGAGGAACCCCTGCCTCGCGAGGGGAATGTTGAAGCGCACGCCCCCGGCGAAGCCTCTACCCCACCACGAGAAGCCGGCCTGCAGATCGATGTGGAAGTGGTGGTCGGCCGAGTCTTGGTTCCAGACCTTCGGTCCGGCGTTCGCCTCGGCGAGCGAAGGGGCGAACGATGCCAGCAGAGCGGTGACCAAGGCGGCTCGGAGTACAAGTCGGTCCATGGAGTTTCGCTTTCTGTGCTTCAGGGTTCGCCCTCGAGCATGTTCGCGGCGCCAAAGCGAAGTCTCGTCGATGGCGCGCGAAGACCTGTCGGTGGCGGCAACGGCTCCCGTGTCCGGGCGGAGGTCACGGCTCTTCATCGCTGCACGCGAGCACGATCCAGAACTCGCGCTCCATCCCCGTCGTCTCGTGCGGGAAGCTCGTTGACCCGAATCGGCGAGCGCATGGCTCCTTGCGTCGTATGCGACCCTTGCTCCTACTCATGTTGACTTCGTCGTTCGCCTGTACCGACGACGGAGTATGCCGCGACGGTGTGTGCCTCTGCCGCGACGTCGACGAATGCACGCCGACGTGCGGGCGCTTCGGGTGCGACGTCACCTGCGAGCGACTCACCGACTGCGACGTCGCATGCGGCGAGGCCTGCGCGACGACCTGCCGCGATCTCTCGTCGTGTGTGCTCGGATGCGGCTCGTCGTGTGGCTTCGTGTGCGAGCGCGCGGCGGACTGTGCCGTCGAGTGCGGCGACGGTTGTAACGTCACGTGCCGCGACGTCGGCGAGTGCACCGTGCGCATGCGATCGGGCGAGGTGCTCTGTGATCGCGTGGGGAGGTGCGACGTCGAATGCGTGGACGACCTCGGGGCGAGCGCGCCAGCAACGGAGTGCGGGGACGGGCGCCGGGTTTGTGGGACTTGCTAGGACGCCTGCGAGGAACGCCCGCCCTACGCGGGCGATCCGGACGTGGTCCTGGAGCTCGACCCGTTCGTCGGATGAAGCGACGCAGTCGAGGTCGCGACTCCGCGACGATCCGGCCCCGGCCTCCTCTCCGCTTTCTCGCTTCGTTGCCATCGACGACGTGCACGCGCGAGGGATGCAGGGTCCGAGTATCCGAGCGCACGTGCGATTTCGAGTGGCGACCTTCCCGAGTCCACCAGGTCGCGACAGAGCTGACGTCGCGCCTCCTCCACGAGGTCACGAAACCGGAGGCCATGCGCAGCGAGCTGGCGCTGGAGTGTACGAGTCGACGTTCCACGTTCCCGTGCGAGCGCCTCGAGCGCCGACTCTTCGAGGGGTAGGAGATGCCGGAGCGCGTTCAGAACCTCGCGCGCAAACGTAGGGTTTTCGGGGCGAACCGCTTGGGGGGCGAGCGCCACGAGCAAGGTGTGGGCCGTAGGCTCGTGACCACCAAACCGGAGCTCCAGATCTCGATCGGAAAAACGGAGCTCGGACCTCGCGGCCTCGAACGCAGGCTCAACGCCGAACAGTTCGACGTAGGGAGCGGTGGTCGACGGGCGGCGCGCTTGGTGTCGGACCGAGACCACACGAAGGTCCGGCGTTCGTGTGCAAACTCGTGCGAGCGTGAGCACCGTCGCGAACATCGAGTCGATGCCGTGGCGCTCCGTGCCTGGGCTCTCGTACGAGAGCCCGTCCGGAACGAGCTCGACCCGCGCGTGAGGGAGCAGGTGCGGCAGCACGTGGGCGACGATCCCCAACCCGGCGCGGAGGTTCGGTGACGTCGCGAACGTGGGCCCCAACACACCCATGAAGTCCAGCTCGACGCGTCGGCCCGCGGTGAGCCCGACGAAGGGGTCTGCGGTCAGCGCTTCCATGGCGGACCAGAGGCGCATGCCGTCGCTCCACGCGATACCGTCGGGCGCGTCGACCGCTTCGAAGTCGACTTGGGCCACCCGCACGAGCTCGTCTCGGTCGACGCCGAGGAGCGCGGCATAGCGCAACACGAGCGAAGAGGCGCGTAGGCGAGTCATGGACCAACGGAGCAGCGGTCACTCCGGAGCAGGTCACGTGACCACTGTGATCGCTCACGTGCCCCAGCCTGGGCCCAAGCGGGCGGGACACTCGACGCCACCAGCGCCGCATTGCGCGCCATCCAGCGGCGGCAGCGCCGCTTCGCGCGATCCCTCGTCGCGGGGTCGTCCGTGGAGGCACCATGAGCGGATACGAGCTGTTGGGGGAGATCGCACGAGGCGGGATGGCGCGCGTCCTCCTGTGCCGCCGTGTGGGCGCGGCCGGTTTCGAGCGTTACCTCGCGATGAAGGTCATCCACGACCACCTCGCCGACGACGAAGAGTTCGTGTCGATGCTCCTCGACGAAGCGAGCGTCGCCTCGCGCATCTCGCATCCACACGTCGTCAGTGTTCAAGACGTCGGGCGCACGGCCCAGGGCGCGTACTACTTGATCATGGAGTACGTGGAAGGTGCCTCGTTGCACCGGCTCCTGAAGCTGGCCGGCGACGACGCCCCCCTCGGCGTGGTCGTAGCGCTCCTCGTCGACGCGCTCGAAGGGCTTCACGCGGCGCATCGCGCGTGTGATGACGAAGGGCAGCTCCTCGGCATCGTCCACCGTGACGTCTCCCCGCAGAACGTCTTGGTCGGTCTCGACGGAGTGGCACGCATCGTAGACTTCGGGATCGCCAAGGCGTCCTCGCGCATCACGTCGACGCGCCCCGGAATGTTGAAGGGCCGGGTTCGCTACATGGCACCCGAGCAGCTGCTTCGTGGGGAGGCCACGGAGCGCTCGGATGTCTATTCGGCCGCGGTCGTCGCGTTCGGAGCGTTGTCGGGCGAGCCGCTCGTGCCGCCCTCGGCCGATGCGGCGGCCATGTACCGGGTGCTCTCTCTCGAGGCGCCGCCCGTGTCGACTCGCGGGAGGCGCCCCCCCGAGGCCTTCGACGCGCCGCTGGCTCGCGCGCTGCGCAAGGATCCGAGCGAGCGAACCGCGACCGCGGCCCAGTTGGCGACCGAGCTGCGCGAGGCCGCCGAGGCTGGTGGTCTCTCGCTCGAGCGCGGCGAGGTGGTCGCATGGGTCGAGCGATGGATCGGCGAAGAGGTGCGCGAGCGCCGGCGGAAGATTCGCGCTCGCAAAGCCGTGTCCCTCGGATCCCACAGCGGCTCCATGTCCTTGCCCTCGGGATCGGTGTCGTTGGTCGACGCCAGCGAGCCGACCTCGTCGAGCCAGACGGGCGATGCGCTCGACACGACTCCAACCACGCGTCGGCACCGGCTCGTGCTCGTCGCCGCCCTCGGCGCGCTCGGCGCCGCGCTGTGGACGCGTGTCTTGGTGGGCTCGCACGACACACGCGATCCCGAGCCGTCGAACGCAGCGCGTCTCGATCCACACTCGAGGCACGAGGCGAGCGCGACACCGACCGTCGCACGCGAGGAACGCACCAGCGAGAGGGCCGCGGACGACGCTTCCTCGCCTGCTCGTGAACGCGTCGCACTTCCGGAAGACCTCGCGCGGTTCGTGTCTGAGAGCAGCCCCCACTTGCACGGATTCCACCCGTGTGATTGGGCGGGATGCTCGGTGGTGGGAGGGGGCGCCAATCCGGCTTTGCCGGTTGGAGGAGGGGGCGCGCCGCCCCCTCGGAAAGGGACAGGAGCGGGAATCAGTGCAACTGATGCCCGCTCCGAGACCATTGAGCTTCCTCGACGTGGGACTCCACCCGAGCACTCGGTTTCGAGCGGCCTTCCGCCGCCGGGCTCCGGTCTCGCTTCGCCGCACGCGAGGCCGATGCGCCCTCTCGCTTCGCCGCATGCGAGGCCGTTGCGCGGTGCTCCTCCTCCCACTTCGCCGCCAGCGACTACGCCGGCTTGGGACGTGGAGCGTCTTCCGCTCGACGACACCTCACTTCCGCTGCGCGGGGGGTTCGACGAAGCATCGACGGAGGGAGAGCGATGAGCCCTCGCTTCGCATGTTTCGCCCTGGTCGCGGTCGGGACGCTGCTTTCGGGCCCTTCGACGGGCTACGCCTTTCCTCCTTACGCTTCACGACTGCCTCGGCCAGTGTCGGCGCCAAACACGAGCGGCGTCCCGGCGAACTGCGTGACGTGCCACTCGCACGTGGACGGAGGCGCAGCGTGCACCACCTCGGGCGGCACACGACCTTGCCTCAACCCCTTCGGCGAAGCGTTCCGCGCGGCTGGTTTGCGGTGGACGCCCACGCTGGCCGCAGCCGACGCCGACGCGGACGGCTTCACGAACGGCCGCGAGCTTCAAGACCCGGCGGGCCTCTACACGCCCGGAAGCACACCACCCGGCTGGGAAGGGCTCTCGACGCCCCCAGGCGATCCGACGCGCACACCGGGTGACCGCGACGTCGACGGCGACCGCCATTGCACCTTCGGAACGGATCTCGACGGGAACGGAGACTGCCGTGGCCCGGGCGAGGCGACTTCCGGGCACGACTGCAACGACGCCGACCCGCGGGTCAGCTCGAGCGAGACCGAGCGCTGCGACGACCTCGCCGACAACGATTGCAACGGACAGAGCACGCTCTTCGACACGGCGTGTGTGGAGGTCGTCGACCGCGACGGAGACGGTTGGTGCCTCGTCGGCCGAGACCTCGACGGCGACCGCTCCTGCGTGGACCCAGGCGAGCGCGGGGTGGGCGATTGCGACGACGCTCGCGCCAACGTCTACCCGGTCGCACCCGAGAACTGCGGCGACGGGCACGACAACGACTGCAACGGCCTCGTCGATCGAGAGGACGCCGCGTGCAACTCGGTCACCGACCATGATGGCGACGGGTATTGCCCCGCGGGGAAAGACCTCGACGGCGACGGCTCGTGTCTCTCGGAGGCGGAGCGAGCAGCCGGGGTCGATTGCGACGACAGCCGCCCCGAGGTTCACGAAGGCGCGGAGGAGCGCTGCGTGGGACGCGAGGACGACGACTGTGATGGCGCGGTCGACCTCGAGGACGACGACTGCGCGGAGGTTGCGGACCGCGATGCCGACGGGTTCTGTCCGAGCGGCATCGACCTCGATGAAGATGGAAGCTGCCTCGACGAAGGCGAGCGCGAGGTCGCGCGCGGTGACTGCGACGACGCCAACCGCGGGGTCGGTCCCCGCGTACGCGAGCGATGTGTCGGTGACGTCGACGACGATTGCGACGGACACGTCGACTTGGACGACGACGACTGCGCCCGAGTGCGAGACCGCGACGGCGACGGACACTGCCCACTCGGGGTCGACCTCGACGGGGACGGGAGCTGTGTGGACCCTGGAGAAGCCACTCTCGCCGGAGACTGCGACGACGACGAACCCTTGGCGGCGCCGGGCCTCCTCGAAGCCTGCGACGGAGCGGCGGCGTGCCGAGACCTCTGCGTGAACGGTCGCGACGAGGACTGCGATGGTCGCGTCGACGGCCGCGACGACGACTGCGCGGCCTTCGCGGACCTCGACGGCGACGGTTGGTGCATCGTCGGTCGGGACGACGACGGCGACGGCCTCTGCGCGGAGGACGAGCTGGGCGAGCTCGGCGACGCGGAGCCACGCGACGCGACCGTGTATCCGTCGGCTCCGGAGAACTGCGTCGACCTTCGGGACAACGATCAAGACGGCCTCGTCGACGAGGCCACCGCTTGTGT
The DNA here is from genome assembly GCA_025453555.1 of Myxococcota bacterium. Lineage (GTDB taxonomy): Bacteria > Myxococcota_A > Polyangia > Polyangiales > Houyiibacteriaceae > JACKEH01. Next base: position 2,003 of record JALOQC010000234.1, on the reverse strand, counting down.
GGCCACGCGCGACCTCGACGGCGACGGATGGTGTCCGCTCGGTCGCGACCTCGACGGCGACGGAAACTGCACGGGGCTCGACGAGGGGGTGCGCGGAAGCGATTGCAACGACCTCGATCCGTCGCGAAACCCCGATGCGACCGAGGCGTGCTTCAACCGTCGCGACGACGATTGTGATGGCGAGGTCGACCTCGACGACGACGCCTGTCTCCATTGGTTGGATCGTGACGGCGATGGATTCTGCGGTGCCGGCTTGGACGACAACGGAGACGGAGACTGCGTCGACGACTCGGAGGATCGTTTCGGTGCCGACTGCGACGACACGAATCGAGACATTCATCCACGCGGCGTCGAGCGCTGCGACAACGAGCTCGATGACGACTGCGACGGGCGCGTCGACGCGGACGATGCGAGCTGTCCGTGTCCGTGGTCTCGCTGTGGTGACGGGTCGTGCTCCGCCACGTGCCACGAAACATGCGAGGCCGACGGCGGGTGCGGGCCGACCGGGCCCGTGAGCACGTCGGGCTGTCAGGCCATGCCATCGCCGGCGGGTTGTCAGGCCATGCCATCGCTGGCGGGGTCGCTCCTCATCCTCGTTTGTCTCTTGCTCGAACGACGCCTCAGAGCGGGGATCCGTTGCCCTGATTCCCGCTCTTCTCGTTCTCCGAGGGGCGGCACCCCTCCACGAACGGGAAAGGCCGGATTGGGCCCCCCTCCCACCACCGAGCATCCCCCCACTCGTGCGGATTGAATCCGTGCAAGTGGGGCTGCTCTCAGACCAGCAAGTCGTCGCTCAGGTCAACAAGTTGTCGATTACGCCCGTCTGGAAGCGCGTGTCGCCGAAGCTCTCGTCCTCGATGCCGAAGGCGCGGAGCATCGTGAGCCAGAGGTCGTTGTGGGGGCGATCGTAGCGGAGGAAGCGCCCCGTGCGCAGCGCACCGCCCGCGCTCCCACCGAGCACGAAGGGCATGTCGTTGCGGGTGTGGGAGTTGCCCTTGCCGAGCTCGTTCACCCAGACGATCACGGTGTTGTCGAGCACCGTTCCGTCGCCCTCCGGGATGCGCGCGAGGCGCTCCATCATCCCGGCGAAGCGCTCGGCGTACCAGCGGTTGATCTCGACGAGCTTGTTCACGGCGTCCGTGTTCGAGTCGCCCTCGTGGCTCAAATCGTGGTGTCGGTCCGGGACTCCGATGAATCCGAACGGGATGTTGCCGACGCTGTTGGTCCATTGAAGCGAGCCGACACGCGTGAGATCGCACGCGAACGCGGCCGCCATCACGTCCATCTGGAGCTCGACGGTCTGGGGGAAGTTCTCGACCCGCCCCGTGTCGAGGCGCTCGCCGAGCATCGGCGCGCGACACTCCGCGCCGATGGAGATGCCGCTCTCCAGGCGACGCTCGAGGTCGCGGACGACGTCGAGGTGCACCTCGAGTCGCGCGCGGTCTTCGCGTCCGAGCCGCGATTGGAGCGCCGCGAAGTCCTGCTGGACGGCGTCGAGCACGCTGCGGCCTTCGCGCAGGCGTTGTTCGTTGCCGAAGGGATCTTCTTCGAGGCCCGCGAAGAGGCGATCGAAGGCGTTGAAGGGGTTCGTCTCGGGCGGGATCGGCTCGGCGCCCGCGCGGTAACACATGCGGGTCCAGATGTTGGAGCCGCCGACCATCGCGCCGAGCTCCACGCTGCGGAAGGGGGTGTCGGTGCCGATGTGATTCGCGATGCGCTGGTCGATGCTGATGCCGCTCGCCCAGCTCACGGGCGCGCAACTGTCGCAGCCGCCCATGGTGTCGCCCGCGAGGAGCTCGCGGCAGGTGAGGATGTGGCCCATGCCGACTTGGTGTCCGTCGCCCGGCCCGCTGTTGCTGGAGCGCTGGTCGATGCCTTGGAGCACCAACACGTTGTCGCGGTACGGCTGCAGCGGCTCGAGGATGCGGCGGAAGGTGAAGTCGGTCTCGCCGCCGTCCGGGATCCACTGATCGGGGATCGTGCCGTTCGGGCTGAAGAAGACG
>JALOQC010000010.1 GCA_025453555.1 Myxococcota bacterium | reverse complement strand
CTGCCACGAGAGCTCGGGCGACTACCGCAAGGCCGGCATGCTCTACGAGCGCCGCATCAAGGAAGACCCGACCGACGGCGAAGCCGCCCTGCGGCTCGGCCGGATCCTCGCGCACTTCGGGCGCTTCGATCACGCCGCACGCGCGCTGCAGATCGCGGAGCAAGACCCCGAACGACGCCGTGCCGCGCGCGCGCTCCTCGTCGCGTGCTTCGCCGCGCTCAAGCTCCACGACGCCGCCGGCGCCTGCCTCGATCGGCTGCGCGAGCGCGAGCCCGAGCTCCCGATGCGCGTCGCCGACTTCTTGCGCGCGACCTACGGCGACGAACGCGGCCTCGCCGCCTACGCGCTCGGCGGCACCTCCCACGACGCTGCGCAGCTCCTCGCCGGCCGCTACCGCGTGCTGCGTCCGCTCGGCAGTGGCGCGACCGGCCGCGTGCTCCTCACGCACGACGGCTTCTACGACCGCGAGGTCGCGGTGAAAGTGCTCAGCGTCGGCAGCGGCGCGCACGGGCGTGACTCCTACGCGCGCTTCGCGAAAGAAGCGCGCGTCGCGGCCGGCATCGATCACCCGAACGTGGTCGCGGTCTACGAGTTCAACCCCGACGGCCCCTTCCTCGTCATGGAGCACATGGCGGGCGGCACGTTGGAGGATCGCCTCGAGCGCAGCGACAAACCGCTCCCGCTCTCCGTCGTTCGCCACGTCGTCTTCAGCGTGCTGCGCGGCCTCGAAGCGGTGCACCGACGCGGCGTGATCCACCGCGATCTCAAGCCCGCCAACGTCTTCTTCGGCGCGACGGGTGACGTGAAGATCGGCGACTTCGGCGTCGCGCACTTGCAGGATCTCGGCGCCACCCTCACCGGCGCGATGCTCGGCACGCTCGCGTACATGGCGCCCGAGCAGATCACCGGCTCCGCGCGCCCGGAAGCCGCGACCGATCTCTACGCGCTCGGCTGCATCCTCTTCCGCATGCTCACACGCGACCTGCCGTATCCCGGCCCAGACTTCGTCGCGCAACACCTCGAGCTCCCGGTGCCGAAAGTCTCCGAGAAACGCGAGAGCCTCGGCGACCGCTTCGACGCGCTCGTCGAACGTCTGCTCGCGAAGGAGCCGCGCGCGCGCTTCGGATCCGTCGACGAAGCGCAGCGCGCGCTCGACGCGCTCGACTGGACCGACCCCGAGCACGACGCGCTCGCGGAGCTGGTCGCCGACGCCGCGCCGCGCCGCCCGAGCGCGATGCCGTCGCGTCCTCCGAGCGCGCCGGCGAGCGCCGACCGCTACGAGCTTCTCGAGCCGCTGCCGGACGGGGCGTACCTCGCGGTCGACACCCTGCTGGCGCGTCGCGTGCGCATCGAGCCCTGCGACGAGCCTCGCGCGCTCCATCTACGCAAGCTCGCCCGCGCCGACGGACCGTTCGTCCAAGCGATCCTCGACGTCGACCCCGAGAGCTCGCGCGCGATCCTCGAGGTGCCGCGTGGCGAGCCGCTCTCGCGCGCACTCCTCGACGAGGCGCGCCGCACCACCGTGCGCGAACAGATCGCGAGCGCGCTGCAGAGCTTCCACGAGCTCGGTCTCGTGCACGGCGACGTGAGGCTCGCGAACGTGATCGTGGGGGCGGGTCGTGCGGTGCTGCTCTTGCCGGAGCACGCGAGCTCGGAGGCGACGGCCGACGACGACGTGGCGGCGTTGGCCGGGATGTTCTGATCGTTGTGCCACCGAGTCGGGAGATGCGCTCTAACCTTCCATGCGCCGTCGCCCGATGGATCCCGCCATGGAACGGGGACTCGAGACGGTGCGCGCGTTGCCGGCCGGAGAGGTCGTCGCGCGTCGGTACGTGGTGTCGCGACCGCTCGCGGATGGCGGCATGGCGCAGCTCCACCGCGCGCACGACCTCGTGCACGGCGTCGACGTCGTCCTGAAGCTCCCGCTCGTCGACCACTCGGAGTACTTCGAGCGGCTCGAACGCGAAGCACGCATCCTCTCGTCGCTGAGCTCGCCGCACGTCGTCCGCGCGCTCGACTTCGTGCGAACCGACGAGGGCGTGCCGTGCCTCGTCATGGCGCACGTCCCCGGAGGCGACCTCGCCTCGCGGCTCGACGCGGGCGAGCGTCCCTCGAGCCGCCGCGCCCTGCGGATCCTGGGCGCCGTAGCCACGGCGCTCGATCACCTGCACGAACGAGGCGTGGTCCACCGCGACGTGAAGCCTGCGAACGTGGTCGGCTACGACGGCCGCGCGGTGCTCGTCGACTTCGGTCTGGCGACGTCGGATCGCGCCGAGCTCGCGCGCGAGCGAGCGCGCATCCTCGGAACTCCGATGTACATGGCGCCCGAACAAGCGCTCGGCCTCGGCGAGCACGTGGGCGCCGCCTCCGATCGCTACGGCCTGGCCGCGCTGGCCTTCGAGCTCGTGACCGGCGCACGCCCCTATCCCACGGCGACCCCGGGCAAGCTCCTGCTCGCGATCGCGGAGCGAGCGCCCCGACGGCCGAGCGAAGTGGGTCATCCTTCGGTGGCGATCGATGCCGTCTTCGCGCGCGCGTTGGCTCGCGACCCCGCGCGGCGCTTCGAGACCGCACGCGCGTTCGTGGATGGGCTGCGCACCGCGCTCTGCGAGCGTGGCTCCTCGTCGCTTCCGCCCGTCTGCACCGCGACCCTGCCCACTGTCGCGCTCTCGCGCGCCGCCTGAGCGGTCACTCCACGCGCAGCACCGTCGTCTCGCCCGGACGCACGCGCACCCGACGCCGCACTCCGTCGCCCTGACCGCCTAGCTGTATGCGAAGCGTGTGGCTCCCTGCCGGAAGCTCGAAGCTCCCCGGCGCTTCACCGAGCCGCTCGCCGCCGAGGTAGACGAACGCCCACCCCGCGCGCGGCACCACGCGTACCGTGCCTCGTCCGCGGACGGCCTCTCGGCGCGTGGGCTCCACGTCCGAGACGGGGTCGGTGCCCGCAGCGGGGTCGGTTTCCGTAGCGCTCTCGGTCTCCGTGTCGGTGTCGGTGTCCGTGTCGGTGTCCGTGTTGGTGTCCGTAGTGGTGTCCGTGACGGTGTCGGTGTCCGTGGCGCGAGGCGCCGGCTCGGTCTCCGTCTCCGTCTCCGTCTCGGTCTCGGTCTCCGTCGCCGTCTCGGGCGCGGTCCTCGTCCCGACCTCCGTCTGCGGTGACGCTCCGGTCCACCACCACGCGCCCCCACCCACGAGCGCGATCATCGCCACGCCCCCGATCGCCCAACGCGACGTTTTCCCCGCACGCGCCGGGCGATCCTCGATCTCCCTCGCGCGCACCGCGCCCGCCACCGTCGGCCGCTCCGACGTGCGCGCACCTTCGACCTCGACCTCCACCACCGCCGAGGTCTCCTCCGTCGCCGCCGACGTCGAAGCAGACAGCACCGTCTCCGCCACCGCAACGCTCGGCCGCTCCACGAGCGCACGCATCTGCTGCTCGCCCCCGGGGAACACCCGCTCCATCCACTCCGCGACGTCCGCCGTCGTCATCACCTCGCCCGCCTCCGCGAGCGCCGCCTGCAGCGCGCGCCCCAACGCACGCGCGGTCGGGAAACGTCGCTCCGGATCGCGGTTGAGCGCCTCGAACACCACCTCCTCGAACGCGATCGGCGCCTCCGCCCAATGCTCGCGAATCGAAGGAATCGGCGCGGTCGACACCGCGAGCACCGTCTCCGCCATTCCGTCGCGCGAGAAGAGCCGCGAGCCCGCGAAGCACTCCCACGCGACCACGCCGAGCGCCCACACGTCCGCGCGCCGATCGAGCGTGTTCTTCGAGTCGAGCTGCTCCGGCGCCGCGTACGAGAGCTTGCCCTTCACCTCGCCCGTCACCGTGCGGTGCAGCCTCTCGCGCGCGCTCGCGACACCGAAGTCGATCACGCGACACGCGCCGTCGAAGCCGACGAGCAAGTTCGAGGGCGACACGTCGCGGTGCACCACCTCGAGCGACACGCCGCGATCGTCCCGCAGCTCGTGTGCTGCGTGCAGCCCCTCGCACGCGTCCGCGATCAAACGCGCTGCCACGAAAGGGAAACGCGCGCGCAGCTCGGCGTCCTCGAGCGACTTCACCGCGCGACGCAGCTTCGAGAGCGAGTGCCCGAGCACGAAGGGCATCGCGAGGAAGTGCACTCCGTCCACCTCACCGAAGTCCGTCACCCCACACACGTTCGGGTGCGTGATGCGCGCGGCGATGCGCGCCTCGTCGAGGAACATCGCGACGAACTTCGGATCCTTCGCGAGGTGCGCGTGGATGAGCTTGAGCGCGACGAGCTGCTCGTAGCCGCCTGGCCCGAGGGCACGCGCGGCGTAGACGGTGCCCATGCCGCCCGACGCGAGCTCCGCGCACAGCTCGTAGCGCCCGAACCGCCCGCGCGGACCGAGCTTGATCGGCACCACGGACGGCGCGGAGGCGAGGCTCCGATCGCTCATCACCCGGCAGGATAGAGGACTCGTCGCTCCACGTGAACGAATCTCACGAGCGCTCGTGCCCGCGATACCCTGCGCCCGTGAGCGACGAAACCGGCACGCTGCTCGTGCACCTCGACGCCGAGCGACCGCACCTCGAGCTGCGCGGCTTTCGGCTCGAGCCCAACGACGGCACCACGACCGAGGCGCACGCCTTCACCGCGCTGCGCGTCGCGCTCGGCTCGCACCCGAGCAACGACCTCGTCCTCGACGATCCCACCGTCTCACGCTTCCACTGCGAGCTCCGCCTCGATCCACGCGGCGTGCGCGTGAGCGATCAAGGCAGCTCCAACGGCACCTTCGTCCAGCGTGTGCGCGTGATGGACGCCTACCTCCACGACGGAGCGGAGCTCCGCCTCGGCGCGCGCGCCTTCGTCCTGCGCCTCGACGCGACACCCCGCTCCGTTCCGCTCGGCGACGTCGAACGATTCGGCGCGCTCGTCGGTCGCTCCGCCGCCATGCGCCAAGCGTTCGAGCAGCTCGCCCGCTGCGCGAAGAGCGACGCCACGGTGCTCCTCGACGGCGAGACCGGCACCGGCAAAGAAGCCGCCGCGATCGCGATCCACGAAGCGAGCCCGCGCACGGACGGTCCCTTCGTGGTCGTCGACTGCGGCGCGTTGCCCGCGACGTTGCTCGAGAGCGAGCTCTTCGGACACGTACGCGGCGCGTTCACGGGCGCCGACCGCGATCACGTCGGCGCGTTCGAAGCCGCGCACGGCGGCACGATCTTCCTCGACGAGATCGGCGAGCTCCCGCTCGATCTGCAGCCGAAGCTCCTGCGCGCCCTCGAACAACGCACGATCCGTCGCGTCGGCGACACGCGTCATCGCGCGATCGACGTGCGTGTGATCGCGGCCACGCACCGCAACCTCCGCACGATGGTCAACGAAGGTCAGCTTCGCCCCGACCTCTACTACCGACTCGCGGTGGTCTCGGTCGAGCTCCCGTCGCTGCGCGATCGCCTCGACGATCTCCCGCTCCTCGTCGGCACCCTCCTCGATCGTCTGCGCGCGGATCCCTCGACCCGCGCGCGCTTCACGAGCGTCGGCTTCCTCGCGCAGCTCCACCGAAGCCGCTGGCCCGGCAACGTCCGCGAGCTGCGAAACTACCTCGAACGCTCGCTCGTGATGGACGCACCCGCGCCGATCGAGAGCGCACCCCCGACCACGAACGACTCGTCGACCGAGTCGGCGGGGTCAGCCGCCGACTTCCCGCTCGATCCGACCGCGACGTACGCCGATGCGCGCACCGCGGCGCTCGCGGTCTTCGAGCGACGTTGGCTCGAAGCGCTGCTCGCGCACCACGGAGGCAACGTCTCCGAAGCGGCGCGCAGCGCGGAGATCAACCGCCCTTACCTGCACAAGCTCCTGCGCCGTCACGGCCTTCGCTGAACGGCACGCACCGAGCGAACGCGCGGATATGTCGGCGCGAAGCGACACCTCCTCGGGTCGACCACGACGCAGCGGACACGCGACCGACCGTTGACACCACGTCGAACCTCGTCGCTAGATCGCGGCGTGCGCGCAGCCCTCGTCGTCGTGTGGGTGGCCGTCGCGGTCGAGCTCCTCGCGAGCCCCGCGTCCGCGCAGACGAACCTCCTCGAAGACGGCCGACGCCTCTTTCGCCGGGGCGACTTCGAAGCCGCCGCCCAGGCCTACGACCGCGCGCTCGACGCACGCGAAGGTCTGAGCCGCGCGGACGTGCTCGCGATCCAACACGATCTGGCGCTCGTTCGGGCCGCGTTGCGTGACGACGCCGGCGCCGAGCGCGCCCTCACCGCGCTGCTCTCGCTCGACGCCGCCGCGACCCTCGACGACCGCGCGCCTCCGAGCCTCGGCCGCACCCTCGAGCGCCTTCGTGCCGAGGTCGTGCCGCTCTCGCTCGCCGAGGACGAGACCCCCGCGGGCGCCGAGACCGTGCTGACGATCCGCGTCGTCGATCCCGCGAGCCTCGTGCGCGAGGTGCGCGTCGAGCTCCGCGAGGGCGACGCCTGGACACCGCGCGTCGGCACCGAGCACCGCCTCTCGCCCGGCACCGCCTACGTGGTCAGCGCGATCGGCCCCGGCGGCGCGGTGCTCCTCACCCTCGGCGCCCACGGCGCACCTCGCACGCTCGCCGCGCGCGCCGTCCCGCTGCGCGAAGATCCCCCGCTCGCACCGACCGATCCGACGGAGCCACGCTCCGATCGACGCGCCTGGCCCTGGGTCGTCGGCGTCGGCGCGGTCGTGCTGGCGAGCGTCGGGGTCGCGCTCGCGATCGCGCTTCGCCCAAACGACGTGCGCACCCAACCCACGGGACCGATGCCGATCCCATGAGCGCGAACCACACGATGCGTTCGAGCGAGCCTCGTTCGAGCGAGAGGGTCACGACGCCGTCGCGCTCGGCGCGATCGCTCACGAGCCGCTCGCGTCGCACCACGCCGCGTGTCGAAGCTTCGTCGCCGAGGTCGCGCCTCGCGCACGTCACACGTCGCGTCCCTCGCGTCACCTCGCTGCTCTGGCTCCTCGCCGCCTGCGAGCCCTCGCTCCGCGATCTCACCTGGCGCTACGACGCCCGCGCCCTCGACGAGCCCACGAGCCTCGAAGCCCGCATCCGCGAAGGCGGCTGCGACGGTGCGGTCGTCTTCGAAGATCGTTTCGCGATCGGCGCGACGGGCGCGCTCCCCGATCGACTCCGAAAAGGCACCTACGGCTTCGAGCTCCTCGCGCGCGACGCCGACTGCGCGGTGATCGGTCGCGGCTGCGTCGAGCTCGCGCTCCCGACGGACGACCCCGAGCTCGTCGTCGTGCTCTCGCCCTCCACCGGCCCCGCCTGCGACGGCGTCTGCACCGACGGCCTCTGCGTCCCGAGCGCGCCCGACGGAGGCCCGAACGACGCGGGCCCGAACGACGCGGGCCCGAACGACGGCGGCGTGAGCGACGACGCGGGCTGCACCGGCTGCCCGTGCGACGACTGCGACGCACCCGGCGACCGCTGCGAGAGCGGCATCTGCATCCCTGCGATCCCCGCCACCGACGTCGAGGTCGGCGCGCGCCACACCTGCGCCCTCGCAGGCGAGCGCCTTTACTGCTGGGGCCAGAGCGGCCTCTTCGAGACGGGTCGCTACCTCGATCCCGCGACGTACGCCGCGCCGTCCGCGATCTCCGGTCGCTGGAGCGCGCTCGAGATCGGCAGCCGCTCCGTCTGCGCGAAACGCGTCGGCGTCGGCGGCGAAGAGATCGTGTGTTGGGGCTCCAACAACCGCGATCAACTCGGCCTCGGCGACGAAGCGGGCGAGAACGTCGGCACCACCGTGCAGCCCGCGGATCTCGCGTTCGATCAGATCACGCTCGGTCTCGAGCACGGCCTCGCGATCCTCGACGGCGCGCTCTACGGCTGGGGCACCAACAGCCACTTCCAGCTCTCGAACCTGATTGTGCGCAGCACCACGATCTCCGACCCGACCGCGATGACCCTCGACGGCATCACCGGTCCCTTCGCCCAAGTCAGCGCGATGCAGTGGAGCAGCTTCGTCCGCCACGAAGACGGCCGCGCGTGGGGCTTCGGTTGGAGCGCCGAAGGCGAGAACGGCAGCGGCCGATCGAGCGGCTCCTTCGAGACCCCCGGCGCGCTCCCCGGCGACGACTGGATCGAGCTCCAAGCCGGCATGCGCCACGCATGCGGCCGCACCGGCGACGGCTCCGTCTTCTGCTGGGGCCACGGTGAGATGACCGCGAGCGCGAACCACGACTGCGACGACATGCGCGGCGCGCTCGGCGACGGAACCGGCAGCTCCACGATGCCGAGCTCCCCCATCGCCGGCGTCACCGCGAGCCGCGAAGGCTTCCGTCTGAGCGCGTGGTGCGGGAGCTGCGTGATCGACGACGACGACGCGCTCCACTGCTTCGGCGCCAACACCTACGGCGAGCTCGGCGTCGGCGATCGTGAGCCCCGCCTGCGACCCGCGCGCGTCGAAGGCGCCTGGACCGACATCGCGCTCGGCGAGCGCCACGCCTGCGCCATCCGCCGCGGCGGCGCCCTCTACTGCTGGGGCAGCAACGCCGACGGCCGCCTCGGCCACCCCACCGCCGCCGACGCAGGCTTCGACGAGAGCCTCGTCCCACGGCGCGTGGTGCTCCCGGAGTGACCGCCGCAAGCCTTCAGGGCAAGACGAGCGAGACCCCCACGAACACCACGCCGATCGCCCCGACCAGCAGCGAGACGAAGTAGTGCTGCCCGAACGTGTCACATCCAGAACCGAGGCGAAGTCGCGCGAAGAACGCCGTCGGTGAAGCGGAGCGACCACGAACGTTCGAAGCCCGCGGGAGCGCGGACCGAGGACTGAGCACCAGCGCCTTTCGAGAGCTCTCCCGTGACTCTCGAGCCCGTGTGATAGCGTCCCGCCCATGCGGTGGACCGTCTCTTTTGCTTTGATCGCTGCCTCGTTCTTCCTCGACAACGACGTGGCGAATGCGCGACGAGGCTTCGTGCTCTACGGCTCGGGAGACACCATCTCCCACCGCGCGGATCTCGACGAAGCACTCCGCGAGCAAGTCGCCGGAGAGCTCGGCCTCGTCGATGCGGCGATTGGCTACCGATACGAGTACTTCAGCCTCTTCTTTCTGGATCTGCTGACCTTCGAAGGCGAGTACGTGCTCTTCGAAGAAGAGACCGATCGCTACGTCCCGCTCGACGACGAAGCGCTCGAATCGCTCGGCACGAGCGCGGACCAGCTCGGCAAACCGTTCTTCTACTACGTGCCCACGGCGTGGCCGCTGATCCTTCTCGTCGGGGGCTTCGGGGCCTTCTCTTGGTATCGACGCTTCAATGCCATGAGCTGGTGACCCGCGAGGAGAACATCCATCGATCTGTCGCTTCCGAGCCGACACCTGTCGCCGGGGTGCCGACGATCCCGCGCCGACGCACACCCGAATCCCTCGTAGTTTCCGAGCGGTACGACCGTTGCTGAGTCGCTCGGCATGCGCGCCCCGCTGCTGGTCCTCCTCGTCGCCTGCTCCGCGTCCATCGACGACCCGACCGGCAGCCCGCGCCCCGAGCCGACCCCGCGCGAGCTCGCGTGCGACGAGGGCCCGACCACCGCGAGCACGCCGCTCACGCGCCTGAACCGCACGCAGTGGAGCGAGGCCGTCGCGACGCTGCTCGACGTCGACGCGACCGAGGTCGCCGCGACGCTCGTCGACGACGCGCGCGCGGGTGGCTTCGACGTCGGTCGCGGCGTCAGCGCCGTGCACCTCGAGCGCTACCTCGAAGCCGCCGCGTCGGTCGCCGCGCTCGCCGACGTCGCGCGTCTCGTCGGCGCCGACACTCCGACGGACTTCGCGCGGCGGCTCGCACGCCGCGCTTGGCGACGCGCGCCCACCGCGGACGAGCTCGACGCGCTCACCACCTTGCACGCGCTCGGCGACTCGCCCGACGCGAGCGCGCGCCTCGTCATCGAAGCGATCGTCGCGTCGCCCGACTTCCTCTTCCACGTCGAAGCCTCTCCTGACGCCGCGCCCGGCGAGGTCGCGCGCCTCGACGATCACGCGCTCGCGAGCCGCCTCGCGTTCTTCCTCTGGCGCGGCCTCCCCGACGACGCGCTGCTCGCCGACGCGGAAGCGGGCGTGCTCCACGACACCCTCGAGACCCACGCGCGCCGTCTGATCGCCGATCCGCGCTTCGAGCTCGCGGTGCGCGACTTCCACCGCCAGTGGCTCGGCCTCGAGGCGATCGAGAACCTCGTCAAAGGCGAGACCTACGCCGACTTCGACGCCGCCGTGGCCCGCGATCTGCGCGCCTCGATCGAAGCCTTCGTCGCCCACGTCTACGCGAACGACGCCACCCTCGACGCGCTCCTCACCGACGACACCGTCTTCGTGAACGCGCGGCTCGGCGCGCTCTACGCGCTGCCCACCGAGAGCGCGTCGCTCGTCGCCACCCACGACCCCAACCGCCGCGGCCTGCTCGGTCAGCCCGGGCTGCTCGCGCGCCTCGGCAAGCCCGATCAGAGCGACCCCATCCACCGTGGCCTCTTCGTTCGCGAGCGCCTGCTCTGCCAGACGCTGCCGATGCCGCCGAACGACGTCGATCTCACGATCCGTCCCCCCGAGCCCGGCGCGAGCACGCGCGATCGTTTCGCCGAGCACACTGCGTCCGAGGCCTGTGCGGTCTGCCACCGGCTCATCGATCCGATCGGCTTCGGCTTCGAATCCTTCGACGGAATCGGCCGCTTCCGCACCACCGACGAGGGCGTCGCGGTCGACACTTCCGGGGAGGTGCTCGGCGCCGAAGACGCGAGCGGCGCCTTCGACGGGCAACCCGAGCTTGCCGAACAGCTCGCGCAGAGCGCGACCGTGCGTCGCTGCGTCGCGACGCAGTGGATGCGCTTCGCCCTCGGGCGCGAGGAGAGCGCCGCCGACGCCTGCTCGATCGACGACGTCGACGCGCGCTTCGCGGCCGCGGGCGGCGACCTGCGCGAGCTCGTGATCGCGATCGCGACGAGCGACGCCTTCCACCACCGCCGCGTGCCCACGCTCTGATCCACTCCGAGCGGCTCACGCCGCGCTTCGTTCGACGTCTCCACTCCGACGAAACCCCGAGATCCCATGCTCCACCGTCGAAACTTCTTCCGCACTCTCGGCACCGCGGCCCTCGCACTTCCCGCATTGAGCGGCCTCCCCCGCTCCCTCTCCGCCCAGCCGATCACCGCCCCGAAGCGGCTCGTGATTTGGTTCACCCCCAACGGCGTCCCCTTCGACCGCTGGTTCCCCACCGCGGGCGCGACCGAGCGCGACTTCACGCTCAGCGAGATGCTCTCGCCGCTGGAACGTCACCGCGAGCGCCTCCTCGTGCTCGGCGCCCGGGAGTGGGATCCCCGCTACGTCCGCAGCGAGCGCGGAATCTCGATCAAGTGCGTCCCCGACACCCCGAGCGGCGGCCACCAGCTCGGCATGTTGCTCACCGGCGCGCCCATGGCGACCTACCACGGCGTCGAGCTCGGCTCTGCCCCCAGCATCGATCAGATCGTCGCGCGCGCGATTGGCGACCAGACGCGCTTCCCGTCCCTCGAGCTCGGCGCGCGCGTCGGCGGCAACGAGGGCCAAGGAAAGCGCCTCGTCTACCGCGACGCCGGCCAATGGATCCCCGCCGTGGATCGCCCCGAGCAGGTCTGGGACCGCGTCTTCGCCTCGCTCGTCGGATCCCCGGACGAACGCGAGCGCGATCTCGCGCGCCGACGCGGCGTCGTCGACTTCCTCCACGGTCGCTACGCGAGCCTGCGCACCCGCCTCGACGCCGGCGATCGCGCCACCCTGGACGCCCACGTCACCGCGCTGCGTGAGGTCGAAGGTCGCCTCACCGCGCCGCTGAACGCCTGCGAGGTCCCGGGCCGTCCCGACATCGCGCCGCGTCGCTGGGACGACTACACGGATCTGCCGGAGCTGATCGAAGCCCAATGCGATCTGCTCGCGCTCGCATTCGCCTGCGATCAAACGCGGGTCGCGACGGTGCAGCTCACCGAAGCCGCCAGCAACGCCCGCTATCCCTTCCTCACCGGAACCGAGGAGTGGCACCACGCGCTCTCCCACGACAACTCGCCGGAGTCGGTCGACAAGCTCGCCCAGATCGGCGCGTGGCACGCCGAGCGTCTGTCGGGTTTCCTCGACCGGCTCGCCGCGATCCCCGACGTCGACGGCCGCACCGTCCTCGACAACACGATCGTCTTCTGGGCGAACGAGATGGCGGACGGCGTCTACCACACGCACCAGAACATGCCCTTCGTGCTCGCGGGCGGCGGCGGCCTGCGCACCGGGCGCTATCTCCAGCTCGACGACGCGTCCCACAACGACCTGCTCCTCGCGCTCGTGAACCTGATGGGCGTCGACGTCGACTACGTCGGCGCCCCCGAGTACTGCACCGGTCCCCTCGGAGGTCTGACGTGACCCGCTCCCTCTCCCACGCGTCGCTCGCATCGCAGTGCTTCGGAGCGTTGTTGCTCCTCGTCGCCTGCGAAGGCTCGATGAGCAGCACCGACCGCGACGCCGGCTTCGCGCCCTCCGACGCCGCGGCGGTCGTCGACGCAGGCCTCTCGGTCGATGCGGCGAGCGACGCCTCGCTCGAACGCGACGCCGACCTCCCGCACGACGCGAGCACGGACGCCGGCACCGACGCCGGTCCACTTCCGGTCGACGCGGGTCCTCCCTTCGTCCCCGACGATCGCCCGAGCTCCGCGCGCCACACGCCGATCCCCGTGGGCACCGACGGCTCACCGAGCGGCTACTACGAGTACCTCCCGCCCACCTACGGCAACGGCGAGCCGCACCCGCTCGTCGTCTTCTGGCACGGCATCGGCGAGAACGGGAACGGCGACTCCGAGCTCGACCGCGTGCTCCGCGGCGGTCCTCCACGCCTCATCGAGCGCGATCAATGGGACAACGCGCGCCCCTTCATCGTGCTCTCCGCGCAACATCCGGGCGGCGGCTGCCCCGCACCCGACGAGATCCGCGACTTCCTCGCCCACGCTCTGTCGACCTACCGGGTCGACACCTCGCGCGTGTACCTCACGGGCCTCTCGTGCGGCGCGATCGGGAGCTGGAACTACCTCGGTCGCTACGTCGACGACACCCCCGTCGTCGCGGCGGTGCTCATCGCGGGCAACGGCTCGGGCGCGTGGAGCAACCAGGGCTGCGACCTCACGCGCGTCGCGATCTGGGGCATCCACGGCGACGCGGACGACGTCGTGGCTCCGAGCGGCACCACCGTCCCGATGGGACACCTGCTCGAATGCCCCGCGCGCGAAGAGCAGATCCTCACGATCTACCCCGGCGTCGGGCACGACTCGTGGTCACGCACCTACGACGGAAGCGCCGGGCACGACGTCTGGAGCTGGTTGCTCGAAAAGACGCGCTGAGCTTCATGGCTTCGCGGCTCCGCACGCCCGAAGAAGTCACGTCGAAGACCGTGGTCTCGAGCGCGATCGACGAAGCCGCGAAACCCGACTCTTTCGTGTGCCACCGACGAGCTGCGGAAGAAGAAGGCTCGTCGAAGCGCGACGCGTTCGGGCGCGACGGACGAGCTGCGCACGACTTTTGAAGCGGAATCGTGCGAGGCGAAGCGGACGCAGTCCGCGAAGCTGCACGATTCCGCGAAACTATCGGGCCGCGCGCGAGCGCGGAGCCGATGAAAAAGCCGCCCCGAAGGGCGGCTCTTTCGTGATTGAACGAACGACGTGCGAAGAGGCTCAGAGCTTCGCGGCTTCGGCCACCGCGTCGAGCTTCGCCTGCGCCCAGTCGATGTTGCGCTTGAGCTCGTCGTACTCCGCTCCCTCGTGGCGCTCGCCGAACTTCTTGAGCGCCTCGTTGGCGTTCGCAAGCTCCTGCTTGGTCGCGTCCACGTCGACCTTCTCGGGCGTCGCGAAGAGGTCGCTCAGCACGACCACGCGATCGGGCTCGGCCTCGAGGAAGCCCGGGCCCACCGCCGCGACCTGGACCTTGCCGCCGCTCTTGTACTTGAGCAGGCCGCACTGGATGGCGGCGAGGACCGGAAGGTGGTTCGGCAGCACGCCGAGCTCGCCCTGGACGCTCGGCGCCTGCACGTAGTCGGCCTCGGTCCGCAGCGCGAGCCCGCGCGGCGTCGTGACCTCGAGGGTGAGGATGGTCGCCATGGGACTCAGCCCTTCTGGCGCTTCTCGTACGCCGCGAACACCTCGTCGATGCCGCCCTTGTACTGGAAGTCCTGCTCGGGGATGTGGTCGCACTCGCCGCCGAGGATCTTCTCGAAGCTCGCGATCGTGTCCTCGAGCTTGACGTACTTGCCCGCCGCGCCCGTGAACTGCTGCGCGACGAAGAACGGCTGGCTCAGGAACTTCTGCATCTTGCGCGCGCGGTCGACGACCTTGCGGTCGTCCTCCGAGAGCTCGTCCATGCCGAGGATCGCGATGATGTCCTGGAGGTCCTTGTAGCGCTGCAGGGTCTCCTGCACGCCACGCGCGACCTTGTAGTGACGCTCGCCGATGACGCCCGGGTCGAGCATCGTCGAGCTCGAGTCGAGCGGGTCGACGGCCGGATAGATGCCGAGCGACGCGATCTCGCGCGAGAGCACGGTCGTCGCGTCCAAGTGCGCGAAGGTCGTCGCGGGCGCCGGGTCGGTGAGGTCGTCGGCCGGCACGTACACGGCCTGCACGGACGTGATGGAGCCCTTCATCGTCGAGGTGATGCGCTCCTGGAGCGCGCCCATCTCGGTGGAGAGCGTCGGCTGATAACCGACGGCGCTCGGGATACGACCGAGAAGCGCCGACACCTCGGAGCCCGCCTGCGTGAAGCGGAAGATGTTGTCGACGAAGAGGAGCACGTCCTGGTTCTTCTCGTCGCGGAAGTACTCCGCGACCGTGAGCGCCGTGAGCGCCACGCGAGCGCGCGCGCCGGGCGGCTCGTTCATCTGACCGAAGACGAGGGCGGCCTTCGAGAACACGGGCTCGCCGGTCTCGAGCTTCGACTCCTTCATCTCCATCATGAGGTCGTTGCCCTCGCGGGTGCGCTCACCGACGCCCGCGAAGCACGACACGCCGCCGTGCGACTTGGCGACGTTGTTGATGAGCTCCTGGATGAGCACGGTCTTGCCGACGCCGGCACCGCCGAAGAGGCCGATCTTGCCGCCCTTCTTGTAGGGCGCGAGCAGGTCGATGACCTTGATGCCCGTCTCGAAGACTTCGACGTTCGGGTTCTGGTCGACGTAGAGCGGCGCCGGCTTGTGGATCGGCGAGTAGTGGTCGGTCACGACCGGACCCGCTTCGTCCACCGGCTCACCGACGACGTTGAGGATGCGGCCGAGGCACGCCTCGCCGACCGGCACCGTGATCGGCGCGCCGGTGTTCTTCACCGCCATGCCGCGGACGAGGCCGTCGGTGCTGTCCATCGCGATCGCGCGGACCATGCCTTCGCCGAGGTGCGACGCGACCTCGAGCACGAGGTTCCACTCGCGCTTGTCGATGCTCGGGTTGCTCACGCGCAGCGCGGTGAGGATCTGCGGCAGCGCGCCCGCGGGGAACTCCACGTCGACGACGGGACCGATGACCTGCGTTACGCGACCGTTCTGAAGCTCTGCCATACGTCCTCGTGCTCTCGGAGGTCTGTCGCCAACCGTCCCCGCCGTCGGAGCCTGAGCTCTCGGGCGCGTGCCGCGCCGGGTGGGTCGGTTGGTGGGGGTGTGGTTGAAGGAACGCTCGGTCGCCGAGACGGTGTAGGGGTGTCGGCGGCGTGAGGCCTCGTTGGCCTCAGAACGAGCGTGAGATCGGTGATGTTGCTGGGTCGGCGGGGTCAGCCGCCGACGAACCCCGCGCGAAGTGAACGCCGTTCAGGCATCCCCGGCCGCGAAGCGCGCGTCGCTTAGCACGGGGTATGGAGGCGGTCAAAGAGGGGTGACGAGGCTCGAACGGTCCGCCTCAACCCATCGCAACCATTTGATTTTTCGAGAAGCGCCGACCGCTCCGACCGCAAACGGGGGATCACGGTCGAGTCCGGCTTTTCCTCCCGGACGGGCCTGGGGTCTTGCGCGACCGCGGCCCAGCGGGGAAACTTTCATCGGATGCGTCCAAGGTGTGTCCTCGCGATCGGGTCTTGGGGGCTCGACCGCGTGGGTGGGGGATGTGATGGCTGAAGCTTCAGCAGAAGTTCAAGAAGACGCTCTAGTTGGAAGAACCATCAACGACCGCTTCAAGGTCCTGGAGATGGTCGCGCGTGGTGGCATGGGGCGCGTGTACCGCGCCCAGCAGGCGCCGCTCGGCCGGACGGTCGCGCTGAAGGTCCTCGATCCGAAGACCGCGCAGAACGAAGAAGACACCGAGTTCCAAGCGCGATTCTTCCTCGAAGCCGCCACCGCCGCGAAGCTCTCGCACCCGAACACGGTCACGGTCTTCGACTACGGAAAGACCAGCGACGACATCTACTTCATCGTCATGGAGTTCGTGGAGGGGCGAACTCTGTCGGCGATGCTCAAGCACACCGGTCCGATCGACACCCACCGGGCCGTTCACATCGCGATCCAGATCGCCCGCTCCGTGCGAGAAGCCCACGGCCTCGGGGTCATCCACCGCGATTTGAAGCCCGCGAACGTGCTCATCACGAAGCACGCCGACGAGGACGACTTCGTGAAAGTCCTCGACTTCGGCCTCGTGAAAAACATGAAAGAGAACCAGGAGCTGACCCAACAAGGTCTGTTCATGGGCTCTCCGAAGTACATGTCTCCCGAGCAGATCCAGGGCGGCGCGATCGACGCGCGCACCGACATCTACTCGCTCGGATGCATCCTCTACCTGATGCTCACCGGACGCGTCCCCTTCGAGGGCACGACGCAGGTGCAGACGCTCATGGCCCACCTCAAACAAGAGGTGCCGGACATGGTTCGAGAGGACGGGGTTCCGATCCCACCGGAGATCCAGCACGTCATCCTGAAGTGCCTGAAGAAGGACGCGAACGAGCGCTTCTCGTCGATGAACGACGTGATCCTCGCGCTCAAGCAGGCGGGCGGCGCGATCGGCGCGGGCTACGGGAGCTCGCAGTCCGTGAGCATGTCGGGCGAGTTCGATCTCTCCGGCGTGCGACACATGCCGGGGACCCCGAGCGGTGGCGTGCGCATCACCGGCACCCCCCACTCGGGCGTGAGCGCGGTGCCCGAGGTGGGTGTCCCCGAGATCGCCGCCGACGAGAAGAAGGGCAACGGAAAGCTGATCGCGATCGCTGCCGTCGTGCTGCTGGGCCTCGGAGGCGCGGCCTTCTTCCTCACGCGCGGGTCGGAGACGACCCCGGTTGCCTCCGCCGACACCACGCCCACGCCCACGCCGACCGAGCCCGACCCCACCGCGGCCGGGACTCCCACCGAAGAACCGACGGCTGAGCCTGCCACCACGATGGAAGCCGAGTCGACGACTCCAGCGCCCATGCATCGCGTGGAGGTCACCATCACCTCGAATCCGTCCGGAGCCGAGGTTTTCATCGGCGACCGCAGCTACGGCAGCACCCCCGCGAGCGTGGTCTGGGCGGGGACCGCGGCCGAGCCCGGACGCGAGGTGGAGTTCCGCTTCGAGCTGGCCGGCCACGAGTCGACGACGGTCACGCAGACCGTCGAAGGTCCGACGCTCGCGGTCTCCGCGACGTTGGAGCGCGAGCGCCGCGTCATCGTCCACATGGGCATGACGTCCCAGATGACGACCACGACGTCGTCGATGTCGGAGCCGGAGTTCGGCGTGACGCCGAACAACTACCGCGACAACCCGTACTGACGATCCGGATGTCCTGGCCGTGAGATCACGGACCGAATGTCGAGAGAGAAAGCCGCCCGAGAGGCGGCTTTCCTCTTCTTCTCGGAAGGTCCGCGACGATCCGCAGAGAGCCTTTCGACCTCGCCCCGAACCTGTCTTCGACCTCGAGCTCGCACCGTGGGAAGCGAACCTCGACGACGACCGCCAGACACGAAAGAAGCCGCCCCGAGAGGCGGCTTCTTTCGCGGAAGACTCGACCGAATCGCTCAGCCCTTGAGGGCCTCGGCGCCGCCGATGATCTCCATGAGCTCCTTGGTGATCGCGGCCTGACGTGCGCGGTTGTAGACGAGCGTCAGCTTTCCGATCATGTCGGAGGCGTTGCCGGTCGCGGCGTCCATCGCGGTCATGCGCGCGCCGTGCTCGGACGCGACGCTCTCGAGGAGCGCGCGGTAGATCTCGACCTCGACGTACATCGGCAGGAGCTTCTCGAGGAGCGCGTCCTTCGACGGCTCGTAGAGGAAGTCTCCCATCGCGTCTTCCGAGAGCTCCATCGGCGTGATCGGAAGGAGTGGCTCGATGACCACTTCCTGGCTGATGGCGCTCTTGAACTCGTTGTAGACGAGGTAGCAGGCGTCGAGATCCTGATCGTCCTGGACGTACTCGTGGATGATCGTGCGCGCGATCTCGCCCGCCTTCTCCACCGAGAGGCCCTCGAAGATGCCCGTGAAGTCGTGGCGGATGTCCGCGTTGCGACGACGCAGGTAGTCACGGCCCTTGCGGCCGATCACCGTGAAGCAGACCTTCGCGCCTTCGGCCTCGAGCTCCTTCCAACGCGTGAACGCCGCCTTGCAGATGTTGGCGTTGAACGCGCCCGCGAGGCCGCGGTCGGAGGTGAGCACCACGAGCATCACGTGCTCGGGCTCGCGCACGCGGAGCAGGGGGTGGATGGTCTCGGGCTCGTCGGTCACGCGCGCCGCCACCGACGAGAGCACCTCGAGCGTCTTGATCGCGTAGGGACGCAGCTCGAGGATGTTCTGCTGCGCGCGACGCAGACGCGCCGCCGCGACGAGCTTCATCGCGCGCGTGATCTTCTGCGTGTTCTTGACGCTTCCGATCCGCTTGCGGATGGTCTTCAGGTTCGGCATCGCCGACCCCTCACTTCTTCTTCGAGGGCTGGAAGGTCTTGGCGAAGTCTTCGCACGCCGCCTTCAGCTCGTCCGCGAGACCCTTCTTCAGGGTCTTCTGCTTCACGATCTCGGGCAGCAGGTTCGGCTTGTTCGCCTTGAGGAACGCGAGGAACTCGGTCTCGTACCGGCGCACGTCCTCGACCGGCAGCGAGTCCACGAAGCCCTTGGTCGCCGCGTAGATGATCGCGATCTGCTCCTCGACCGGCGAGGGCTTGTACTGGCCCTGCTTGAGGATCTCGACCAGGCGCTGACCACGCGAGAGCTGCTGCTGCGTCGCCTTGTCGAGGTCGGACGCGAACTGCGCGAAGGCCTGCATCGCGCGGAACTGCGCGAGCTCGAGGCGGAGGGTGCCGGCGACCTCCTTCATCGCGCCGATCTGGGCGTTGCCGCCGACGCGCGAGACGGAGATACCGACGTTGATGGCCGGACGGACACCCGAGTAGAAGAGGTCCGCTTCGAGGAAGATCTGACCGTCGGTGATCGAGATGACGTTCGTCGGAATGTACGCCGAGACGTCGCCGGCCTGGGTCTCGATGACCGGGAGCGCGGTGAGCGAGCCGCCAGAGTCCGGGAGCTTCTTGGCGACGTGATCGCCGCCCTTGGCCTTCGCCGCGTCCTCCGCGAGGTGCTTGGCCTCCTCGCCGAGGAAGATCTCGCGACCGTCGCGCTTGGGCTCCTCGTCCTTCTTACAGACGACCCACTCTTCGGCCATCTTCGCGGCGCGCTCGAGCAGGCGGCTGTGGAGGTAGAAGACGTCGCCCGGGTACGCCTCGCGGCCCGGCGGGCGGCGGAGGAGCAGCGAGAGCTGGCGGTACGCGACGGCCTGCTTCGAGAGGTCGTCGTAGATGCAGAGCGCGTGGCGGCCGCTGTCGCGGAAGTACTCGCCCATCGTGCAGCCCGTGTAGGGCGCGATGAACTGGAGCGGCGCGGGCTCCGACGCGGAGGCGACGACCACGGTCGTGTACTCCATCGCGCCGTGCTCGGTGAGCTTCTGCACCACCGACGCGACCGTCGACTGCTTCTGACCGATCGCCACGTAGAAGCAGTACATGTTCTGCCCCTTCTGGTTGATGATCGTGTCGATCGCGACGGCCGTCTTGCCGGTCTGACGGTCACCGATGATGAGCTCGCGCTGACCGCGGCCGATCGGGATCATCGCGTCGATCGCCTTGACGCCCGTCTGGAGCGGCTCCTTGACCGGCTGGCGGCCGATGATGCCGGGCGCCTTGAGCTCGACGCGGCGCGTGTGCTTCGTGTCGATCGGCCCCTTGCCGTCGATGGGCTGACCGAGCGCGTTCACCACGCGACCGACGAGCGCCTCGCCGACGGGGACCTCCACGATGCGGCCCGTGCGCTTGACGCTCTGGCCCTCGCGGATGCCGGTGTCGGAGCCGAAGATCGCGATGCCGACGTTGTCCTCTTCGAGGTTGAGGACCATGCCCATCACGCCGCCGTGCAGCTCGACGAGCTCGCCGGCCATGGCGCTCTCGAGGCCGTACACGCGCGCGATGCCGTCACCGACGGTGAGCACGGTGCCGGTCTCTGTGACGTCGACCGCCTTGTCGTATCCGGCGATCTGTTGCTTGATGATGTTGGAGATCTCTTCGGCGCGAAGCTGCATCGTCTGCTCCGTGGCCGCGCGGGCGGCGGCGGGAACCGCCCTGTCGGCGCGGCTCGTTTTCTTCGATTCGGCTCGCTCACGAGCCGGAAAGTCTACGGGGTTCGAACGGATTCAATCGGGATTCGGTCGTGGTTCGACCGACGAAACGAGCGCCCTCGGGGGGCGCTCCGGGCTCAGCGCGCGAGGAGGCGGTCCTCGAGCTGGCGGAGGCTCGAGCGGACGCTTCCGTCGAACACCTTGTCGCCGATGCGCGTGACGACGCCCGCGACCAAGGTCGGGTCGGTCTTCTTCACGAGCGAGACCTTCTTGCCGAGGCTCTTCTCCAGGGTCGCCTGGAGCTTCGCGTAGTACGCGTCCGGGAGATCCGTGGCCGTGGTGACCTCGGCCACCACCGCGCCCGCTCCCTCTTGCGCCAACGCGAAGAAGGCGGCCGCGATGTCCGGCAGATGCCGAAGCCGCTGACGCTCCGAGAGCAGCTTCAGCGTGCTGGCGACGAGCGTCGAGAGGCCCATCCGCTGCACGAGCTGGTCGAGGATCTTCGCGCGAAGATCGGCGCCGAAGGCCGGGTTCTCGAAGGTGGTGCGGAGCTCGCGGCTCCCCTGCCAGCTCGCGAGGAGATCTTCGAGGTCCTTCTGGACCTTCGGGACCTGCTTCTGCTCCTCGGCAACCTCGAGGAGCGCTCTGGCGTAACGACGCCCGACGGCGGAACCCTTCACGAGCGAACCTCCGGCTGCGCGACCTTCGCGAGCTCCGCGAGGTACGCGTCGGCGAGCCGCTGCTGATCGGCGGCGGTCGTCTTGTCGGCGAGCACCTTCTCCGCCGCGCGAACGGCGGCGAGGACGGTCTCGCGGGTCAGATCTTCGCGCAGCTGCTTCATGCGCTGCTCGATCTGGAACTTCGTGTCCTTGCGGAGGAGCGCGGCCTTCGTCTCCGCGTCCTGCACGATGCGGTCGCGCTCCGCCTCGGCTGCCTTCTGCAGCTCCGTACGCACGAGCGCGAGCTCGTCGTCGAGGCGAGCGAGGCGCTGCTCGAGCTCGGCCTTCTTCGCTTCGGCTTCCGCGCGCACGCGGTTGGCCTCGGCGACCGCCTCTTCGATCTCGCGCTTGCGGGCGGAGAGCCCCGCGCGGATCTTCTGACGCAGGAAGTACACGCCGAGCGCCACGAGCAGACCGAAGCTCACGAGGCTCGCGCGGAACTTTCCGTCCGCGAAGATCGCCGACGCGCTCACGTGACCGTGGTGGTCGTCGTGCGCGGCGTGCGCTTCGTCCGCATGGGCACCGTCGGCGTGCGCCGCGTGCTCTTCCGCGGTCTCGCCCGAGTGGTCGTGGTCGTGGTCGTGCGCGTCCTGCGCGACGACCGGGAGGGCGTAGATGGACACGGCCACGAAGGCCGCGGAGAAGACTCGGTTCAGACGCATCACGCGACCTCGCGGGCAAGGAGCTTCGACGCGATCTCGCGCGCGAGCACCGGAGTCTGGGCCTGGATCTCTTCGCGCGCCTTGCGGCCCTCGTGGAGGAGCGTCTCGTCGGCTTCGCGGAGCTGCGCCTGAGTCTCGGCGCGGACCTTGTCGAGGAGCGTCGACTCGAGGTGCTTGGCCTCGCCGCGGAGCTTCTCGCGCTCTTCGTTGCCGCGCGTGCGCACGACCGAGAGCTGGTCCTCGAACTCCTTCTGCTTGGCCTTCGCCTCGTGCTCGACCTCCTTCGCCTCGCGCTTGCTGCCTTCGATCGTCTCTTCGCGGGCTTCGAGGACCGCGAGGATCGGCTTGAAGACGGTGGCCTTGAGCAGGAAGTACGCGACCCAGAAGATCGCGAGCTGGAGGAAGAACGACCCGTCCAGGTCGATGATCGAGCCTTCCGAGAGGAGGGCGCTGAGGAGGTTCATCGGTGTCCTCGTGGCGACCGCGCGCCACGTCGTGGGGCGGCCGAGGCGATGGAGCGGAGTCGTGCGTCGACTCCGGGAGAGCCGTCGAGCGGGGGCTCGAAGGGAGGACCGGCGTGGTCCTCGGGGGAGGTGGTCCTCGAGAGACGTAGGGTCCTCTGAAGTTTCAGGGGACCCGTGCTGCGACAGACCGTCGTGTCGTCGTCAGCGGGCGCGGGCGTAGCACCCGCTAGAAGGCGAGTCAAACCTCGCCCCACCCAGGACCCAACATACCGAAATCAATGAAGAATCGCCACCAAACCGGCGTGTTTGACGAGGTCGTCCCGCGGGCACCCGTGGAGGGCCGCCGTGATCCTCGCTCACGATCGCCACGATCGTGTGGGATCACGCCGAGATCGGCGATCGATGCCTCGAGGGCTACGGAGCCGGAGGTGGGGTCGACGGCGGGTCGGGGGGCGCCGAGGGAGGTGTCGGGGCGGAAGAAGAAGCGCCCGAGGGGCCCGGCGCAGTCGACGGGTCGGGAGAAGGAGCCAGCGCCTCCCCCGGTGCAGCCACTGACCCTCCGGCCGGCGCGGGGCCCGTGGCCCCGCCGAAACGGCGAATCAGGGCCACGAGCGCCTCGATCCCGGCGGGAGCGATCGTGTCTCCGAAGGCGGGCATCATGTTGCGACCGTCGACGATCACCTGCGCGATCTCGACGTCGCTTCGGCCGTTCTGCCACTCCGTGCTCGCGAAGCTCACCATCGGACCGGGGGCGGCCGGTCCGTCGCCCGCCCCGGTCCGCCCGTGGCAGGACGCGCAGGTGACGTTCCATAGCGCCGCCGCCGCGGCGAGTGGATCGTTGGTGCGCTCGGCGCGAGGCGCGCGCTGTTGGTTCGTGGTCGCCGCGCCTCGATCGGGCTGCGCGTGATCCGCGGCCGTCCACTCCCCGGCTTCGGGCAACGGCGGCTCTTCGCAGCCGAGCAGTCCCCACAGCGCGGACGACACGAGGAGCACGACCGCGCGGCCCGACCGCGGCCCGGACCTCCGAGCTCCCCCCATCAGACCGGCTCTCCGCGCAAGGTGCGCACGTGCTTCATCACGTCCGCCGCGACCTCTTGGACCGAGCGGCTGCCGTCGACGTGCACGATCCGATCGCCGGGGAAGTGACGCTCGATGTCGAGGTAGAACTTCGCGAGCTGCACCTGGAGGTCTTCGTCGTCGTAGATCTCCCGCCCGCGACCGCGCTGGATGCGCCGCTGGGCCGCGATCTCGGGCGGCACGTCGAGCACGATCGTCAGATCCGGACGTCGCGCGTGGCGGTTGAGCTCCTTCACCCACACCACCGCGTCGGGATCCCCACCCCCGGTCACCGATTGGTACGCGACGGACGAGTGATCGTAGCGATCGGAGAGCACCGTCACCCCGTCGAGCAGGTTCGGGACGATCTCCGCCTCCACGTGATCGAGCCGATCCGCCGCAAACAAGAGCGCCATCGTGCTCCAGCTCGGTGGGCGGGGCCCACGGATGCCCGGGACCACCACGCGACCGGCGAGGATCTGGCGGAGCATGTTGCCGATGGGACCGTCGCTCGGCTCCCGCGTGGTGTGCACGGGCAAGCCGCGCTGGCGCAGCCCGTCCAAGAGCAACTTCGTGTGCGTCGTCGTGCCGGCGCCGTCGACGCCTTCGAGGACGATGAACAACCCCTCGATCATGGCGCGGACCGTACCACGGTCGCGGTCACTCGCCGCATTCCTCCCACTCACCGAGCCTCTGGCAGAGGGTTCGACGCGCGCGATCGGCCAACGGACCCTCGGGCGCCGCGTTCAGGTACTCACGGAACGCCGCGCGCGCGAGCTCGTCCTCGCCGAGCCGAAGCCGCATCTGTCCGAGCGCGAAGAGCGCGTTGGCCCCTGCCTCGGTGCCGCGACCGATCTGCGCCGCGCGACGGTAGGCCTCGGTGGCTTGGCGTGCGTCGCCTTGGCGGGCGTAGGTGAGCGCGATGTCGGCCCACGCGCGTGCACGATGCGATCGAACCGAGCTCGTGCGCGCGATCGCGCGCAGCTCGTGTCGGGCCGCATCGAAATGGTCGGCGTCGAGGTGCCGCATCGCGAGCTCGAAGCGGGCGTCGTCGGGGAGCGCACGACCGGGCGTGCCGCGAGGAGCCGCGAGCTCGGACGCGACCTCGGGTGACGTCGGTGCGGTCGCGAGGACACTCGACTCCTCGCGTTCGGTGTCGATCGACTCGTTCGCGCCCGACTCGTTCGCGCCCGACTCGTTCGCACCCGGCTCGGTCGCGCCCGACTCGTTCCCTTCCGCGCCGTCGCCCGATTCGACCACGATCGCGGTCTCGTCGTTCGTTCGGCGCCGTCGCGCGGAGCCCTCGGGCCACGTCTCCACCACGGTGCGCAGTGCGCCGTCTGCCGATTCGGGCTCGGCCCAAGTCGACGGCCCATCGCTCGGCACCGCGCCGGCTTCGTCGAACGTTGGCGCTTCCGGCCCGTCGTTCGAAGCTCTGCGCGCCGAATCGCCCACGTTCGCCGAGGCATTCGCCGCGATCGGCTCATCCGACGCGTCGGCTCGTGCGGTCCGCGTCTGGCGCACGCGCACCGACTCCCCGGCGTGCACGAAGCGCTCGTCGCCTTCGCGCGGCACCACACGCACGATGCCTTCTTCGACGCGCACGCGCGTTCCGTCCGCGTCCACGTCGACCTCGAACACCGTCCCGACCACTTCGACCCGCGCGAGCGGCGTCTCGATCGCCAGCGAACGCTCGCCCCGGCGCTCGGGGTGGAAGCTCACGCGCACCGAGCCGCGGTCGAGCCCCACCGCGAGATCGGAGCCCCCGAGGCGGAGGAAACGAGCGCGCGAGCTCGGCGCGACCTCGACCTCGACGCGCCGCTCTGCGAAGTGGGCGCGCACGTGTTGATCGTCGTCGGTCGTCACGACCTCGCCTTCGACGAACGCTCCTTCTCGGAGCGAACGCTCGCCGCCGCGGGTCGACCTGAACGCTTCGAAGGTCGCGACCTCGGGCTCGGTCGGGGTCGGCGCGAACGTGAGCCATCCGAGCAACGCGAGCGCCGCCACCGCGAGCCCGGCGCTCACGCCCGCCACGAACGGTCGTCGCGAGCGAGGCTTCACGGGCGCCGAAGCCCGAGGAGCTTGGAGGATCGCCTTTTCGAGGCGCGCGCGCGCCACGTCGTCGAGGACCGGCGGCTGCGCGCGGAGCGCGTCGGCCAGCTCGTGAGAGTCACGCGCCACGGTGACCTCCTTCTTCTTCCGTGCGGACATCGCTCTGGCCGAGCTCCGCGTCGAGGCGCTTGCGCGCCGCCTGCAACCGCGCGTGCAAGGTGGAGATGCCGACCCCCGTCAGGTCCGCGATCTCTTGGAGCGTGTGTCCCTCGACCTCCTTGAGCACGAACACCGTGCGTTGATCGGGCGTGAGCACCTGCAAGAGCGCCTCCGCCTGATCGCGCATCGCGTGGCTCTCGTCCGGCGCGCTCGGCGCGCGACCGAGCCCGACCCACGCCGACAGTCGCTGCCAACGATCGCGGCGCCAACGCGCACGCGCCTCGTCGAGCGCGCGGCGGGTCGCGATGCCGAGGATCCAAGTGCTCACCTTCGAGCGCCCGCCGAAGCCCTCGGCTCCGTCGAAGGCAGCGAGGAAGACCTTCTGGACCACGTCCTCGACCTCGGGGTCGTGCCGTCCGAGCACCCGCGCGACGTGGCGGTGCACGCGGTCGACGTGGGCGCGGTAGATCGCGCGCACGCAGGCGTCGTCGCCCGCAGCGGCCGAGAGTAAGGTCTCGGGATCCTCGGGGTCGGGTGCGGGGAGCCGCACGAGCTTCATCCGTGAGCTCATCACGACGTCTCGTCGCTCCAGGGCGTCGCCGTTTCCAACCTTCACGTGCGCTCCCCGGAGGCCGCGGGCCGAAGGCGCAGCGAGAGCATCAACCACGGCGTCCAGCGGTCTTCGAGGATCTCCTCTTGGCCGGTCGGCAGACGGTAGCGGCCACGCTGATCGGAGAGCATCGCGTCGAGGCCGCCTTCGGCGACGAGCTCGAAGGGACCGCGGACCCGCCACGCGAGCTCGAGGCTCGTGCGCGCACCGAAGGCGCTCGTGGTGCGGCGAAGGTCGTGACCGACGAGGCTCGCGGTGCCGATGCGACTGACGAGACCCAGGCCGATCGCGACCGTCAACGCGCGTGGCAACGCGACGCGTGCTTGTCCACGCACGCTGGCCGAGAGCGCGCGATACCGCAGCGTGCCGCCCGCGACCGGGCGTTCGTCGGGCAGGAGCGGCAGCTCCGCTTCGAGCACCACGCAGTGCAACCCGACGCAGAGCCCGAAGCCCGCGCCGGGACCGAGCAGCACGCGGTCGCGCGAGGGCGACCAGCCCATCAGCACCTTGAGGAAGACCGTGGGCTTGGCGCCCTCCCGCGGAGGCGGGGTGTCGTCGTAGTGCAGGTAGACGACCTCGTTCGAGGGCGCGGGTGTGCTCGCGGCTGGACGCGGGTTCCACGACGCCGACTCCGCCTGATCGAGCAGCGACTCGACCGCCAGCGCGAGCGCGCGGATCGTCTCCGACGTCGGTGCCGGAGCGAGCGCGAGCGAGGCCCCGTGAGTCGCGCCGCCGTGGGCGCCCACCCCGAGCCAGAGGTGACCGTCACGCGACACGAGCGCGATCTCGCCGCGCCCCACCGCCTCCGCGATCGCAGGGGGCGGAGGCCCCAGCACGAGCTCGTGGCCTTGGCGACGAAGCTGCAACTGCACCGCGACCGCCAGCGGCCGCAGCTCGTCGCTCGGTCGGAGCACCACGGGCGGCGCGTCGAACGAGACGTCGTGCAGCTCCAGCTCGTGCTCGACCGAGGTCGGCGGAGGTACGAGCGAGTCGCGGGTCCCCGCGCGACGCGCCGTGCGTCCCTCGGCGCGAGGCTCCGCGCGTTGGGCGGCCGCCGGGGCCACCACGAGGGCGGAGCACGTCACGACGAACGCGACCTGCCACGCCCTCATCCGACACCTCCGCGGTCCACCACGCTCCAGAGTCGCTCGACCGCCGGCTCGTTTCCAATCGGTCGCGCGCTTTTGCTCGCTCAGTTACGTCGAGGGTCCGTCGTCAGGTCGCCAGCCGCTCCGTCACTGGGCATGGTCGCGCGAGCCGCGTTCACGGCGCCGGTTCCAGCTCCGGGGCGGGCGCCGCTTCTGCCGGCAGCTCTTCCGCGCGCTCCGCGTACCCGAACTTGTAGGTGAAGCCGAGCCGCGCGTAGAGCATCACGTCGTCGCGACCGAAGCCCCACATGTCGCCGAGGATTCGTCGCTGCTTGCCCGCGAGGATGCCCTCGAACGAGCCCCAGATGTTCAGGCGGCGGCTGAGGATGAGCTCGAGCGAGCCACCGAGGCGGAAGCGCGCCAGCGACTGCCGCCCCGAGATGCGCTCCGGGTCGCCCGTGGTGTCCCGCGGCACGTCCATGCCGCGCTCGCACGGCACCGAGTAGCGGCAATCCGAGTTCGAGCGGTTCCACTGCCAACTGTCCGAGTGGTAGTCGAGCGCGCCCCAGAGCGTGAAGTTGCCCGCGTTGAGGAAGTGCAACGAGAAGAGCGCCTCGAAGCTCATGAAGAACGAGTTGGTCGACAGCTCCGGGCGCGGGTCGTCCGCGTCGAGCTCACCCTCGTCGACACGGTCGTCGAACTCCTCGTCCGTGATCGCGCGACCCGGCCCGAGGCCACCGCCGAGGCGGGTGTTCAAGCCGAGCGAGACCTGACGCACCGGGCGGTACCCGATCTTGACGCGACCCTCGAACTCCGTGAGTCGGTAGAAGGTCGTGCGTAGGCCGATGCCCGCCTCGAGCCACTCGAGCACGCCGATGCCGAGCCGGAACTCGAAGAGGTGCGGCCAGCCGAACGAGAAATCGAGCACCGCGAGGTCGTCGGGCAGGGTCGCGCCGCTCCGCGCGACTGCTTGCCGATGGCGGTCCCGCCGCGTGGCCTCGCGCGCCTGACGTTCCTCCGGCGACAGCTCGCCTTCCCCGACCAGGCCTACGTTGATGAGGCGAATCTCGTTGCTCGGGCGGAGCGAGATGCGCTCCACGTGTGAACGGAAGCCGGGTGCGCGCACCTCGATCGTGTGCTCGCCGACCGCGACGTTGCCCTCCCACGGCACCGGCCCGCGCACCTCTCCGTCCACCACGAAGACCGCGCCCGGCGCGCTCGCTTCGACACGCACCAACGTACCGACCGGCGCGAGCCGCGCGGTGACCTGACAGTCGCGTCCCGGCCCCGTCTGACAGGTCTCGCGATGCTCCTCGTGACCCGGCGCGCGCACGACGACCGCGTACGTCCCCGCCGGGAGCCCCTCGAGCACGACCGGCACCTGGCCGCGCTCCTCGTTGTTGATCATCACCGTCGCGCCACCGACGTTCGCGTTGACGATCACACGACCCGGCGCGCGATCGAGCGGCCGCAGCTCGAGCGAGATCACCCGCTGGCGACCCGGCTCGATCGTGACCGGCTGCTGCAGCGGCTGATGTCCCTCCGCCCGCGCTTCGACGATGTGCTCGCCCGGCGCGAGGTTCGAAGCGGTCGCGGGCGCGTTCCCGACGACCTCTCCATCGACGCTGATCACGGCCCCCGGCACGTTCGCGAGCACGCGCAACGTCCCGTTCTGCGCCGGCGCCGCGCGCAGCGTCGCGTTCACGGTCGAACGCTGCCCCGCCGTGATCCGCACCGTCTCGCGGTGCGGTTGCTGCGTCGAGTCGTTCGAGCGGACCTCGACCACGTGGTCGCCCTCGGTGAGCCCATCGATCACCGTCGGGGTGGTGCCGCGCGGCGTCCCGTCGACGTAGATCGCCGCACCGCTCACGTCCGACGCCACGAGCAGCGAGCCGGTCGACGGCGCCTGCGCTTCGAGCAACACGGGCAGCGTCACGACCTGACCGCCCGCCACATCCGTCCACTGGTTGTAGGTCACGTAGCCTTCGCGACCGACCTGCACGAGGTGGCGCCCCGGCTGCACGTTCTGTCGATGCGGCACGTTGCCGACCGGCTGCCCGTCGATGCGCACCGCCGCCCCCGTGGCCGCTGCGTTGCCCGCCGTGACGTCGATGACCCCGAGCGGGTTGAGCACCGCGCGGAAGGTCTCGCGGCGCCGCGCGACGTTGATCTGGACACGCGCGTCCTCGTGGTTGGCGAGCTTGAAGATCAACGTGTGGACACCGCGCGCGATCCGAACGGCCTGCAGCGGCGTGGTCCCGAGGCGCGTCGCGTCGGACTCCGCGTCGAGGAACACCGTCGCGCCAGGCGGCGTGCTCTCGATGTTCACCGGCACCTGCGCGGCGACCACCGCGGCGGAAGACACGGAGAACGCGGCGAGAAATGCGAGGACGTGCGAACGCATGAGGGCTCCCTCTCCTGGATCGAGCACGGGGGGCTCGCAGCCCGTCCGATGTCGCGGACGGTATGCCGAGCGGCCGGATTCTTCAATCGTTCTGGAGCGGCGTGATCCTCGGCGGGCGTCACGCCGCGGCCGCGGATCGAGCTCTGGTTGCGACGGCGTCGTGGGACCGAGCCCTCACGTCGCGCGTGGTGCTCGGCGAGCATCGGTTCGCGTGGTCGCCGTCGACGTGCGAGCCAAACGCGCCGGCGATCGGCCGCGCGCGACGATCACTCGCTGTCTTCGGCGTGGCCTTCGGCTTCGTCCGGCCCGTAGTCGGTCCAGCCCTCGACCTCCTCCGCCACGTCGACGATCGCGCTCTCGAAGGGAAGCGGCGACGCACGACCCGCGCTCGGACGCGGCACGACCGCCTGACCCGGCCGGTAGAACGAGAAGCCCTCGAGCTGCGCGAGCGCCTCGTCCCGCGCCGTGGCGTCGACCCTCCCTCGCGCGTGCAGGTGCTCCACGAAGCGCCGCACGCGGTTACGCATCGACGTCGAGAGCGAGCCCCGCACGTAGTGCTCGTGATGAACCTTCGGCCCCGGGAGCACACACGCGAGAAACGCGGCTTCGGCCAGCGTCAGCTCCGCCGGTGATCGCCCGAAGTAGTGATCCGCCCCGCGCACGATGCCATACACCCCCGGCGCGTACTCGATGACGTTCAGGTAGAGTTCGAGGATGTGCGCCTTGTCGAGCGCGGTCTCGATCCACCAGGTCAGCAACACCTCCTGGAGCTTCCGCGCGAGCGTCTTTTCTCGATGAAGCAGGAGGTTCTTCGTGAGCTGCATCGAGATCGTGCTGGCCCCCTGCACGTAGCGCCCTTCGCGCACGTTGCGCACCAGCGCGTCGCGAATCGCGTAGGTCGCGAACCCGGAATGACCGAAGAAGCCACCGTCTTCGTGCGCGATCACGGCGTGCACGAAATATGGATGGATCTCGTGGATCGAAATCCAATTGTCGCTCCCGGGTCCGGCCATCATCTCGAAGACACTTCCGTCCGGCTCCACCACGCGGTGAAGGAACGGTCCTTCGAAGCGACGCAGGTCGGCGATCACCGGCACCTGCTCGAAGCGACAGCCGTTGGCGACCCGCAGGTCGAGCCGCGTCGCTTCGAGCGCGGACGTGTCGAGCGAGAGCCGGAGCGTGCCCCCGATGCGCCCGGCCCATCGAAATCCCGACGCTTCCTGCAAGAGATCGTCGGGGATCGAGTGGATCGCGGCGTCGCACTCCGTCGGCTCCAAGCTCGCATGCACGTCGAGCGCGAAGTGCTCACCACGCGAAACCTCGCCGCGGACGTTCACGCGGGCAGCGCCCACCAAGACGCGTGCATCGTCGACGATCAGGCGCCGTGCGTCCGGATGCCACCGCGCTTCCCCTTCCGCCTCCGCCGTCAGCCCCCGCACCGGATGCGGCGCGATGCGCGCGCTGTCCACCGCGAGATCTCGGACGCTCGCGCTCCCACGGAGCCTGACCTCGGCCGGCGACGACGCTTCGATCGTCAGGTCGGCCGAGACTCGCGCGAGCTCCGGATGCCACCACGGGATCTCCGGGAGCGCCGCCACGAAGAGATCGAACGGCGCCTCGCGCAAGAAGATGGTTCCCGAGGCGCTCGGGGCGTCGGGCATCACCTCGAGGCTCCACCGCACCTCGCCGTTCTGCACGGTCCCGCGACCCGCGAGCCGAACGCGGTCTTCCGCGCGCGTCGCCTCGACCGCGAGCTGTCCGAAGTCACCCGACGCGCGGGCGAGGGTGAGCGTCTCGATCGCGAACGCGGCTTCCGGGTCGAGCCAACGCGACCATGGGGGCTCTTCGTCGGGCGGAGGCTCGAGCGGCACCCGCGCCTCGCCTTCGCGCGGGCGCACGAAGCTCTTCGCGAGCGCCAGCTCCGCATCCGGCGGCTGGTCGGTCGACCACTTGGCCGAGCGGGCCGAGGCCGCGACGACCTTCCACCCGCTCTCGCCACGTCGCGCGTGGGCCTCGATTCCGTCGGCTTCGAGCCAGGTTCGCCCCTCGTCGCCGAGTCGGACGCCGCCGCCGCTCCATCGAAGCTCGCCGCCATCGAGCGTGAACGCTCCCGACACCCGTGCGCGTGCGTCCGCATCGCGAACCTCGACCGCGCCGTCGAGCACTCGAATCGGGGGACGCGCCGAAGGCACGTTCGGCGAGGGGTTCCCCGAAGCCGCCGAGCCGACCTCACGCTGCCGCGCCTCGCGAAGGACGTCGCGAGCCCCCCGCGCGACGTCGAGCTTCGCACCGAGCCGACGAACGTCGACGCCGCGAATCGCCGCACTGCCGTCGAGGGCCAGCTCGAGCGGAGAGGCGGCCACCGACACGTCCTCCAGCTCCAGCGAGATCCCCCGTTGCTCGAGCACGATGCGCTCGAGCTCGAGCGACGAGAATCCCGCGCTCGCTCCATCGACCCGAGCCTCGAAGCCATGTCGGCTCGCGACCTCCACGACCTTGTCTTCGACTGCGCGAGGGAGCCACACCCACCAGCCGAACGCAGCTCCGCCGGGAAGCGCCACTGCGCCGATCCCCACGAGCCAACGTCGAACTCTACGGCCCCAAGCCATGCGAAGGGCCCGAGTATGGCAAGGAGCTCGCCGAAGGGAAACCCCCCGAATCTGCGAGAAAAGCGGGCTACTTCGACGATTGCCGGCGAGCCGTCGCTCTCTCGGAGCTCAACACGTCCATCCGCAAAGAACGCGGCAGACGACTCGACAGAGCCTCGCTTGAACGCAGGTGCGGCTTCGAGCGAACTACTTCGTTTGTTCGCAAGGAGTGCGCGATCGAACTTCGGGCTCGAAGTCAACCCACGACCCGGAGGATCCGCACGAGCGAGGACGCAACGCCGGTTCGAAAACCAGCGCCCCTCCGAGGCGCCGAGCTCACGCGATTCGTCGTCGGAATCGCGTTGCCTCTCCCGGTGTCGAGCGCCGAGATCATCAGCGCTCCACGGCGGAGCCGGCTCAACGTCGGGGCCGCCGCCCGGGCCGCCCGCGAAAGACCGGCAAGACCGGCGGAGCTCCGAAGGAAGCGACGGAAAAAGTGAAGCCCCGCTCGTTTCCGAGCGGGGCTTCATAAATCCGGCAGCGTCCTACTCTCCCACAGAGAAACTCTGCAGTACCATCG
>JALOQC010000669.1 GCA_025453555.1 Myxococcota bacterium | reverse complement strand
GCGTGCTCCCGCCCGACGACGCGGAGGTCGAGCCCGAAGAGCTCGCGCGTCAGCTCGTGACCGGAAACGCCGAAGCGATCGACGTGCGCGATCCGAGCGTGTTTGCGCGCTTTCGCATCCCGGGCGCGAAGAACCTGCCGGTCGCGGATCTCGACGCGCGCAAGGACGAGCTGAAGGGAGGCCCGAAGGTCCCCGTGCTCTACGGCCGCGCGGACGAAGCCGCGAGCGTGGCGCGTCAGCTCCGCAGCGAAGGGTTCTTGGTTCGTTTTCTCAAAGGCGGTTTCCTCGCGTGGGAAGCCGAGGATCTCGAGGTCGAGCGTTGAAGCGTCTTCCCTTGTTGGGGCGCGCCTCGGAGCCGAAGGCGACTTCGAGCGTCGATGCGGAGCGCCTCGCGGTGTCACCTGGCGCGGCGGGGTCATCCGCCACGGTGTCACCTGGCGCGGCGGGGTCATCCGCCGCGGTGTCACCTGGCGCGGCGGGGTCATCCGCCACGGTGCGCGCTTGGGTCGTCGGCGCGGTCGAGGACGCGGGGGCGCTCCGATTCGCGCGCGTGCTCGCCGAAGCGCTCGGTGTCCCGCTCGTGCGCGAGGCCGAGGGGCTCGGTGACGCGCGCGCGGTCGCGGTCGGCGTGGAGCTCGTCGGTCGCGTCGCGCCGGTGGTGACGATCGTGATCGGCGGGACGCTGCCGACGAGCGCGTGGCGCACGGAGCTGCGTGGCGTCCAGGCGTCGATCGCGCTCGCGGAGCCGCGCGAGGAGCTCGCCCTGCGGCTCGCGGAGCGCTGGCGCGCGGCGGCGTCGAGCGACGGTTGAGCGAGACCCCGTGCGCACGTGCTCGCGAGGCTGCTCGCGGCTCCGTGCAGCAACGCGAGCCCAGAGGCGGACGACGTCGAGGGCGCGCGCCGACGGGTCCCGGTGAGCGGCTTGAACCGCCCTCGTTTCGCCTGCTAGGGTCCGCGCGCCCCGGCCCGGGTCGCGTCCCCCCGCGCGGTCGTCGGAGAGTCGGTTAGAAGGAAGTACATGAGCGAGAAGCCCGACTACGTGCCCGGTCTCGCGGGCATTCCTGCGGCCCGTTCGAGCGTCTGTCTGATCGACGGCGCCGCCGGCAAGCTCCAATACCGTGGCTATCCCGCGGAGCAGCTCGCCGAGCACTGCACCTTCGAAGAGGTGACGTACCTCCTTCTCTTCGGGGAGCTCCCGACCCGCCCGCAGCTCGAGAGCTTCACCGCCGAGCTCGCGCGCGAGCGTCACCTGAAGTTCCGCATCATCGACGTGCTCAAGCAGCTCCCGGAGAGCGGTCACCCGATGGACGCGCTCACCGCCGCGGTCGCGGTGATGGGGATGTTCTACGCCGACGGCGATCACGTCGAAGATCCCACGTTTCGCCGACTCTGCGCGGTGCGCCTCGTCGCGAAGCTGCCGACCGTGGTGGCCGCGTGGCATCGCATCCGTCGCGGCGACAACCCGATCGAGCCGCGCGCCGATCTCGGTCACGCCGCGAACTTCCTCTACATGCTCGACGGCAAGGAGCCCGACGCGATCGCGGCGCGCATCATGGACGCCGCGCTCGTGCTCCACGCCGAGCACTCGATGAACGCATCGACGTTCACCTGCCGCGTGACCGCGTCGACCCTCGCGGATCCCTACGCCGCCGTGGCCTCCGCGATCGGCTCGCTCGCGGGCCCGCTGCACGGTGGCGCGAACGAGGTCGTGCTCACGATGCTGCGCACGATCCCGGATGCGTCTCCGGAAGCGGTGCGTCGCTGGGCCGAGGACAAGCTCGCCCGCAAAGAGAAGATCATGGGCTTCGGCCACCGCGTCTACAAGGTCAAGGACCCGCGCGCGGACATCCTCCAGGGCCTCGCGGTGCAGCTCTTCGAGGAGCTCGGCCACACGCCGATCTACGACGTCGCGATCGAGCTCGAGCGCCAGGAAGCTCGGCCTCGACACCGACAACTTCACGCCGGTGTTCGCGATCAGCCGCGTGTCCGGCTGGCTCGCGCACCTGCTCGAGCAGCTCGAGGACAACCGCATCTACCGTCCGTCGCAGGTCTGGACCGGGACCGCGGATCGTACGGTCCCGCCGATCGAACAACGCGGCTGAGCTCCTCGGGTCGCCGAGAGCGAACGAAGAAACCCACGACGCGCGCGTGGGTTTCTTCGTTTGGGCGACACGACGTGGGCTGATCAGGGTGCGTTCGGCGTGCAGCCCGGAACGCGGTCGCCTTCCTCCAGCTCGACACGCAGGATCAAACGCTCGCGCGTGCCCGGCGTGGTGTGCAGGCGGCAGGCGTCGTCGAGGACGATCGCTTCGGCACGAAACGGGAGCTGCGCGAGCATCCGGAGGCCACGTTCGGGGCCGAGCACGAAGACCGCGGTGCTCAACGCGTCGGCGTACAAGCCCTCGGGCGCGAGCAGCGTGACGCTCGTGGTGCCGCGCGCGGGCTGACCCGAGTCCGTGTCGATGATGTGGTGCCAGCGGCGTCCCTCGTCGTCGACGTACACGTGCTCGTAGTCACCGCTCGTCGAGATCGAGCCCGAGCCTGCCTCGAAGAACGCGAAATAGCTCTGGGGATCGCGCGGGTGTTGGATGCCGACGCGCCACGCGCGCGTGCCCTCCGCGGTGATCCGCGAGCCGTGGATCTGCACCTGTCCGCCGCCGAAGAGCATGTAGCTCGTGATGCCCGCCTCGCGGAGGATCGTCCCCGCGCGATCGAGCGCGTAGCCTTTGCCGATCCCGCCGGTGCCGATGACCATGCCCGCGGTGGCGAGCCGCACCGTGCGCGCCTCGTCGTTCAGCTCGATTCGCTCCCAGTCGATGAGCGCGAGCTTCGGCGCGAGCTCCTCCGCGCTCGGCACACGCTGCCGCCCGGGCCGGAAGTCGTAGAGCCCGTGCAGCGCGGCCCAGCTCAGATCGAACGCGCCTTCGCTCCAACGCGAGACCTGCACGCCCGCCTTCACCACCGCGTACGCGTCGGGAGACACCGCCAGCGACTCGCCGCCCGCGCGTTGGTTGATGCGCGAGATCTCGCTCGTGTCGCGCCACTCCGAGAGCACCTCTTCGAGGCGCGCCATCTCGTCGAAGCCGGCGTCGATCGCGCGACCCACCGCCTCGGCGTCGAGCTCGCTCGTGGTCTGCGCCTGCACCACGAACACCGTCCCCATCAGCTCCCGCTCGCGCGACACGAGCTCGGGGATCGTCGGCGTCTCGGGGCGCGCCGGCTCGTCGGGCGCCGTCGGCACGGTGACGGTCTCGACGACCTCGGAGGAGTCGTCGTCGCCGCACGCGAGCGACGAGAGCAGCAGAACGACGAGGACGCGCTTCATGGGAAGCGGATTTGAAGGCCGGCGCTCGCTTCGGGCAAGAAGGTGAAGCCACGCAGGAGCCGAATCCCGACCGCACCTTGCAGGAAGATCCCGAGCCAGCGGATCGGATCGACCTGGATGCCGAAGTCGCCGCGCACGCCGAAGTCGACGTTCGACCAGTCGTCCGCGTCGCTCGAGGTGTAGTCGAGCACGAGGCGCGCGCCGAAGAAGCCCTTCACGATCGCCTCGTCCGAGGTGTAGCCGCGGATCCCGATCCCGAACGCGCGCGGCTTCGCGAGCGCGATCGGATCTTCGTCGAGCGAGAGCGTGACCGCGCCGACCACCTCGAGCCGGTGCGTGAACGCGAAGCCCGCCTCGAGATCGAGGAAGGGCTCGCCCGCGCGCGCACAGAACGTCTGATCGTCGGGCTCGGTGGTCGGCTCGCAGAGGGGGCCGTCCGCGTACTTGATCGCGATCAGGTACGGCATGCCGAAGCCGATCCGGAGCACGCCCATGAACTCGTGATCGCGGTCGTCCCAGGCGAAGCGCGGCGCCATCTCGTCGTCGTAGACGCTCACGCCGCCCACGCGACGCGCGGCACGATCGTCGGCGTCGACGGACCCCACGTCGTCGTCTTCGTCCTCGTCCGCGTTGCTCGCGGCGTTCTCGACGGCTTCGCTCGCACTCGTGTCGGCCGGCTCGCCCACGTCGGAGTCGCTAGCCCTCGCGTCGTTCGCTTCGACGTCGGTGGCTCCCGTCTCCGAGACGCCTTCGCCCGACTGCGCGTACGCGCTCCCGCTCACGCCGACCCCCACGAGCCACACGACGCTCCAGATCCACGCGCGCATCGTCCCCGCCTCCGCGCCGCATCCGAGCACCGCGCCTCGCTCGCGTCAACGCGCGTCGTACCGCACGCGTCGTGCCGCGCACGCTTCTCTCGGAGCGCGACCCGAAGGAACGGGCGTCAGCTCGCGAGGCTGCGCACGCCCGCCTGGTGCACCTTGCCCGGCAGCTCGCGCCCCACCACCGCCTCCGCGACCTGGCCGGCTTGCCAGAGCTTCTCGAGATCGATGCCCGTCTCGATCCCCATGCCGTGCAGGGTGTACACGAGGTCTTCCGTCGCGAGGTTGCCCGCCGCGCCCGGCGCGTACGGGCAGCCCCCGAGCCCGGCCACCGCCGCGTCGTACGTGGTGATGCCCATCTCCAGCCCGACGAGCACGTTCGCGAGCGCGGTGCCGCGCGTGTCGTGCAGGTGGAGCGCGACC
>JALOQC010000009.1 GCA_025453555.1 Myxococcota bacterium | reverse complement strand
CGGAGCGCGCGCCTCGGCGAAGAGCGTGTAGCGAATCCAGAACGCGTCGCCCGACGTCGGCGCGTTCGCTCGCAGGAACCAGCTCTCGTAGCTGCCCGCCGGATCGAAGCGGGCACCGTTCCAACGCGCGCGGTCGTCGCTCATGGCGGGAGCATGGAAGCGCAGGCGAGGAACGCCATGACGTCCGACATCCAGAGGACGGCCGTCGACGCCTCGAAGGACCCCTTCTCGACGGCTCCGAATCCCTCGGCGGATCGCCCGACTGGCTCCCTCGACGGATCCGCTTGGACGCCTCGAAGGGTGCTCGCCGATCCCTCGACGGCTCTTCCTTCGACGGAACCATCGAAACCCTCGACCTGAAGGATCCACCCTTTTTGCCATCTCACGCAAAACCTAGACAGCGCACCCGAAGCCCGCGGTTCGATTTTTCCGCCCGCCGTCGAGGGATCCATGCCGTCGCCCGCCGCCCGAGCCAACCGGAGCCATCCGCCGTCGAAGGATCCATCCGCCGTCGAAGGATCCACCCTTTTTGCCGGAGCCATCCGCCGTCGAAGGATCCACCCTTTTTGCCACCTGCGGCAAAACCTAGACAGCGGCCTGAGACCCTCAGGTGGATTTTTCCTGCAAGTTCGCGTTCGTAGACACCTGTCTACGTTTTTGTCTAAGTCGACGTTGACGACGGCGGCTCAGTGTCTAACAAGCATGTCCAGGTTTCGTCTCGCCTCGACACACCAGATGCGTCGGGCTGACGAGACGCCTCGCGACCACACCAGCAGGATCACCAGCAGGGGACACGCATGAAAACGATTCGCTTTTTGTCACTCTTCGGCGCCCTCGCCCTCGGCCTCACGGGCTGC
The DNA here is from genome assembly GCA_025453555.1 of Myxococcota bacterium. Taxonomy (GTDB): domain Bacteria; phylum Myxococcota_A; class Polyangia; order Polyangiales; family Houyiibacteriaceae; genus JACKEH01. Next base: position 55,387 of record JALOQC010000009.1, on the reverse strand, counting down.
GGCGACGACGACGGCCCCACCCCGACCCCCGACGGCGGGAGCGACGGCGGCGGCACCGACGGCGCGGTTGCCGGCAACACCATCGTCGACATCGCCGCGGGCAACCCGGACTTCTCGACCCTCGTCGGCGCGCTCCAGGCGGCCGGCCTCGACGACGACCTCGCGGGCGAAGGCCCCTTCACCGTCTTCGCGCCCACCAACGCGGCGTTCGAAGCGCTCGAAGCGATCCCCGAGGGTGACGCGCTCTCGCAGGTCCTCCAGTACCACGTCGTCTCCGGCGCGGTTCGCTCCACGGACCTCGCGGAAGGCCTCAACCGCCCGCTCTCGCTCAACGAGCTCACGCTCTTCGTCACGCGCTCCGGCACCTCGGTCACGCTCAACAGCGGCGTGATGGTGACGACGGCGGACATCGTCGCGGACAACGGCATCATCCACGTCATCGACGCGGTGCTCCTGCCGCCGTCGATCGTCGATGCGGCCGGTCACGCGGGCCTCACGTCGCTCCTCGCGGCCGCCACCGAAGCGGGCCCCGTCGAAGCGCTCGGCGGCGCGACCGTTCCGGAGATCCTCTCGGATCCCACCTCCGGCCTGACGTTCACCGTCTTCGCGCCCGTCAACGACGCGTTCACCGGCCTCTACGGCGCGCTCGGAGTCGATGGCCCGGCCGACCTCCCCGACGCGACGCTCCAGGGCGTCCTCTTCTACCACGTGCTCCTGAACATGGAGGTCCTCTCGAGCGCCATCCCGGCGACCGCGCGCGCCGCGGCCCCCGCGCCGTACCTCGCGAGCCGCACGGGCGCCGAGCGCCTCGGCATGAACCTCTTCTTCGACACCACGAGCGGCGTCGCCATCAACGGCGGCAGCGCCGGTGAAGGCGCGTTCGGCGCGAACGTCGTCATCGCCGACGTCCGCACCACCAACGGCGTCGTGCACGTCATCGACCGCGTCCTCCTTCCGCCCACCATCGCGCAGGTCGCCTCGATCACGCCGAGCCTCAGCACGCTCGTCGAGACCGTCGGCGCGGCGGCGGACATCCCGGGCTCGCCCCCCGTCTCCGTCCTCGCGGCCCTGAACAACCGCGCGCCCGGCACGAACCTCACGGTCTTCGCGCCCACCAACGACGCCTTCACGGCGGCCGCGGATGCGCTCGAGGGCGCGTCGGCGGAAGCGGTCCGCGACGTGCTCCTCTACCACGTCATCGGCAGCGCGGTGATCTCGGCCGACCTGGAGAACGGCGACGTCGAGACCCTCAACGGCGCCGACGTCACGATCGACGCCGACGCGACCCCGCCGACCGTCGAGGGCGCGGGCATCACGGCGGTCGACATCGTCACCGGCAACGGCGTGGTCCACGTCATCGACGCGGTCCTCCTCCCGCCCACCTGAGCCAAGTGATTCGGAGGGCCATCCCCCCGGACCTCCGATGTCGGAACCCTTCCGATCCCTCGAAACGCCGCCCTCACCCGGGGCGGCGTTTCTCTTTATGATGAACGGGTCGCACACTTCGACTGTTCTCGTGATCAGTGGGCGGTGAGCGGTGAGCGGTGCGGTGAGCGGTGAGCCGCAGGTCGCACGGCGTGGCGTCGCGAGTCGCACCGTCACGCGGTGACACCGAATCGACGGGCACCCGTTCACGCGGATGGCCGCCGACCCCACGCTGCTTACGGCGACGTTCCCGCGACTCACGAAACGCGGCTCTTCCCGTGGCGCCGCGGATCGGCTATCGAAGAGCACACCGTTCGCGGACCGACGCGGACGAGCCGCGGTCCGGCGCGGCGAGGAGAACGACATGCTTCGAAACATCATCCGCATCGTGAGCTTCAGCGCCGTGCTGCTCGCCCTCGGCTGTGGCGGACCGCAGGAATACGTGGTCACCGGCACCGAGCGCGCCGCGGGCGCCGACGGCACCGTGATCGTCGAGGAGATCGAGGGGAACCGCATGGTGTCGGTGACGCTCGAGCACCTGCCGCCGCCCGACCGCATCTCGCAGGGCGCGACGGTCTACATCGTGTGGATCAAGCCGCAGGGCGCCGCGCCGACGATGGCGGGCCGCCTGGAGTTCGACGGCGACGACCGCACGGGCCGCATGCGCGCGACCACGCCGCACCAGGAGTTCCAGGTGATCGTGACCGCCGAGGTCGACGCGACGGTGGCCTCGCCGAGCGAGATCATCGTGGTCCGCCAGGACGTGACGCCAGCGGACTGAGCGGGCAATCCATCACGTAAAGCCGAGACGGCCTCCGAGAGGGGGCCGTTTTCGTTTTGGGTGCTCCGTTCCGGCGTCGGAGCGGAGGCGAGTTCGGCGTCGGAGACGGAGACGGAGACGGAGACCGAGACGGAGACGGAGACCGAGACCGAGACCGAGACCGAGACCGAGACCGAGACCGAGACCGAGACCGAGACGGGACCCGGACCGAGACGGGACCCGGACCGAGACGGGACCGGGGACTACGACTGCGACCAGACCCGGACCGAGTCCGAACACCGCGTTCGACGAGCGCGATCGCGGTTAACCGCGATTAACTGTCACTCCCACACGGGCGTGAGGCACCCTGGGACCCGATCTCATGCGTTCGGGACACATGCCCGTCGCGGACATCCGCGCGACCTCGTTTTCACGGAGCTTCCCCATGCGATTCATCCTCGGCCTCACGCTTCTCACCGGCCTCGCCTTCGGCTGCGGCGACGACGACGGCCCCGTCGGCCCCGGCACCGACGCCGGCATGCGCGACGCGGGCTCGCGCGACGCGGGAGGCGGCACGGACGCCGGCCCCGACGACGACGACGCGGGCCCGGACGAGGACGCGGGCCCCGAAGAAGACGCGGGAAGCGTGGACGGCGGCGGAGGCGGAAGCTGCCCGGACCTGATGCCGACGGGGGATGAGACGTTGATCATCTCGCAGATCGACTTCGCAACCTCGACGGTCGAAGTCTTCAACCCGAATGACGAGGAGTACGTCGTCGAGGCGGGCGCGTATTTCTGCGATTTCCCGACGTACGACCCCAACATGAACGGCCTGGGACTCACGCGCGTTGCAGCCCGCTCGCGTGCGACCATCGAGCTTCCAGACTCCGGCTGGCTCCAAAACCTCACGGATGGCGAGCTCGCGTTCTACTTCCGTCCCGGCGGGATGCGACCGTCCTTTGGAAATGGCGACTTCATGGTGGACTACGTCTGTTGGGGCGACGGCGGCGGTCGGCGAGGCCTCGCAAGCATGCCGTCGGTCGGTCGCTGGAGCGGTGATTGCACTCCGTCACCCACCAACGGGGCCATCGTCCGCCTCCCGTCGACCTCCGGAACGAGCGCGTCGAGCTACGACTCGACTGCGCGGTTCGTGAACTGCGACTGACCTCCGCAGGATTCCCGGCACAAGCCAACGGTTTCCCCGCCAGAGCCAAGCCTCCCGCATTGTTGCGAAGACGCTTGGCTTTCGCCTTTGCTCGCCCTTGGTCTGCCAGACAATGACGTTGGGCTCAGAATTTTTGCCGAAGACACTCGCGACTCTCGTTTATCACCGGTGAGCAACGTCGAGCAAAGTGTTACCCGGTCGCTGAAATCGAGATCATTCAGCCCCTGCCAACGGTGCAGTTTCGGTTCTGGCTGAACAAGCATCAAGGATCGGCGAACTCTCGCCCAGGGCTACATCGCCACGAGTCCATGGTTCGCCCGCACTGTCGCCGACGGGCCGGACCATCCACCATCGGTCCAGCGCCAACTGGACGTGGCTTGCGGCATCCCAGCTTCGACAAAGCATGCATCGATCGCAATGCTTCGATCGAATAACCCGATGACGTCGCAGTCGCCGGGGCGAGGACCCAACGAAAAGATGCCGGAGCTCGAGCCGCGAAGCGGTCGGTTTCCAACGAACACGTCATGGAGCCCGTCGCGATCGATGTCGGTGCTCCAAGGGCGGACCGCTCCATCGATGACGATCTCGATCGGCTCGGGGGCGCGCGCGAGCGCCAATCGCGCCCGCGTGAATGATGCGCTCACGACATCCATGCGTCGGTCGCCATCGAGGTCGGCGATGGCCATCCGCTCTACCGATGAGTTCTCGTCGAAACGGAAGAGTTCGAGGTCGGGCCCGCCAAAGACGAGGACGCCCGCGGTCGTCGCGAGCGCGGCTACGTCGCTGGTTCCGTCACCATCGACGTCGGTTCGAGAGACGACGGCGAAACCAAGGAAACCAGTCGTGGCTCCACTCGGTGAACGCAGCACCGCATGAGGAATCCCGCTGACCCGCGTAGCTCCACGGAAGACGAAGACGCGACCGGGTCGAAAGAGGTCTCCGTTGTCTTGCCGTGATGCAGAGACGACGATGTCATCCAGTCCATCACCGTCGATGTCTCCTCCGGAATCGAGCGGCCCGTCTCCGAAGCCAAAGCGATTGAAGGGCGTCGCGGTCGGGTCTGCGATGGTATACGAGCCCGCGCCAAGCTCCATCGCCCCAGGGACGATCACCAGGGTGGAGTTTCCGTAGCCCCCAGATGAGCCGACGCGGACGAACTCGGAAGCTCCGATCACCAAATCGGCTCGTCCGTCCCCGTCGATGTCGCCAGCACAGGAAGCGCTCAGCGGGAACGAACCAGATCCAGGGCCTCCTACCTCGCCGGTGAGTCCGAGGGACCTGGAGGTCCACACACGGGTAGTCGAGTAGCCGCCAGAAGGCTGTCCCCAGTGCACGTCGACTGAATCCTCGTCATCGATCGGTACGAAGTCGGGGTACCCGTCGCCGTTCAAATCGCACTCCGTACGGCCCACGTTCAAGTACATCACCCGCGACCAATCCCCACAGACGTCGCCTCGACACCCACGAACACGCCAGTAGTAGCGGCGGCCGACGGGTGCGGACATCGACACCGGGAGGTCCGCGTCCGGGCGGAAGACCGTCGTGGTCGTGCGCTCGTCGAGCTCGGGGGAGTCGAATGCGCAGTCCGCGAATCCTGGGCTGGTGCACGAGTCGTCGAGTTGGATCTGGTAGTCGGTGGCGCCGTCGGCCGCGTCCCACTCGAAGGTTGGGCGTAGGGTGCCGTTCGCGGCGCCGTGCACGCTGCCGGTGCGGTAACCGTTCCACGGGTACCAGGCACGCGGGACGTCCGGGGCCGGTCCGGCGTCCATCGGCGTCGTGGCGTCGACGCCACCGTCCGTTCCTCCGTCGGCACCCGCGTCGGCGTCGACCGCGGCGTCGTCGAACGCGCAGTCGTACCCGCCCTCGATGGTCGTCGAGCCCGGCGGGCAGACGCAGGCTCCGAGGTCTGGATCTTCGACGGTAGCGCCAGGGCACCGGACGTCGGAACCGTCACAACCGGCGACGAGAAGGGCTAAGGGAGCGAGTCCGAAGAGGCGTGCAGGCGACATGGGCCGAACCTAGCAGAGTCGTCCGCAGTCGCGGCGCGGCTCGTCTGGTGAAAAAGCGACCGCACCCGTCGGCTCGAGCAACGACGAATAGAAAAGTCGGCGGGGTCTCGTGCACGCGCGGACGTGGGCGCGAGGCGCGCGCTAGACCCCACCGACGCCCATTTCGTAGATCGGTTCGGCGCGGGGCGCGTACTCCAAACGAGGTAGGACCGCGACCCGCGCAGCGGATGACACGCGGTCTGCACGAAGCATTACGAAGCGTCGAAGTGTTTCGCTCACGCCCCATTCGGGGGATGGCTCGACCTCGGCCTGCTACGACGACGGTGAGAGCAGCGCGGAGCGGTGCGAGCTGCTGCTCAGCTTCCTTGAGGGTCTGTCGCCAGCCCCTCCCCCACGGGGCATGAAGCCCCGATGGGGCCGCCACCCACGAGCCTTCGCTCGCTCCGCTCGCTGCGCGCCGTCCCACAGGGCGGCTTGCGGTCATCGGCCATCAGCTTCTTGTCAAATCCCCACGCGGCCGAGGGGCTGCACCTGCGCCTCCGGCGAGAGCTCCTGGTAGCTGAGCACCGTGAGATCCGGGAGCTCGACCTCCACCAGGCGGCGCACGAAGCGGCGGATGTCGGCTTGCGTGAGGAGCACCGCGCCGCCGTGATCGCGGCCACACTCGGCGGAGATCGCGGCCACGATCTCGCGCGCCATCTGGGGCGCGAGCGCGAGGTAGCTGCCCGCGCTCGTGCGCTGGATCGCGTCGCGCACCGCGTCCTCGATCATCGGGTCGAGCAGATAGACGGCGAGCACTCCGTCGGGCGCGTGGTGGTGGGTGATCGCGTTCTTCAGCGCGGCGCGCACCAGCTCCGTGAGCGTCACCGGATCGCGCTCGTTCGGCGCGTGGATCGCGAGCGACTCGAGGATCTCGCGCAGCGGCCGGATGCTCACGCCTTCTTCGACCAGACGGCGCAGGATGTCGGCGAGGAGCGCGAGCGAGACCGGCTTGGGCACCACGTTGCGCACGAGCGCCGGATACGCGCGCTCGAGCTGATCGAGCATCGACTGCGTCTCTTGGAGGCCCACGAAGGGCGTCGCGCGACGCCGCACCGCCGCCCCGAGGTGACGCGCGAGCTGGGCGGCCGGGGTGACCACCTCGAGGCCGTCTGCTTCGAGCACCTCGCGCGCGCTCGGCTCGACCAGCGACGCCGGACGACGCGACACCGGATCGCTCCACTCCTCCGCGCTCACGCCGTAGCTCGCGACCACCGAAGGGGCCTCGAGACAGATCAGTCGATCGGGGGAGAGCGTCCCGCGCGCGACGGGCACCTCTTGAATCGCAATCACGTACGCGTCGGGCTCGAGCACACCGACCGAACGCGCGCGCACGCCCGGGAGCTGGAGGCCGAGGTCGAGGAAGAGCCGATCGCGCAGCAGCGGCACCTCGTCTTCGAGGAAGGGCCCCGCGCCGGTGGGATCCGCGATCGCGCTGGCGAGGCCCTCGCCGACCTCGACCGCGACCGGCACCACGAGCGGCACCATCTGCTTGCGCGCCTTGGTCTCGCGCGCGGCTTCTTGTTTGGCGACCACCGCGGTCGCTTCGGTCGGCGCGGGGCGCGCGGCGAGGCGACGCGCGAGTCCGAAGAAGAGCGCGGCGAGCACGAGGAAGGGCAGCGCGGGGAGGCCGGGTACCACCGCGAGCACGAGCAAGAACGCGCTCGCGACCTGGAGCGCCTTGGGCTGCCCGAAGACCTGGGAGGCGACGTCGCCGCCGAGGCTGGAGTCTTCGCCTTCGCTCGCGACGCGCGTGACCACGAGGCCGGCGGAGATGCTGATGAGCAGCGCGGGGATCTGCGAGACGAGGCCGTCGCCGATCGTGAGCAGGCCGTAGACCGAGAGCGCCTCGCCCGCGCTCATGTCGCGCATGCCGACGCCGATCGCCAAGCCCCCGAGCACGTTGACGACCGTGATGACGATGCCCGCGATGGCGTCGCCTTTCACGAACTTCATCGCGCCGTCCATCGCGCCGTAGAACTGGCTCTCGCGCTGCAAGTGGTTGCGCTTGCGCCGCGCGTCCTCTTGGCTGAGCGCGCCGCTGCGCAGCTCGGCGTCGATGCTCATCTGCTTGCCCGGCATCGCGTCGAGCGTGAAACGCGCGCCGACCTCCGCGACGCGCTCGCTGCCCTTCGCGATCACGAGAAATTGGATCAGCGTCAGGATCAAGAAGACCACCGCGCCGACCACGTAGTTGCCTTGGACCACGAAGTTGCCGAAGGCCTCGATCACCTCGCCCGCGTCGGCCTGCAGCAGGATGAGCCGCGTGGAGCTGACGTTGAGCGCGAGGCGGTAGAGCGTGGTGACGAGGAGCAGTGTCGGGAAGGACGAGAGCTGCAGGCCGTCGCGCAGGTACATCGCGACGAGGAGCAGGAGCACCGCGAGCGAGATGTTGCTCGCGAGCAGCACGTCGAGCACGACCGTCGGCAGCGGGACGATCATCATCCCGACGACGAGCAGCACGAGCGCCGCGAGCGCCACGTCGGCGAAGCGCCGCGCGCTGCTCTCGACCCGGAGGGCTTGGACCATGGTCCGGCGTTCTTACCACGCCGGGGCGAGAGCCCGAACCGAAGCGCCTCGACGCGGAAGCGCCCATCGCGAGGCGTTCGAGCTCGGAGAGCTCAGCGGCGGAGCCAGATCGGGTTGCTCACCGCGAAGGGCCGCGAGCCCTGGGCGTCGAAGGGCGCGTCGCCCGCTGCGTGGAAGACCACCCAGCTCCCGCCCGGCGCGACGTCGACCTCCACGTCGACGCGCGCGCGGATCGCGGCGTTGCCCGGATCGGCGTCGCTCGCCTCGATGGGCAGCGTCTCGCTCGTCACGCCGTCGACGATCACCTCGAGGCGGTTCACCTCGACGTGGCTCGCCGCACGGACGACCACCTCGAAGGACGCGCGCTCGCCCGCGCCTTCGATCTCGTCGCCGAAGGTCGCGCCGTCCGCGCCCGTGACGTCGAGGTAGATGCCGCCGCTCACGAAGCCGCGGCCTTCTTCGGTCGCGGCCTGCAGGGTGCGCTCGTCGAGCTCCGCGGGATCGTCGAGGCCGACGATCTGGCAGGTGCGCGGATAGCCCACCGGCTTCGAGTGGATCCCGTGGCTGTCGGACGAGCCGACCGCGACCACGCGGCGCCCCGCGTTGAGCAGCCCGAACCAGTCGCGCACCGTGCCTTCGCGGTTGCTCTCGAAGTTGCTGTCGTTGAAGACCTCGACGACCTCGAACTCCGTGTCCCAGCCGTCCATGTCGCGCACGGAGCCGGTCACGGAGTCGAAGCCGACCGCTTCGAAGTAGCCCTGCAACGTTCCGCCCGTGCGCGGGTGGTTGATGATCAGCGTCGGGCGCTCGGGGCGCGCGCGGACGGCGTCGAAGAGATCGGGCGGGCTCACGCCGTACCAGGGGATCGCGCCGTCACTCGGACGCGTCGGATCGACCTCGACGGGGAAGGTGTTGAAGTGCCCGTACGCGAAGGTCGTGAGCTCCATGCCGGAGAAGCCGCGCGCGTAGGCCGCGAGACCCGCCGCGTCGATGACGGGCTGGAAGTCGCTCACGAACTCGTGCTCGGTGCGGATCACGACGTCGAGGCCGTCCGCGACCAATCCGCGGACCTTCATCGTCGCGTCGTCGCCGGAGTCGACCGAGCGGTGGGTGTGCACGTGGTAGTCCGCGCAGAGCACGCCGGGCTGCACGACCACGCGTTCGAGCTCCGCGTCGACGTCGACGTCCTCGCCGCTCTCGAGATCGAGATCCGTCTCGAAGCGCTCCCACGCCGGACCGCGCGACACACGCAGGCGATAGGTGCCGGGCGCGATCGCGAAGCTCGCGGTGCCCGAGGTCGCGAACGCGACGTGAACGCGCGAGCTGCCGAAGCCGTCCTCGCCGAAGCCCATCGCGCCCACCGGCACCGGGGTCGCGCCGCGCGGGAAGATCTCGACGCGCGCGGGGATCGCGGTGGTGGTGCCGAGATCGAAGACCCGCACGTCGACGCGCGCCGCGGTCGGGAGCTCGATCGCGTTCGCACCTTCGACGATCGCGAACGGACCCGCGAGCGGGAAACCTTCGCGCCAGACCCAGAGCGAGTCCGCCGTGTCGGCGACGGGGTGCGAGAACGAGCCGTCGGCCTCGACCACGAAGCGCGTGAGGTGCTCGTCGCCGTCGGTCACGTGCACACGCGCGCCCACGGCGGGCGCTCCGTCGACCGTGACGGTGCCGCTCACGAGGCGCGTGGTCTCGCCTTCGAGCTCCGCGATCTCGGCTTGCACCGCCGGAAGATTTTCCGCGATCAGCACGCGACCGAGCGAGATCGTCGCTTCGCTGCACGCGGGCGACTCGATGCCGCCCGACGAGAACACGTCGGCGCCGCCGGTCTGGATGAGCGGCGAGAGCGTGCCGCCTTCTTCGGCCATCCACGCGTAGCTCGTCTCGACTCCGTCGGGCGCGCCGCTTCCGTCGAAGGCCACGAAGGGGACCGCCGCGCTCGACTCGGAGACGATGCCGATGCCCGGACGCCAGGCGGCCATGCGGCTCGACTGGAAGAACGCCTGAATCACCCCGAGCGGCGCGCGGAGGTTTCGGGTGCCCGCGCGCACCGAGAGCGTGAGCGTCGCGAACGCGTCGCCGGGCGCGAGGGTGTACGTGATGGCGGCGGGCAGGTCCGCGAAGTCTTGCGGGACCAAGCCGTCGAGCACGTTGCCGAACGCTTCGAGCCGCGCGAGGCGACCTGCGACGCGGATCTCCGCCGCTTCGCCGTCGGTGCCGTCGTTCATCACGGTGACGGAGTCGGTCGCGACCAAGAAGCGCTGGAAACCGAGCACCACGATGCCGAAGTCGGCCGGGGCCTCGATCGCGCCGTCCTGCATCAAGCCGACGCCGACCAGACGACCGCCGTGCGGGTCGTAGGCCTCACCGGGCACGTCGGCCGACGTGACGACGAGCGCGACGCGTTCGTTCGCAAGGACGAAGTCGCCGGGGTTCCAGCGCGCGAGCGCGAAGCGATCTTCGGGGAGCTCGTCGGCGGTGAGCCGTCCCGCGCGCGCTTGTCCAGCGGGGACGTCGAGCGGGTTGGGGGCTCCGTCGGCGTCGCCCGTCTCGAAGGCGCCGAGCGGCGTGCAGGTCTCGCCCGCGTCGACCGTCTCGGCGTCCTCTCCGCCCGCGTCGGGGACGAGAGGATCGGACTTCTTGCCTTTGCAGGCGGTCAGGCCGACGAGGAGGAGAACGAGAAGCCAAGAGCCCGAACGCGGGCGAGTGACAAACATGTAAACAGAGTGCGTCAGGCTGAAGACGGCTCGCAAGACGGAGTGAGAGCCATGCTCACGTTTCGTGGGCGCAAACGTTGCGCCACGAGGACGACGCGAGCGCGAGCGACCGACGGCCTCAGCCTCAAAACAGCGCGACGTTCTGCCTTGCACGCGCCACGAGGCGGCCCTCGGCGTCCCAGAGCGTCGCGTGCTCTTCGCCCCAGCCGCCACGCACCACCGGAGTGCGCGCCTCGTAGAGCCACGGCGCGTCGGGCGGCACGTCGAGCGGGAAGCGGCGGAAGAAGTGGAACGTGAGGTCGACGCTCGCCGCCGGACGCGGCGGCGGAAGCAAGAGCGGAAGCGCGGACGGAGGCCACGCGTCGAAGAGCGCGCAGACGTACGCGAGATCGGGCGATTGCGGCTCGATCGCGCGGAACCATCCGCCGAGGTGACCTTCGGGCGCGCCGCGAAACGCCTCGTAGCCGAGGCAGGGACGGAACTCGAAGTGACGCGCGAAGACCGGCCAGCCGGGCTTCTGCGCGAAGACCGGCACTTCGTGCGGGGGTGCCACCCGCGGCGCGACGTGATCGCCGAAGTCGTGCTCCGCGAGCGGGCGCCCGAACACCGCGCTCGCGTTGGCGAGCGTGACGACCTTGCCGCGGCGGACGTGCGTGAGGCGCGCGGTGAGGTGCGAGACGTTCGCGCCCTCGCGCTCGAGGGTCGCTTCGATCGTGCCTTCGCCGGTCGCCGGCGCACAGAAGTGCACCGTGATCACGCGTGCGTCGCGGGCGGGCGCCAACGTCTGGAACGCGCGCGCGAGCTGCGCGGTGACGACGCCTCCATACACACCGCGGCCTTGGTACCAGATCGGATCGAAGACGCACGAGAAGCGCGCGGTCGCGCGACCGTCGCGATCGGGCTCGCTCTCGAGCGGGAGAAGTGTGAGCGCGGCGTCGAGGGCGGTGGTGGACATCGGTCGCAGCTTTCGATGGGGTCACGCGCGAAGCGGGGCCACGATGCACCGGCTGGCGATGCGTCGTGTGATCTTCGTCGACGGGATCGCGCGGAGCGGCATCGCGAGCGGCGCGGCGTCGGCGCGTGATGCACGCGCGATCAGAAGTGATGGTGTGGATCGGGCGCCTTCTCGGGGCGCAGCTCGATCGTGGCGTGATCGATGTCGTACTCGTCGTGCAGGTGTTTGCGGATGGCATCCGCCACGCCGCTCGCTTCTTCGAGCGAGCCGGCCGAGCTGATCACCACGAGGCTCGCGACCGTCTGCCCGGAGTCGAGCTGCCAGACGTGTAGATCGCGCACGCGCACCACCGAAGGCCGTGCGTCGACGGAGGCTCGCAAGGCGGCGACGTCGAGCCCGACCGGCGCGCGCTGCAAGAGGATGTGCAACGCGTCGCGGAGCAGCGGCAGGCTGGCGAGCAAGATGAGCGCGGCGATGACCACGCTCGCGATGGCGTCGATGGGCGTCCAACCGATCGTCAGGATCACGACCGCGCTGAGCACCGCCGCGACGCTGCCGAGCGCGTCCGCGAGCACGTGCAGCAGCGCGCCGCGCACGTTGACGCTCCGATCGCCGCTGCGGTGGAGCATCCACGCGCCGACGAGGTTCACGAGCAGGCCGAGCACGCCCACCACGAGCACCGACATGCCGTCGATGGTCGGGGTGTCGCCGAAACGCTCCACCGCTTCGACGACGACCAGCACGACGATCGCGAGCAGGCTGATGCCGTTGACGAGGCCGCCGAGCACGGGCAGGCGACGCAGCCCGAAGGTGTACGAGGCGTCGGGGGTGCGCTCGCGGAGCCGCTGCGCGAACCAGGCGAGCAGGAGCGCGCCGACGTCGGAGAGCATGTGCCCGGCGTCAGAGAGCAACGCGAGCGAGCCGCTCCACCAGCCCGCGACGGCCTCGACGACCATGAAGACCGCGTGCAGCAGCACGCCGATGCCGAGCGCGCGCGTGGCGGCGTCGCTCGTCGTGCGCGCGTGTGCGTGCCCGTGGTCGTCGGTCGTACGCGCGCTCTCGCGAGGGGCCGCGCGGCCGTGACCGTGGCCGTGTCCGTGACCGTGACCGTGGCCGAGCATCGGGAGCTTTCGTAGCAGCTTCTCCGAGGGTCTGTCGCCAGACCCTCCCCCACGGGGCGTGAAGCCCCGATGGGGCCCCCAACCCGCGAGCCTGGGTCGGCTCCGTGCTCGCGCACGGCCCGACACTCTCGTTGAACCGCTCGCCGTCCGGTAGGGCGGCTTGCGTAATTCTCTTCAGCTCGTGACCGCCCTGCCGGGCGAGCCGTAGGGACGAAACCGTTCGCCGAGCTCCGTTGTGATTTCCACGCCGGCGGTTCGAGTTTCAAGTCAGCGTCTGCGGTCGACGACCCCTCGGAGGCCCCGTTCGCGGGCGCCCCCGCCGCCGACCCGCCGCCGTCACCGGGTCGGTGGGCTCGTTCTGCCGTGCGGTGCGTTCGACGGGGCGAGATCTCCCACGAGCCCCCGTCACCGCGGGGTGTGCGTGGTGTCCGTCCTCGGGGGTAGGATGACCCCGATGGCCCTCGCTGGCTTCACCGCGGTGCCCGACGTCACGACGCTGGTCGCCGCACCGGGCGATGCCGTGATCGTGCGCCGCAGCTTCTGCCTCTGGCAGTCGCACCGGCGGGCGCACGGGACGATCTTGTGGGGCCGCCCGGACGAGGACGACGTAGCCGAGCTCTGCGCGATCTGGGACGAGCACCTGCGCACCCCGTTCGGCGCGGACCCGACCGTCGCGGACGTGCGCGCGGTGCAGAGCGTCGACCTGCTCGCGTTCGAGCGGCTCTCGCGCACCTTCGTGGAGCGACGCGCGGAGTGGACGGCACGCACGGGCCCGCAGGCGATCGTGCATCGCTTCGGGCTCGCCGGCGCGTCGATCCTCGGGATGCTTCAGCTCGTGGGGCAGGGTTATCGGCTGCGTGCGTTCGACGTCGTGGGCGAAGCGTTCGAGTGGCTCGAGCGCTCCGAGGTGCTCGCGTCCTACGAAGCGCTGCGGATCGCGCTCCTCGGAGAGGCGGACGTCGTGCGTCGCCTGCACGCCGTGCTGGAAGCCGAGCCGCGCCTCGGCACGGCGGAGCTCGCGCGACGCTTGGGCCTCAGCGTGCGGTCGCTCCAACGTCACCTCGCGATGGCCGGCACCTCGTTGCGGGCGGAGCGTGCGCGCCACGTCGTGCGACACGCCGAGCGTCTGCTCGAAGGCACCGAGCTCGATCTCGACGCGATCGCGGCCTCGATCGGGCTCGCGTCCTCGTCGCGCCTGGTCGCGCTCTTTCGCCGCGTGCATCGCGTGACGCCGGGCGCCTTTCGCCGCGAGCGACGGAGCGCGATGCGAAGCTGAACGTCGATCGCGCGCCATCGCGTTGTCGGAACGCGCCACACGTGAGGACGAGGCCGAACGACGACGTACAACGCCGAGACGTCGGATCCTTCGTCCGACCGCGCGAGGCACATGAGGACGATCGTCGGTTGCGTCGGTTTCGTCGGATTCGTGGTGGCGGGGATCGCGTGCACGGAGGGCGACGGTCCTCCGACGGGCGTCCTCGTCGGGGTCCTCCGCGGACCCGTCGGTGACGTGGTCGTGCTCGACGACGGAACGTCGACCACGAGCGCGACGATCGACGGCACGCTCGAGTACGCGTCGGTCGAGGTGGCCTTCGACTCGATGGAAGGCGACTCGTTCGCGATCACGGTCGCCGACGCGCCCGCCGGTCGGCGTTGCGAGGTCTACGCCGGCGCGAGCGGCACCGTGCCGGCCACGACTGCGGTACGCGTCGGGTGCGAGCACCGCTTCGATCACGTCTCGCGCGACGAGGCGGGCACGCTCGCGACGGTGTTCGAGACCGAGGGGGTCGTGATCGGCGGCGAAGGGATCCTCGATGGCGGCACCGACGGATCGGAACCCGCCGGCGAAGGGCGGTACGTGGCGTTCGTCTCGTATGCGCCTGGGCTCGCGGGGGCGACCGACGCGCACCGCCAGATCTTCTGGCGCGACCGTTGGACGGGAGAGACGCGCCTCGTGAGCGTGACCCCGACGGGGAACGAAGGAGGAGGCGACAGCTACGAGCCGGCGATCTCGCAGGACGGACGCACGGTCGCGTTCGAGTCGTACGCCAGCGACCTCGCGCCGGACGCCAACGGCGTGCGCGACGTGTTCGTGTGGTCGGCGGACACGGGCGAAGTGCGGCGCGTGAGCGAGGCGGTGGGCGGCGTGGACGGCGACGGCGAGAGCTACGCGCCCACGATCGACGGCGACGGAAGCGTCGTCGCCTTCACCTCGCACGCGACGAACCTGACGTCGACCGACGTCGGGCGCAGCTCACCGAACGTCGTGCGGATCGACCTCGCGACGGGCGAGCGAACGCTCGTGAGCGTGGCCGCGGTCGGCGACGACGTGGGGCTCGGCGCGGGGGGCGACCGGCCATCTCTCTCGGCCGATGGCGCGCGCCTCGCGTTCTGGTCGTTCGGCGCCACGCTCGTCGCGGGCGACACCAACGGACTTTGGGACATCTTCGTGTACGACCACCGCGACGGTTCCGTGCAGCGCGTGAGCGTGACGTCGTCCGGCGGTGAGCGCGATCAAGGCACCGAGAGCGCGAGCCGCATCGTCGCGCCGACGATCAGCGGCGACGGGCGCTTCGTCGTGTACGCGACGACGGCGCAGGACGTGGTGCCGGGCGACGACGCCGAGCACCAAGACGTGTTCTTGGTCTCGCTCGACGACGGCAGCGTCACCTGCCTCAGCGAAGGCGGCGACGGCGACAGCCCGCTCGGCCAAGGCGAGCGCATCGCGATCTCCCACGACGGATCCTTGGTCGCGTTCACCACCCGTGCGTCGAACCTCGGCGTGCCGCAGAACGACGTGGTGCTCATGAGCACGCAGACCGGGGCGAGGATCGCCGGCTCCGCGCAAGCGACGGGCAGCGTGACCGTGCCGTCGATCTCGGCGACCGGCGCGTACCTCGCGTTCGGATCGAGCCAACCTCTCGACGTTCGGTTCGCGAGCAGCGGGATGTTCGTGCGCTTCACGGAAGACGCGCGCGCGTTCTTCTGGAGCCCGTGACCGCCGCGTGAGCTAGGGGGCCGTCGACTCCTTCTCGTGCGTCGGCGCATGACGGCGGTTTGTTCGGTCTGTCGCCTCCACGGGCGTGACCGAAGCGGAGTCCTGCCGTCAGCTTCTCCGAGGGTCTGTCGCCAGACCCTCCCCCACTGGGCATGACGCCCCGGGGCCCCCTCCCACGAGCCTGGGTCGGCTCCGTGCTCGCGCACGGCCCGACACCCTCGTAGTCAGAGCGGCGCGCCCCGATGCCGTGCCAACCAACCCATGCGCGCTCGCTCGCTCGCTCGCTCGCGTCTTCTGGTAGCGACGGCGCGGTCTTCGGTCGTCCGGCAAACGCGTACGACGTTCGCACACCGTGGCACATTCCGGCCAAACGCGAGAAGTGACACACGTCGATCATTTTTCCTGACGGGACCTGCTCGGAGCCTCCACGACACCCACGTGGAGCGAACGGAACGCGGCCGATGCCGCCGAACCAGAGCCCACGGCGCCTCCCCTGCGGGGGCGTGGAGGGATCGGTGCGCGCCTCGCGCGGCCGATGGAGACGAGAGGTCGCGCGACGGCACGCTTCGGCACGCCGCGCTTCGATGGAAAGGGACCGACGATGCTTGCTGCTCACCGTACGAGGACTTGGCTGCTCTGTTGTCTCGGCTTGGTGCCGATGCTCGCGGGCAACCGCGGGTGCGAGCCCGAGCCGCCTCCGGACGTCTGCCCCGAGATCTGGGCGCCCGTCTGTGGCGTCGACGGAGTCACCTATTCGAGCGCGTGCCACGCGAACGCGGCAGGCGTCGAGGTCGCCTACGAAGGCGAGTGCAACTCCGACGGCGGCCTCTGCCTCAGCAACGACGACTGCGCGATGGGGCAGGCCTGCGACCACTCCGAGTGCCTGAGCGGCTGCCCCGACGGCGCCGAGGCCTGCATCGCGGTCTGCTACGGCCGCTGCACCGACGAAGGCCCGATCGGCTGCGACGACGACGGCGACTGCGCCCGCGGCGAGATCTGCGTGTTCGACGGCGGCCCGGAGCCGCTGCCCTTCGACGACGGCATGGTCTATCGCCCCGAGCACGGCACCTGCGTGCCGGTCGAGCCGCCGCCGGTCGGCTGCTTCTCGGACTTCGACTGCGCGCCGCACGAGGTCTGCTCGCTCCCGACGGAGCCGCCGCCCTGCGGTGACGACGGCTCGGTCCCCGGCGATCCGGGCATGGGCTACCGCGGTGACGACGGGTCGACGCCGGCTCATCCGGGCGAGGACTACGACGGCGACGGCGAGCCCGACATGCGCCCCGAGTGCGCCTGCACCCGCGAGTACGCGCCGGTCTGCGGTGCGGACGGAGTGACCTACTCGAACGCCTGTGAGGCCGAGTGCTGGGGCGTCCCCGTCCACCACGACGGCGAGTGCGCCGCGCCGCCGCCGCCCGCGCCGGGTGTCTGCGTGCCGCGCCACGAGCCCGAGGGCTGCGACATGGACGGCGACGGCGTCGCGGACTGCGGCGAAGGCTACGAGTGCCGCACCGAGTGCGCGCCGGTGTGGTGCGAGGACGGCAGCGACTGCGGAGCGCCCTGCCGCGAGTACTGCGCGCCGATCGAGCCGAGCTGCGTGTGCCCGGACATCTGGGCTCCGGTGTGTGGCGCGAGCGGCCGCACCTGGTCGAACGCCTGCGAAGCCGAGTGCTACGGCGACGAGGTCGTGAGCGAAGGCGAGTGCTCGGTCGAGCCCGTCCTCTGCTTCGCGAGCGAGGACTGCGGTCCGGGCTTCCTCTGCGACCACAGCGAGTGCCTCTCGCCGTGCTCGGGGGACATGGCGTGCCCCGCGGTCTGCTACGGCCAGTGCGTGCCCGACGTGGTCGAGTGCCCGCCCGTGTACTGCGACCTCTACTGCGAGCACGGCTTCCAGACCGACGAGACCGGCTGCGGGATCTGCGTCTGCAACCCAGGCCCCGACGGACGGATGTGAGCGCGGACGAGCGCGGTCGAACGAACACCGCGACCGCGCTTCGACGACGACGTCGCTGCACGCGCCTCCCCCACCATCCTTCCTCCGCGCCGTAGCGACTCGAAGAGCCCACCTCCCCCGGTGGGCTCTTCCTTTTTTTCCGTCGGAGCTCGGCGCGCGCACGGCATCACGATCGGCGCCGAGGCTCGAACCCTCGAGAGACCTTCGCGCTCAGCGCGGACGAAACGCTCGGTTCATCGCGAACGTGTAGCCCTTCGCGCGGTTGTGGAGCACGTCGCTGCGCACGTCGACGAAGCCGACGTCGTACATCAAACGCGAGAGCGCGAACCAATCCCAGCGATACACGCGGCGCATCACGAGCTCGGAGATCGTCTCTTCGTCGCCACGTCGATCGACGAAGCGGTGATGCTCGTCGAGGAACGCTTCGCCACGTTCCGAGCGGATCGTCAGCTCGACGTGTCGTCCGTCTCGTTCGTGTGTCCAAGCCACGCGCTCGAACGTCGGCGGCTGACCCGACGAATCCGTCGTCTGCGACCAATCCCATTCGAGGATCCGCAGCCCCGCGCCTTCGTCGGGCTCGCGGGCGTCGGCGAAGAAGAAGACGAGCGCGCCACCCGGCCGCAGCGCGTCGAGGAAGCCGCGGAGCTGCGCCGCGAGCACGTCGCGATCCCACGTCCAATGGAGCGCGTCGTTGAAGATCAGATCGTAGCACGACCGATGGCTCTGCCCGAGCGTCTCCCACCGCGCGTCGAAGACCGGCACGTCGAGCTTCGCCTCCCGCACCGCGCGCGTCGTCAGCTCGCGCGCCACCTCGCTCGCGTCGCACGCCTCGACGACGAAGCCTTCCTCCGCGAGGTTCACGGTGTGGTCCCCCATGCCCGCGGTCGCGTCGAGGAGGCGCACCCCCTCCCCCGGATGAAGCGCGCGCAGCTCGCGTTGGCTGTCGCGCTTCCAACGGCGGAAGTCGAGCGGATCGCAGCTCCGACGAAACTCTTCGAAGCGCCAGTACCGATCCCAATCCGCGACGTCCACGAACGCGCAGATATCACGAGCGCGGACGCCGACGAAACGTCGTGCTCGCGCTCGACGGGCTCCGCAGACTAGAGCGCATCTCATTACCTGCCGTGAGTCGATTCGTGGCAGCCCGTGCGTCGATCGCCGCGTCCGCGAACCGAGGAAATGTGGTGCATTTTCGAGCGTGGATGGCGGCGAGCGGCGTGCGGATGCCGCGAAGCGGCCGCGGGAGGTCATGAGATGCGCTCTAGGCGATGCGAGCAGTCGTCGTCGCGCTCGACGGTCGAGGCGCTCAGCAGTCGACCGGCGTCGTCTCGTAGGTCAGCTCGCCCGTCGAGAGCCCGGTGATCGTCACGCGGTACGTCTCGCCCGCGGTGGGGCGCCAACCCTCGGGGACGATCACGAGCGAGTTGGGCGGGCCGCCCCCCCCCGTCTGGCGCGTCGTCACCGGCAGCGTCGAGCCGTCGGACACGCGTACGACGATCGCCGACGCTTCGCCGGAGAGCGAGATGCCGTGGGTCTGGAACGACCACTCGCCTTCCGCGAGGAAGATCGGCGCAGGGCCGGGGTTCGGATACGCGGTCCACGTGCGCTCCGAACCGGGGCCGCTGCGATCGAAGACGCTCAGACACTGACCCGGCCGTGAAGGCGACGCGAAGCCGATGCCGACGCGCCCGAGCGGTGGGTTCAAGATCCACCGCCGGTGTCCGAGGCTCGGCACGTTGCGATCGAGCATGTACCCGTCGATCGCGGAGCCTGGCGAGCCGTAGCCGAGCGCGATGTTCGACCGACCTGCCGCCGCTGCGCCCGCGCTCGTGTAGCACTCCCAACCCGACGGCGGATCGTGCGAGAGGCTGCCGTTGGCGCTCATCATCACCGCGCATTCGATTTGCGACGCTTGCTCCGACGGTTGATCCAGAACGGGCGGCAGCCCCGCGAGCCAACGGAAGAGGTTGATGCGGCGGAGGGTGTCGTCGATCGCCTCCGGCGCCATCGAGCCCGGCCCGCACCCCGAGCCGCTCCACGCCGGGCTCGCGTTCTCGACGTGCCCTCCGCGCCACGCCTCGCAGACCTCGGTCTCGGAGCGCGTCGCCGGATCGCCGGGCGGAGGAGCCACGCATTCCGCGCCGTCGTCCACGAAGCCGGGTCGACAGACGCACACCCGCGTGCGCGGATCGCAGGCCGCGTTCGCACCGCAGCTCACGCTCGCGCACGGATCGCTCGGCCCCGCATCGATGCCCGCGTCGCTCGTCGTGCCCGCATCGCCGCCCGGGGCTGCGTCGATCCCGCCACCGCCGTCGAGCGCGATCGGCGTGCCCGCATCGACTCGCCCGCCCGCGTCACGCTCGTCGTCGACGCGCGAGCTCAGCGTGCCCGTGCACGCCACGAGCATCATCGAGCCGAGCGCGATCCCCACGCATCGACACACCGCCCATCGACCCACCACCATGAACCGAAGAGTAGCGTGGTCGCCGCAAAACGGGTCTCGCGACGAGCGCGACGGGTCTCGCGGCCGAGAGGTGCCGACGCGGCGACGAACGCCGCCTGGACGGAACGCGCGAGCTCAGCCCGCCCAGATCTCGTCGAGCCAATCGAAGAGCCGCTGCTCCTCCGGCACGATCGTGTCTGCGCGGCCGACCGCCTCGAGCACCTCGCGCATCATCACGCGCGCTTCGGTCCGCACGACCGCCTTCGCGGCCGTTCGCACGTCGTCGTCGCTGCGGTGCTCCTGCGCGGAGCGCGAGATCACACGCCAGAGCGCTTCCCGTCCGCCGATCTGCTCCGCCACCAGCTCGAGGATCTTCTCTTCTTCCTCGGAGAAGACCCCGTCGAGACGAATCAGGATTCGGAGGAGGCCCCCGAGCGCGAGCTGCTCGCCCGGCTCGAGGTCGTCCAGCGTCGTGACGTGCGTTCGGTAGGTCATCGGCGGCGCGAGCGTCGCACGAAGACCGTCGTGATCGCGAGCCCGAGCAGCGCGAGCGCGCCCGTCGAGTCACCCCCTGCACCGGGCGCCGAGCAGCCACAACCGTCGCCGTCCGGCTCCGGCGTGATGCCGGCGTCGGGGCTCACACCCGCGTCGGGCGGTGTGCAGCCCGTCGTGCACGCATCCGCTGCGGTGCCTTCGCCCGTCGCGGGATCGCAGCTCTCGCCGTCGTCGATCACTCCGTCGCCGCAGTACGCCGCCACACACGTCGTGCGGCACGCGCCCGCGGAACGATCCGAGTTCTCGTCGCCGTCGTCGCACGCCTCGCCTTCGTCGATCACCCCATCGCCGCACGAAGCTTCGACGCAGCGCGTGCGGCACGCGTTTGCGAGCTCGTCCGAGTTCGCTTCGCCCGCGTCGCACTCCTCGTTCGGGTGGATGACTCCGTCACCACACGTCTCGAGACACACCGACACCGGTCCGTCGGGCTCCCAGCACGACCAGCCCTCCTCGACCTCGCAGACCGCCGAGCAGCCATCACCCTCGTCGAGGTTTCCGTCGTCGCACTCCTCGCCGCGCACGCGATCGCCGTTGCCACAGCTGCTCTGGCACTCACCCTCCGCGTCCGCACTGAAGCCGGGCGCGCACTCGCAGACCGCCGGCATGCCGACGAGGTTGATGCATCGCTCCGCGCGGCGATCGCACGGGTTGGCGGTCGCGCACTCGTCGACGTCGCGACAGTCGACGCCTGAGCCTTCGAATCCCGTCATGCACTCGCACGCGTACGAGCCAGGCTCGTTCGTGCACGCCGCGTTCGGAGAGCACTCGTTGAGCGTCACGTCCGCGCACTCGTCGACGTCCGTGCACGTGCGCCCGTCGCCCGCGTAGCCGGGGTTGCAGGTGCAGGTGAACCCACCGACCGTGTTCGCGCACGTGGCGTCCCCCGCGCACTCGTCGAGCTCCGGTCGCGAGCACTCGTCGATGTCGATGCACGTCCCGTTGAGCGGCTCGTCCTTCTCGTAGCCCGCGTTGCAGATGCAGTCGTAGTCGCCCGGATCCGCCTCCACGCACGTGCCTTCACCACACGGCATCGGGATGCACTCGTTGACGTCGACGCATCCCCCCTCTTCGGCCACGTAGCCTCGCGGACACGTGCAGGTGTACGAGCCGACCGTGTTCGAGCAGGTCCCCGGATCACACGGGGTTCCGAGCGCGCATTCGTCCACGTCCGTGCAGGTTCCCCCGGTGGCGGGGCTCTGGTACCCGGGTCGGCACGTGCACGCGTAGGTCCCGAGCCGATCCTCGCACCCCTCGGCGCCCGCACCGCAGATCGTCGGCGTCTCCACGCACTCGTCGACGTTCATGCAGGTCCCGCCCGACGCAGGAGCACGGAAACCCGCCGGGCAGGTGCATCGGTATGCACCCACGGTGTTCGCGCAGGTGCCGTTTCCACAGACCATCGGGTTCTCGGCGCACTCGTTCACGTCCACGCACGCGCCGCCGAACGCCGGTGCGCGATACCCGCTCGCGCACGCGCACGTGTAGGTTCCGGCGGTGTTCGTGCAGCCGGAGGAGCCCGCGCCGCAGAGCCCCGCCGTCTCGGCGCACTCGTCGACGTCGCTGCACGTGCCGCCGCTCGCGGGCGCCCGGTAACCGCTCGGGCACGTGCAGGCATACGAGCCCGTCGTGTTCGCGCAGGTGCCGTTGCTGCAGATCGTCGGCGACTCCGCGCACTCGTTCACGTCCGCGCACGTGCCGCCGCTCGCCGGCGCGCGATGCCCGGGATCGCACGTGCACACGTACGAGCCCGCGGTGTTCGTGCACGTCGCGCGCGCCGCTCCGCACGTCGACGCGGTCGAGCACTCGTTCACGTCCGCGCACGTGCCGCCGCTCGCGGGCGCCGTGTACCCGGACGCGCACGCACACTGGTACGAGCCTGCGGTGTTCGTGCAGCCCGTCCGCGCCGAGCCGCACGTCGACGCGGTCGCGCACTCGTCCACGTCGCCGCACGTGCCGCCGCTCGCGGGCGCGGTGTAACCCGCCGCGCACGCGCAGTGGTACGAGCCCGCGGTGTTCGTGCACCCGGTCCGCGCCGAGCCACACGTCGACGCGGTCGCGCACTCGTTCACGTCGCCGCACGTGCCGCCGCTCGCGGGCGCGGTGTAGCCCGCCGCGCACGCGCATTGGTACGAGCCCGCGGTGTTCGTGCAGCCCGTCCGCGCCGAGCCACACGTCGACGCGGTCGCGCACTCGTTCACGTCCACGCACGCTCCGCCCATCGTGGTGAAGCCGCTCGGGCACGTGCACGTGTAGCTGCCGACCGTGTTGTTGCAGGTGCCGGGCGCGCAGGGCGATCCGCTCGAGCACTCGTTCACGTCCACGCACGTCGCGGAGAGCCCCGAGCCTTGCGACTGGAAGCCCGCGCCGCAGCCACACACGAAGCCGCCGACGGTGTCCGTGCAGGTGTTGAGCGCGCTGAGGTTCCGACCACACGTCGTGGCCGTCGCGCACTCGTTCACGTTCACGCAGGTCGTGCCGTTGAACGTGTAGCCCGCGCTGCACGCGCACGTGTACGCGCCGCTCGTGTTGGAGCACGTGCCCGCTCCACAGATCCCGGGCGTGCTCGTGCACTCGTTCACGTCGACGCAGGTCGCGGAGAGCCCGCTGCCCGAGGCCTGGTAGCCGGAGCCACACATGCACGTGTAGCCGCCCGTGCTGTTCGTGCAGGTGTTCGAGACGCTGAGGTTCCGTCCGCACGCCGTCGCCGCCGCGCACTCGTTGACGTCCGAGCACATCACGCCGTTGCCCGTGTAGCCCGGGTTGCACGTGCAGGTGAACGAGCTCGGGGTGTCGGTGCAGGTCGCGTTGACGCTGCAGTTGTTCATGCCGGTCGTGCACTCGTTCTCGACCACACACGTCGTGCCGTCGAAGCCGTAGCCCATCGCGCACGAGCAGTTGTAGCCGCCCACCGTGTTCGAGCAGGTGCCGTAGCCGAGGTTCGCGTTGCACGTGGTCGCGGTGCCGCACTCGTTCGTGTCCACGCACGTCGCGGAGAACCCGCTGCCCGACGCCTGGAAGCCGCTCGCGCACGTGCACGAGTACCCGCCCGACGCGTTCGTGCAGACGTTCGTCATGCTGAGATCACGCCCGCAGCGCGAGGCCGTCGCGCACTCGTTCGTGTCCACGCACGTCAGCGTCTGCCCGCTGCCCTGCGTCATGTACCCCGCCGCGCACGAACAGGTGTAGCCGCCGACGGTGTTCGTGCAGGAGCCGGCGCCTGCGTTCGCGCCACACGTCGTGGGCGTGGAGCACTCGTTCACGTCGATGCACGTCGCGGAGAGACCCGAGCCGCTCGGCACGAAGCCGGTCGCGCAGCCGCACGTGTACCCACCGGTGGTGTTCGTGCAGGTGTTCGACATGCTGAGATCACGCCCACAACGCGACGCGGTCGCGCACTCGTTGACGTCGCTGCACGTCCCGCCGCTGCCCGGCGCGGAGTAGCCCGCCGGGCACGAGCAGGTGTACGAGCCCGCGGTGTTCGAGCACGAGCCGACCCCGCAGATCATCGGGTTGTCCGCGCACTCGTTCACGTCGGTGCAGGAGCCGCCGTTCGCGGGCGCCGTGTAGCCGCTCGGGCAGGTGCACGCGTAGGTGCCGGCCGAGTTCGAGCAGGAGCCCACGCCGCACGGCGACGACAGGCACTCGTTCACGTCCGTGCACGTGCCGCCGTTCGCAGGCGCCGTGTAGCCGCTCGGGCACGTGCACGCGTAGGTCCCTGCCGAGTTCGAGCACGAGCCCACGCCGCACGGCGACGACAGGCACTCGTTCACGTCCGTGCAGGTGCCGCCGCTGCCCGGGGCCGAGTACCCGCTCGGGCACGTGCACGTGTAGCTCCCCGCCGAGTTCGAGCACGAGCCCACGCCGCACGGCGACGACACGCACTCGTTCACGTCCGTGCACGTCCCGCCACTGCCCGGGGCCGAGTACCCGCTCGGGCACGAGCACGTGTAGCTCCCCGCCGTGTTCGAGCACGAGCCCACACCGCACGGCGACGACACGCACTCGTTCACGTCCGTGCAGGTGCCGCCGCTGCCCGGGGCCGAGTACCCGCTCGGGCACGAGCACGTGTAGCTCCCCGAGGTGTTCGAGCACGACCCCACGCCGCATGGCGACGACAGACACTCGTTGACGTCCGCGCACGTCTCGCTGGTGGTCTCGTTGGACTGCAGGACGTACCCGGAGCCACAATTGCAATCGAACCCGCCGACCTGGTTGGTGCACGAGTTGGGCGCCGGACCACAACGACCCGGCACCGCGGTGCACTCGTTTCGGTCGAGACACTGTGGGTACGGGATCCCCGTGTACGTGTACCAAGTCGAGTTGCAGGAGCACGAGTAGCTCCCGCTCGAGTTGATGCACGTGTTCTGCCCGGTGCTCTGGTAACAACGGTCGTAGAGCGTGCACTCGTTGATGTCGGCGCACGAACTTGCACCACTATCCGTGACGCCATCGAACGCGACGTCGACACGGCCGTTGCCCGTGTAGCCGTCCGCGCAGCTGCACGTGAAGCCCCAGTAGCGCGTCGAGCCGGGCGTCGACGTCAGCGTGGAGTTGTCCGTACAGACCGCACCCGCCGCAGAGGAACAATTCGTGTAATTGTTCGGATGAACGTTCCCGCTGTACGTCGACTGAAGAGAGCACTCGTTCGAGTGACGGCTTCCGCTCGTCCACGGCTGCGTCGGACCCGCTCCGACCGAGTTCCCCACGGTCCAAGAGGTCCCGAAGTATCGAAGCTCTTGCCCGTTCGTCCGTTGGTCTCCGTCCGGATCTCCGTTTCGCAGCGTCGAGTTCCACGTCCAGTCGTTGGACTGGAAGGCGATCCCGAAGACGTTCAAGCACGGCGCGGTTCCCGCCGCACAACCGTAGCCACCGTTCGAGTTGGTGTGACAGAGCAGACAGCCCGCTCCGTAGTCCCCCGTTCCGAACGTGTACCCATGTGGAACGGAGTCTCGGTACGCCGGGAACGCGTGCGCCACCCCCATCGCGCTGGACCACACGAGGCCCATCACGGCGAGGAACGAGAGCGCCCTCGACCCACACGACACCCGCCACGACCGCTGCCGCCCGCGCATGCCCACCCCCACCGAATCGTTCTCGGCTTCGCCCCGACGACGATCTTCGTCGAGGCATGCCTCTTCCCGAGCTCGTGCCTTCCCGCGCCGAATCATTCAGCGACGACGACGACGTCCGAGCGCTCCTATCCCCACACCGACCATCACGAGCACCGCGCCCCACGGCGCGCGCCCGGCTCCCGGCGCGGCGCAGCCACAGCCGCCGCCTCCGCCGCCTTCCATCCCGGCGTCGACTCCGACGCCACCATCCATGCACGCCGCCGCAGGGCTGTACGAGCACTCCCAACCCGGCCCGCACGAGTCTTCCGTGCACGGGTCGTCGTCGTCGCAGTGATTCTCCGGACACGGGCACTGCGAGTCGAAGGTGTCGATCTCGCCGTCGCAGTCGTCGTCGATCCCGTTGTCGCAGATCTCCGTCGCCCGCACGTTGACCGCCGCGTTCGTGTCGTCGCAGTCCTCGCCGAAGCGGTCTTCCTCGTCGTCGAGGCAGTCGCCGTCCATGTTGTCGTCGATGCCGCGCCCGCAGAAGCCGTCGCCGTCCCGATCGAGCAGGTAGAAACACGACGAGTCGTCGAGATCCACGAAGCCGTCGCAGTCGTTGTCGCGACGATCGAAGCACGCCTCTTCGGCGCCGGGGTTGCGCGCAGGGTCGCTCTCGTCGCAGTCGCTCGCGTAGAAGTTCTCGCCGAGCTCGTCGTCGAGACAGTCGCCGTCGCCGTTCACGTCACGCCCGATCGGGCAGAACCCGTCCGCGTCCGCATCCACGTCACGCGTGCAGTACTCCGCCTCGTCGACCATGCCGTCCTGGTCGTTGTCGCGCATGTCGACGCAGTTCTCGGGTGCACCCGGGTACACCGTCGGGTCGTTCGGGCGCGCGTCCGCGGGTCCGACCTGCTCGCCCTCGTCGGAGCAGTCTCCGTCCGTGTTCAGATCGGGACCGACCCCGCACCAGCCGTCGCCATCGAAGTCGCGGAAGTCCATCGCACAACCGGGGTCGAAACCGTCGAGGCTCCCGTCGCAGTCGTCGTCGAGCCCGTTCGTGCAGAACGAACCACACGTGGCGAGCTCCGCCGCCGTACACGCCTCTTCGACGGTCGGGTTCACCTCTGCGCGCGTGTCGTCGCAGTCGGACGCACCGCCCTCTTCTTCGGGGTCCGCGCAGTCTCCGTCGCGGTTCATGTCGAAGCCGACGAAGCAGTACCGATCGCCGTCCGTGTCGAGGTAGCCCGCGCAATCGGGGTCCGCGAGGCTCACGAGCCCGTCGCAGTCGTCGTCGCCGCCGTTGGTGCACACCTCGGTCGCGCTCGGGCTCACCAACGGGTCCGTATCGTCGCAGTCGGGCTCTCCGGCCGCTTCGTCTGCGTCGATGCAGTCTCCGTCGCGGTTGAGGTCCTCGCCGAGCGGGCAATGACCGTCACCGTCCGCGTCGAAGAATCCCGCGCAGACGGGGTCGCGAAAGTCGGCGAGACCGTTGCAGTCGTTGTCGACCCCGTCCGTGCACATCTCCGTTTGTCCGGGGTTCACGTCGACGCGGGTGTCGTCGCAGTCGAAGCCTCCGTCCGCCTCGCCCGGATCGAGACAGCTCCGATCGCCGTTGAGGTCGCGACCGATCGGACAGTAGCCGTCGCCGTCGTTGTCGACGTCACCGCGGCACATCGAGTCCGCCGCGTCCGCCACGCCGTTGCAGTCGTTGTCGAGCCCGTCCGCGCAGTTCTCGCGCGCGCCGGGGAACACCGTCACGTTGTCGTCGTTGCAGTCGACGTCCGCCGTGAGCTCACCCGCGCCGTCGATGCAGTCGCGATCGCCGTTGAGGTCGCGCCCCATCCGGCAGAAACCGTCGCCGTCCCGGTCGACCACGTCCATGCACGCGGGA
Source organism: Myxococcota bacterium (assembly GCA_025453555.1). GTDB lineage: Bacteria > Myxococcota_A > Polyangia > Polyangiales > Houyiibacteriaceae > JACKEH01. The sequence goes on along the minus strand of JALOQC010000009.1, from coordinate 27,775 downwards.
TCGCTGAGCGTCGGTAGGCCGTTGCAGTCGTTGTCGATCGCGTTGCTGCAGATCTCCGCCGCGCTGCTGTTCACCGTCGGGTCGGAGTCGTTGCAATCGCGCGCCCCGTCGTTCTCTCCGGCGTCCGTGCAGTCGCCGTCGCCGTTGCTGTCACGTCCGAACCAGCAGTGGTCGTCGCCGTCCATGTCGGTGCTGCCGGGGCTGCTGCTCGGGAAGCCCGGACGCGTGACGTAGGCCGAGTTCCCGGGGCTGGCCTGCCCCGGTCGCCAGCTCCCGCTCGGATCCTGGAGCTCTTGCCCGTTCGTGAAGCCGTCGCCGTCCGAGTCGAGCTCCGCGAGCTCCCGCGTCCATCGGAACCCATTGGTGCGGAACGCGACGCCGAAGGGATTGAGACACGGGCGCGTGCCGCCCATCGTCTCGCACCCTTGTCCGCCGTCGGCGTTGTTGTGACACGTGATGCACGGCCGCGGCGTGCCGACCGAGTCGGACGCGGATGCCGTGCGAGGCACGCGCGCAGCGTAGTACTCGAACGCGAACGCCGAGCTGGGCATCGCCAAGGAAGCGACGAGCGCCGCCGCGATGGGTGCCGAGCGTGCGAAGCGTGCGACGCAGACGAGAGCCGAGCGCATCGTGGTTCCCCCCGAGAAGTGCCGAAGAATCGAAGAACGTCAGTAGCTGACGTGAAGCCGGTACGCGTACGGCGTGCGAGTGTCCGCACGCGCGTCGGTGACCACCAAGAAGAAGCGTCCCTCGGCTGCGAAGGTCGAGCTCACCACCGCGCAGCCGTTCATCGCGTTGCTGCGCGCGCGGACCATGCCGGTGCGGCTCTGGATGGCGATCTGGATCGACGACGCGCCCGCTCCCGTGCAGGTCATCCCGTCCGGGCCGAGCTCCTCCACCGTGAGCGTGGCGCCCATCGGGATGTCGATCGCGAACACGTCCGGGTACGCGCAGCCTTCGAACCCGCCGACGTCGCCCTCGAACGTCAGCTCGTTCCCGGCCGACAACCGGATCAGGTTCGCCTCCTGAACGTTGAAGCTGAAGCCCGACTCGGTGACCGAATCCTCGTCGATCACGCGCCGGCAGTCCTCCGTGCAGCCTTCCTCGCCGTCGCACGACTCGCCGTGCTCGGCCGGCGCGGTGCCGTTGCACGTCGGACGGTACGCGCCGAGCGTGTAGAGGCCGCCGCTCGGGTTGCCATCGTCGATGCCGATGTACCAGCGCCCCGACTCGTTGAACTGGAAGCCGAAGTGCTCGTCGCCGGCGCTGTCGCAGTAGTTCGCGAAGAGCTCGCGGGAGCACTGCGTCTCCGCGCACGACGCGTTGAGGAGGTAGAGGATCGGGTCGCGGTTCACACGGTCCGGATCCGTCGGAGAGACCGCGAGGTGAAAGTGCCAATACTCGCCGGCCTGGACGTCGACCGCGAAGAAAGCGTCCGGTCCGGGCGCGCTCACACCGCAGCTTCCGGGGAGGCTGTTGACGTCGCTCGCGAAGGGCCGCGTGTCGACGAGGATGCCTTCCTCGGAGTCGGTGATCACGTAGACGTCGTCGTCGCCGCAGGCGTCCACCGCGAGCTGGTCCGGCGGCCCGGCGTCCATGCCCGAGTCCGGATCCGGCGTCGCGCCGTCGGCGTCCGCCGTCCCTCCGTCCACCGGTCCTTCCGGCAACGCTTGGTACCGCGAAGCGTCGGCCAGCGAGCAGCCTGCCACCGCGAGCAAGAGCGCGATCGAGGTCGCGGTCGAGAGTCGAAGCGTCGAGAGTCGAAGCATGGGGTTCATCCTCGGCAAATGCGATCAGAAGCGGTGCGTGAGCCCGAGCTGGAAGCCGCCCGACGTCGGGCCGCCTTCGACGGTGGTGCTGGGCTCGCTCGGGTCGGCGTCCTCGCCGCCTCCGAAGCTCCAGTCGGAGAAGATCGCGAGCACCACCGCCGTCGCGGCGAGACCGCTCGCGACGCCGATGAGCGCGTTGGTTCGAGTCTCCGCCGCACGAACGCGGTCGTAGAGGCGCTTGCCCTCGGAGCGAATCCCTCCGTTGCCGGGCTCGGTGTACTCCTCGTACTCGTCGTTGCGGCTGCTCGCGTCGAGCCCGCTCCACACGATCAGGCCGCCGGTCGCGAGCGCGATCCCACCGACCGAGAGCGCGATCGCCGGATGCAAGCCCGAGCTCTCCTCTTCGACCGGGGTCGTGCCGCCGCCCTGACGCTCGCGCTGCTGACGTTCGCGCTCGAGCCGCTCGGCCTCCTCCCGCGCGATGCGCTCCTGCTCCTCGCGCGCCGCCTCTTGGGCACGACGCTCGTCGATCGCGCGTTGGAGCACGCGAATTCGCGCCTCGACCTCGGCCCGATCGGGCGCGTCCGGCACGCGCTCGAGGTACTCGGTGAAGCGCGCGACCGCCTCTTCGTCGCGGCGCAGACGATCGAGCGTGACGCCGATGTTGTAGAGCAACACCGGACGCGGGCTCAGGCTGTACGCCTGCGTGAAGCGATCGAGCGCGGTCTCGTAGTCGCCGTTGCTGAACGCCTCGCGCGCCGCTTGGAAGGTGAGCCGCGCGGCCTGGTCGAGGCTCTCGTCCGTCCGCGTGGTCTGCGTGCTCTCGGTGACCTGAACGGGCGGCGGATCGGTCTGCGCCTTCGCGACACCTGCTCCGCTCACGACGCTCTCGACGGTGAGGGCGAACAGCCCCAACCAAAGCCAACGGCTCATGCGTTTACCTTCCCATCCTCGCCTCCCACCCCGTCGAGTGGAGGCGCCCCTTTGCCCCATCACGCTGGCCAGCTCGCCGTGCCATCGTCCCGCGGCGCGCTCGTTCGACGCATCCGCGTGCACGTCGAGCCTGTCCGGGCGCGACGACGTGGCGTAGCATACCGCTCGGGAGGCGCGCCGGTCACTAGTTCCGCGGCGGATTCCGAAAACGCGAATCGCCAGGCCCGCAAGGGTCCGCAAGGGTCCGCAAATGGTTCGCGGAGCCCGGATTCCCCTCGAGTCCACGCGGGCACGCTGGTGACCCGGTCCTCGACCTCTCACGAACGAACGTTCGCGACCCTGCTTCTCCTGCTCCTCCACACCTCGACCGTCTGCCCTTCGATCCCATTCGCGAGGCTCCAACGATGAATCGCACCGGAACCCTGCTCCTGATGCTCGTTCTGATCGGCTGCGGCGACGACGACGCGACGTTCCCCGACGGCGGAACCGACGCGGGCGAAGGCACGGACTCCGGCATCGACGACTCCGGCACCGACGCCGGCGAAGCGGATGCGGGCATCGACTCCGGCCCGCCCGGCCCCGCGTGCGCGGAAGCCCTCGGCCTCTACGTCGACTCGACCTGCGAGAACGTCGGCCCGGACATCCTCGCGTACTCCCCACGCTTCTGGCTCTGGAGCGACGCGACCGACAAGGAACGTTTCATCCGCTTCCCCGAAGGCTCCGTCATCGACACCCGGAACCGCGACGCGTGGGTCTTCCCGGTGGGGACGAAGATCTGGAAGACGTTCTCCCTGGATGGACGTCGGCTCGAGACGCGCGTGATGGAGAAGACCGAGAGCGGCACGGGCGCGTTCAATTGGCAATTCCGCACGTACCGGTGGAGCGAGGACGGGACATCGGTGACGGAGGTGGTCGACGGCGAGTCGAACGTGCTCGACACGGGGCACGACATCCCTTCGCAGGCGATGTGCGTCCAGTGCCACGGTCCTGCGGGCGGAGGCTCGCCCGACGGCGTCTTGGGTTTCGGAACCATCCAGCTCGCCCACGAGGACACGGAGACCAACCTGGCGACGCTGGCGGAGCTCGAGCTCGTGTCGGAAACGGTCACGAACGACGAAGGCGCAATTCCAGGCGATGAAGCCACCGTCGCGGCGCTCGGCTACTTGCACGCTAACTGCGGGCATTGCCACGGACCTGCAAACGGCGCGGTTCCCGCGCCTGGCGGTGGGCTCGGGTTGTGGGTCGAAGCGGAGCTCGGCGACGTGACGGAGAGCGCGGTCTTTCGCACCGCTGTTCGCGCCATGGCCGGTTGGCGCGATCCGATGTCCCCCGAGACGGCTCTTCAACGTGTCGCCCCCGGCAACCCGGAGGGTAGTGCGGTGTACTTGCGCATGGGGATCCGAGGCGCAGGACAAATGCCGCAGATCGCCACCGAGGTCGTGCACACCGAGGGGCTCGAAGTGATCGAAGAGTGGATCCGAAACGGCACCTTCCCCGATTGAGGGAAGATCGCGATCACTCGAACAGTAGACTGAGCCCCGACTCGGCTCGTGGTCGATCGACACCTCGAGCTCCGCAGCCGCGGATGAGGGCCAGTCGATCTCCCGCGTGCGCTGGTGGGTCGCGATTGCTCGATCGCCCGTCGCGCTGGTAGCCTGGCTTCCGCATGCGGTGGCAGGCTTCCGCATGCGGTGGCAGGTGGAGGGGCGAACCGACGTCGGCCGGACGCGGAGTCACAACGAAGACTTCTTTCTCGTCGACGACGCCCTCGGGCTCTACGTCGTCTGCGACGGGATGGGTGGGCACGCGGCGGGTGAGGTCGCGAGCCGGACCGCGGCAGAGACGATCCGCGAGGCCATCGTGGGCGTGAGCTCCGACCCAGCCGTGGCGGGGCCCGCGTTGCGTACCGCGGTCGAGCGGGCGAACCAGCGCGTGCACGAGCTCGGCAAGAGCGACCGGAGCCGCCGCGGGATGGGCACGACGTGCACGGCGCTGCTGATCGGTGGTGGCAAGGGCATCCTCGCGCACGTCGGCGACAGCCGGCTCTACGTCGCGCGACGAGGGGAGCTCCACCAGCTCTCCAACGATCACACCTTCCTCGCCGAGGCGGTGCGGCAGGGCGTGCTCACGCCGCAGCAAGCGAAGGAGAGCGACCACGGGAACATCGTGACGCGCGCGGTCGGACCGCAGGAGCGCGTGATGGTGGATCTGTTGGTGTTCGACGTCCTGTTGGGGGACGTGCTGCTGCTCTGCAGCGACGGGCTCCACCAGTACTTCGAGGACGACGCCGAGCTCGTCGCGCTGCTCGGGCAGGGACCGAAGGTCGCCGAGCGTCTGGTGACCATCGCCAACGAGCGCGGCGGGTCCGACAACATCACCGCGCTCGTGCTCGCGGCCGAGGCTTCGGTCCCGGCGGTGGAAGAGGAGCTCGTGCGCGCCACGCAGGTCAACGCGGACCACACCGCGCTGCGCCACGTGCACCTCTTCTCGGAGCTCGACCTCGCGGAGCTCACGCAGGTCTGCTCCGCCATCGAGTCGCTCTTCGTGCCCGCGGGCGACGTGATCCTCGCGCAGGGCGACGGCACGGAGGGGCTCTTCGTGATCGTCGACGGCGAGGTCGAGGTGAGCCGCAACGGCAAGGTAGTGGCTCGGCTGCCCTCCGGTTCGCACTTCGGCGAGATGGCGCTCCTGAATCAACGACCGCGTAGCGCCACGGTGCGCGCGGCGGGCGAGTGCCGCTTGCTCCACCTCTCGCGCGAAGCGTTCTATTCGGTGGTGCAGCGCAACCCCGTGGTCGGCGTGAAGTTCCTCTGGCGTCTCGCGCAGACCCTCGGCCTCCGCCTCGACGAGGCCTTCGAGACCCCCCAGGAGCTCGAGCAGCTCAAGCGCCAGACGCTCACCCACGGAAGCTTCACGAGCCCCTTCCCTCCGCGCTGAGCGCGCTCTCCCGCGAGCTTCGCCGAGGAGATCCTCGCTGCGAGCGCAACGCTCGGGGCGTCTCGCGCGTGCCCTACGCGCGCTTCGCGAGCATCTCGGAGAGGCTGAGCAGAGAGCGACCGCGTTCAGCGGGACGCCTCGTTCGTCGCCCTCCAGGCGAGCGTCGAACGCGCGAGGTCGGGGCGCTTCTCCTACGGCGGGGAGACCTGCTACACGGGCGCCGTGGCCAAGCTCTACTTCCGCTACGGCACCATGGACAGTGCCAAGACGCTCAACCTGCTCGCGGTCGCGCACAACTACCGCAAGCAAGGCAAGCGCTGCGCTCTGATGAAGCCGCGGCTCGACGTTCGCTTCGGCGAGGCTGCCATCCGGAGCCGCTCGGGCCTGGAGGCGGAGGCCGACTTCCTGGTCGGACCGGAAGACGATCTCCCGATGGAGGAGCTCTCGAACCTGGATTGTGTGCTCGTCGACGAAGCGCAGTTCCTTTCGGAGAAGAACATCGAAGACCTCCGCGAGCTGACGATCGTACACGGCGTGCCGGTGATTTGTTACGGGCTTCGAACCGACTTCCTGGCGCGTCTGTTCGTGGGTAGCAAGCGCCTCCTCGAGCTCGCGGACGCGATCGAAGAGGTGAAGGTGACCTGCTACTTCTGCGGAAAGAAGGCCATCTTCAACCTCCGGATGGTCGACGGGCACGGGGTCTTCGAGGGGCCCCAGGTCGTGCTCGGGGCGGACGAGAAGTACGTTCCGGTGTGCGCGGCGCACTACCGAGAGCAGGCGCTCGCCGCCCGTTGACGGACCGGCGCCGCGTCGCATGCGGGCTGCATCGCGTCCCGCCGCTCGTCGCTCGGAGCCCCTCGTCCGCAGTGCCGCGCGCGGCGTTCGTGATATCGTGCCTCCCGAGATGTCCGGCTCGTCCTCCCCTCAGATGCCGCGCAGCGCAGAAGCGGACACGCTCCTCGGCACGCTCGTGGGAGGCCGTTTCAAGATCGAGCGGCGGCTCGCGGCGGGCGGCATGGGCGTCGTGTACCGCGCCGAGCAGGTGCCGCTCGGACGTCCCGTCGCGGTCAAGGTCCTGAAACAACCGCCGAATCCGGATCTGGACGAGAGCTTCTCGAAGCGCTTCCTGCTGGAGGCGGCCGCCGTCGCGAACCTCCATCACCCGCACACGATCGTGGTCCACGACTACGGCCGGGACGGCGACCTCCTGTACTTCGCGATGGAGTACCTGGAGGGAAAGACGCTCACGGAGGACGCGATCCACGTCGCGCTGCAGGTGGCGAGCTCGCTCCAGGACGCGCACGCGCAAGGCCTGGTGCACCGCGATCTGAAGCCCAGCAACGTGATGATCACGCACCGGAGCGGCGACCCGCTCTTCGTGAAGGTCCTCGACTTCGGGCTCGTGAAGATGGTGAGCCGCCAAGAGGACGACAAGAAGAATCGCCTCACTCAAAGCGGGATCATGCTCGGCTCTCCGCGGTACATGGCGCCGGAGCAGGTGCGCGGAAGCGACGTCGATCATCGCGCAGACATCTACGCGTTCGGCGCGATGTTGTGCTTCATGCTGACGGGGAAGCCACCCTTCCCCGACGGCTCTCAGTTCGAGGCGATGCGGGCGCACGTCTACCAGGCGCCCCCGAAGCTGCGCGAGCTCTTCCCGGAATGTCGCGCGAGCCAGCGGCTCGAGGACATCGTGCAGAAGTGTCTGCAGAAGAAGCCCGACGACCGGTTCGCGTGGCTCGGGCAGATCGTGGAGGCGCTCAAGCACGCCGCGCTCGCTCCCGAGGACACCGACGCCGAGCTCGACGGCAAGCCGACCTTGATGCGCGAGCCGTCGATGGTCGCGCGTCAGGAACCGTCGGTGGCGTGGAGCGTGGCGTCGCAAGCAGTCTCGCCCTCTCAGGTGGCCGTCTCGCCCTCTCAGGTCGCGGCGTCGCCCTCGCAGCTCGTCCCGCAGACCGCGGCTCAGCTCGATCAGCCCGCGCCCTCGTTCGCGACGCCGTCGGTCGCCGCCGGCGCAGCGCCCTTCGACGCGCCACCCGCCGCGTCGGCGCCGGGCTCGAGCGCGCTCACGTGGGCGCTCCGCATCGGGCTCGTGCTCCTCTTCGTGACCGGCGCGGTGCTCGCAGCGCTCTTCGTGCCCGGCGAGGAACGAGCGCCAGTCGCAGGTCCGCCCTCGATGCCCGTGATCGACGTGGGTCGAGCGCCGCCGATGGCGACGCCGCTCCCGGAGACGCAGACCGCTCCGACGAATCCGACGAACGCCGTCGAGCCCACACCCTCCGAGCCGGCGCCCGCCGAGCGGATCGTCCACCTCACGCGGGTCGTCAGCGAGCCCGCCGTGGCGCGCGTGACGCGCGAAGGTGCCGACCTCGGCGACACTCCGCTCTCGCTCCGGATCCCGGAGGGCGAAGAGTGGAATCTCGAGGTCTCCGCAGAAGGCTACGTCGCACGCACGGTCACGTTGGTCGGGGGTGCGCAAGCCGACGTGGTGGTCCGGCTGGAGCGGTCGCGTCGCAGCGGGTCGACGTCGACGAGCGTGACGACGACCACCACGGCCAGCACGATGAGCGCCGAGCCCGAGCCGAGCACGGACACCACGAACGGCACCATCCGCGATCCGTGGAACCGCTGAGGGCTCGGCGCACCACGCCGGACCGCAGCGGGCGGCACGTTCGGGTCGGCGTCGAGCGACGCCCTGCGACGGCGTCTGCGACGGCGTGAGCGCGAAGGCTCGAGACGCGGTCGGCTCGACGCGACGGCTCAAGACGCGGTCAGCCCGACGCGGCGTCCGAGGTTCGACGTGAAGACGTCGGTCGGGTCGTACTTCCGCTTGATCGCGAGCCACTCGTCGACCTTCGGGTACATCGCGCGGAAGGTCGGCGCGTCCACGAAGGCGTCCTTGCCGAGGTAGATGCGCCCGCCCGCGTCGAGGACCATGCGATCGAGGCGTCGAAGCAGCTCGACGAGCCCGTCGCGCACCGGGAAGTCGATCGCGAAGGTGTATCCCTCGAAGGGAAACGAGAGCAGACCCTGCTCGCGACCGAACTTCTTGAGCACGTTGAGGAACGGTGCCTGCCCGCTCGTCGCGATCGCTTCGAGGATCTCGCGGATGCGACGTGGACCGTCGGCGAGCGGGATCACGAACTGGTACTGGGTGAAGCCGCGCTTGCCGTAGCCGCGGTTCCACTCCCCGACGAAGTCGAGCGGGTAGAAGAACTTCTCGTAGTGGGCGATCGCCGCGCCATGCGACTGCACCTGATCGAGCACGCCGTTGAGGATGCGGATCGTGAAACCGTTGAGCGCGGAGCTCGGAAGGTCGAAGGGCACCACCACCGGCGACGGCGGGGTGATGCGGAGCGGATCCAACTTGGCCGGCAGATCTGCGCGCGTGCAGTGCTCACCCACCGTCAGCACGCCGCGCCCGAGCCGCGCGCCGGTCGCCAAGCTGTCGAGCCACGCGACGCTGTACGGGTAGCGCGCGTCGTTCTCGTGGATGGCCGCGAGCAGCTCGTCGAGGTCGCGCGCGCGAACGGCGCGCTGGTGGAAGAACGTGGTCTCGACCCGTCGTAGGCGCATCGTCGCGCTGAGCACGATGCCGAGGAGCCCCATGCCGCCGAAGGTGCCCCAGAAGAGATCCGCGTTCTCGTCGCGCGACGCGCGGACCACTTCGCCCGATGCGAGCAGCACCGTCATCGAATCGACGCAGCTCGAGAAGCAGCCGTCCACGTGGTGGGCCTTGCCGTGCACGTCGTTCGCGATGCATCCGCCGACGGTCACGAACTTCGTGCCGGGCGTGATGGCGGGGAAGAACCCGCGCGGCGCGAAGTCTTCGATGATCTGCTTCAGGCTCGTGCCGGCCTCGCACGTGAGCGTGCCCGTCGCCTCGTCGAACGCGAGGTAACGATCGAGGCCCGTGCAGTCGACGACGGTGCCGCCTTCGTTGAGGGCGGGGTCGCCGTAGCTGCGACCGAGGCCGCGCGCGATCGTGCCGGGGACGAGCGACGCACGGAGCTGCTCGACCGTCTCGGGGACCTGCACGCGGCAACGGGCGACGGGGTACTTGCCCCAACCGGAGAGCTCGGCTTCGAAGGACTGCGGCATCGGGCGGGCTATAGCGTCGCGCGCGGGATCGGGCGAGCGCGCGGTCACGACGAACGCCGAGGCGCCTCGCATTCCCCGACGTCGGCATCCTCGGCACGCGGCGCGCCTCGCGTGCTCCGCCTCGACGCGCGTACCCTCGGCGTCATGCGACGCCTGAACGTGCCGGAGATCGAAGATCAGCCTTGGTGCCCGCGCGTGCTTCGCGACGCAGTCACCGACCACTTGCGCTTCCTCGCGGAGGTCACGCGTGGCTTCGAGCCCGTCGTGCCCTTGCTCGAACGCGCGCTCGCCGCGAGCTCGGTTCGGCGCGTGGTCGATCTCTGCAGCGGCGGCGGTGGCCCGTGGGCGGGCCTCTGCGCGCGCCTGCCCGAGGTCGAGGTCGTGCTCACCGATCTCTATCCGAATCACGCCGCCTTCGACGCGATCGAGGCGCGCACCGCCGGACGCGTGCGCGGTCGCCGTGAGCCGACGGACGCGACTGACGTGTCGATCGCCGGCGTGCGCACGCTCTTCAACGGCTTCCACCACCTGCCGCGCGAAGCGGCGTTCGGGGTGCTGCGCGACGCCGTGGCGAAGGCGCAGTCGATCGTGGTGGTCGAGGCCAGCGATCACCGCGGGATCGGGATGGGCGTGGTCAGCCTCGCGGCCGCGAGCAGCTTCGTCGCCGCACCGTTCGTGCGCCCGTTCCGGTGGGAGCGGCTCGCGCTCACGTGGGCGGTGCCGGCCATCCCGGCGCTGCTCTTCTACGACGGCGTGGCGTCGATGCTGCGGCTGTACGGTCCCGAAGATCTGCACGAGCTGATCGCAGAGGCCGATCCCGACCGACGCTTCACGTGGGAGATCGCGTCCGCGTCGATACCGGGTGTGCCAGTCGGCGCCCTCGGCACGTTGTCGGGGTTGCCGAAGTCGAACGCTCGACCGTCGTGAGGTCGTGACCGGTGCCAGACTGCTCGTCGTGGTCTCGGTGCACCCTCAATCGGGCAGCGTCACGCGCAGGCTCACCGCCTCGCCGGCGGAGGCGTTCACGGTGCGGGAAACGACGTCGCCCTCGCCGCGCGCACGGAGCTCGATGACCAAGCGACCCGCAGGCACGTCGCGCGCGAAGAGCGGCGTGCGTCCGTAGTCGCGTCCGCCGATGCGCACCGTGGCCCACGGCTCCGTCAACAAACTGAGCGTCGCGCGCGCGGACGAGGGAGCCGCCTGCGAAGCTTCGTCGGCCGCTGACCCGGCCGACCGAGAAGCTTCGACGACTGCGGGCTCGCTCGACGGCGTGGAAGGCCCCCTCGACGTCCCGCGAGCTCGGTCGCTGCGCATCGCGCTCGATCGCGCGCTCGGTGCGCTCGGACTCGGTGCGCTCGGACTCGGCGCGCTCGGACTCGGCGCGCTCGGACTCGGCGCGCTCGGACTCGGCGCGCTCGCCGTGTTCGACGCGGGCCTCGCGCTCGCTTCCGCATTGCCCGACACGACGTCGCTCGCGGAGTCGCTCGCCATGTCGCGCACGGCGTCGCTCGGCGCGCTCGGCTCGATGGCTTCGCCGAGACGCGCTTCACCGCTCGGTCCGGCGCCGCTCGCTCCTGCACCTGGCCCGAGACCAGGCTCACTCTCCAAACGCGCCAGCGTGGGCTCCGGTCGACCCATCGCGAAGCCGATCGCGACCCCGACCACGGCGAGGACGACGAGGCCCGCTGCGATCGCACGCAGCGAAGGTCTCGTGGCCGACCCTCTCGCGGTCGACGACGTCGATGCCCCATCCGCCGTCCCACGGGCTTCGACCCGACCCTCGTCCGACGCCAAGAGCGCGTCTGCCGCGACGGTCTCCGCCAACACCACGTCCGAGCTCGCGCCCCTCGGGACCGCCGCGCCGCGAAGCAGCCGGTCTTTCTCGACCCGCGTCGACTCGAAGCGCTCCTGCATCAACCCCGCGAGCGCCGCCGCACCGATCGGCCGCGACGCCGTGGCGACGAACGCGTCGAGCGCGCGCGCGAGCTCCGCCCCCGTCGCGAAGCGGTCGTCGGGATCGCGCGCGAGGCACTTCATCACGATCGCTTCGAGCGCGGGCGGACAATCCGGGACGAGGATGGAAGGCGGTCGCGGCTCCTCGCGGAGAATCGCGAGCAGCACCTGCGCGTCGGTCGGCGCGACGTAGAGGCGCTCGCCCGTCACGAGCTCCCAGAGCACCACGCCGAGCGCGAAGAGATCCGCGCGTCGATCGAGCGGCAGCGCCTGCACCTGCTCCGGCGCCATGTACGCGCACTTGCCTCGAATGCGCCCCGTCTCGGTCGTCTTCGCGAGCCGCCCCTCGGCGCGCGCGATGCCGAAGTCGGTGACCTTCACGTGACCGTCGTACGTGAGGAAGACGTTGTGCGGGCTGACGTCGCGATGCACGAGGCCACGTGGGATCCCCTGCTCGTCCGTGATCTCGTGCGCGTGATGGAGGCCCTCCGCCGCGCGCGCGATCGCGTGCGCGGCGAGGAACGGATCGATTGGTCCCGTGCCCTGGAACACGCCGAGGTGCTCGCCGTGCAGGTACTCCATCGCGAGGTAGTACGTGCCGTCCGCTTCGCCGACGTCGAACACCGTGGTGACGTTCGGGTGCTGCATCGACGCCGCGGTGCGCGCCTCGTCGAGGAACATCGTGACGAAGGCCGCCTCCTTCGCGAGGTGTGGGTGGATCGTCTTGATGGCGACCCATTTGTGGAAGCCTCCGAGGCCGACGCGACGACCGAGGTACACCGAGCCCATGCCGCCGTAGCCGACCTCCTGGAGCAGCTCGTACGGTCCGAGGCGCGTGCTCATGGCCACGTGAGGACGAGGCCCGAACGGACCACCGAAGGCTCGGCGACGTAGCGTGTGTCGCGTGTCGTGAGCAGCACCGCCGCGACCGCACCGCCGATCACGACCGCGCCGATGCCGAGCCAAAGCCACGGGCTCTTGGCGACGGAACGTTCGGGAGGCGTCTCGTAGGGGAGCGCGTACTGCTCGGGCCCTTCGGCGGGCTCGCTCGAACCACGCGGCGCCACGAGCGACACCGACGTGCGCGCGACGACGTTGCCGTGGGCGTCGAACGCGATCGCGCGCACCACGAGCCGCGGCGCCCCACGCCACGCGACCGCGTCGATGCGCGCGGAGGTCGAGGTCGTCTCGACGGACCACGGATCTCCGTCCGGCGGCGTCACCTCGAGGCGTGTGCGCGTCGCGAGCGGCGGCGCGACGACGCGCAGGATCGTCTCGCCTCCGGGATCGACCTCGAGCGGCTCGACGTGCAGCTCCGCGCGCTGCGTGTCGCGACGGACCGCCTCGAAGAGAGCTTGCTTCTCGGGTGGCAGCTCGTCCGGGACCGGCAGCGACGGATCGATCGCGAGCGCGTTCCCGAAGTCCGTCCGCGCAGCCGCGTCGTCGCCCACGATCGCGTGGAGCACCCCGAGGTGCCAGTGTACGCGCGCCAGCGTGGAGCCCTCGAGCCCTCCGCCACGGAGCGTCGCCTCGAAGGCTTCGAGCGCGCCCGGGAGATCACCACGGCGATATCGAGCCTCCGCCGCTTCGACGCTCTGCGCCGCGCTGGTCGACGCGAGGAGCGAGGTCGACAGGAGGACGAAGACGAACACGCGCACGGCGCGAGCGTAGCCCAGTTTCGACGGGCGCGAGCAGTGCTGAAGTCGGCGTCGCGAGCCAGCCTCGCGCGCGTGCGAGAGGTGCGCGAAACCACGACGTTCGCCGTGGCGCTGCTATCCTCGCCGCGATGCGGCTCGGACTCGCGCTCCCTCTCGCGATCGGCCTGACGGTCGGCGCGTGTGCTTCGGACACCGTGCGCGTGCCGCTCGAGATCGTGCTTCCTTCGGACGCACCGTCGCCGCTCGATCTCGAGGTCGTCGTCACCTCGGACGGCACCTGCGCGGGCGAGCGCCCCACGGCGATGGGCGACGTGTTCCGTGAAGGGGATGCGACCCCGATCGAGCTCCCACGTGGCGACGTCGCGGTGTGGGTCGGCGCGTGGTCGGGTGCGACGTGCGGCGAAGGTCGTTGCTACGTCGGTTGCGCGACGACGGACGTCGGACGCAGCGCGACCCTACGCATCTCGTTGACGGACCGAGCGTGCGAGGAGGTCTGCGGCCGCGAAGCGGACGGTGGTCTCGACGGCGGCACGCCGATCGACGCGGGCGACGGAGGCCCGGACGACGCGGGCGACGGCGGAGCACGCGATGGCGGCGATGGAGGCGATCGCGACGGCGGTCCTCCGCCAGCCTGCGGCACCGCGGCGGGCTACGTCGCGGTCGCGGTCGGGTACGACCACACCTGTGCGCTCGACCACGAGGGGGGCGTGGTGTGTTGGGGAGTGAACACGAGCGGCGAGGCCGGGGCGTCCCCGAGCGCCGACGTCGGACCGACCGCCGTGATCCTGCCCTCGCCCGCGCGCGCGCTCGGAGCCGGCGCCGACTTCAGTTGTGCGCTGCTCGACGACACCGTCGATGGTCAGGTCTACTGCTGGGGCAACGACGGCGGCGACCAAGACCGCAACGGCGACGGCACGAGAAACAACTCGAACCACCAATTGGATCGGCCCGTCGTCGGCGTCTCGTCCGCCGTGGATCTCGCGGTCGGCTACTGGCACGCCTGCGTCGCGCTCGAAGGCGGCGGAGTGCGTTGTTGGGGGCAGAACGCGAGCGCGGAGCTCGGCGCGGACCCGGACGGAGTTCCACCGCCGGAGTGCACGGGCGCGGCGGGTGGGTGCGATCAGCTCGACGGTTCCACCGAGGCGTTCGAGATCACCACCGCCACCGCGGTCGCGGCGGGCCTCGGGTCGAGCTGCGCGCTCGTCGGCGACGGCGCGGTGAGGTGCTGGGGCTACAACGTCATGAACCAGCTCTCGGTCGACTCGGGCGCGGGCGACGTGGTGGAGACGCCCCTTCCCGTGGAGGTCGGCGGCGCAGACGTGATGGGTTTCACGGCCCTCGCCTCGAAGGGCACGCGGACCTTCAGCGGCACGCAGATTCGACCGCACGTGTGCGGTGTCCAAGCGGGTCGCGTCGCCTGTTGGGGCGCCAACGATCACGGCCAATCGTCCACGGCCGCCGGGAACATCGTGCCCGTGTCGCGCTCGCTCGCGATCGACGACGTACACGCAGTCGCCCCGGGTGCAGACCACACCTGCGTGATCTACGGCGCGGACCGCCGCGTGACCTGTTGGGGTCGCAACGACGACGGACAGCTCGGAAACGGCACCGCAGGCGCGGACGTCCGTGGCCCCGACGATCGACCGATCGCGGGCTTCGACGACGTGTGCAGCCTCTCGGCGGGCGAGCGCCACACGTGCGCGACGCGCGCCGACGGGTCGGTGTGGTGTTGGGGCAGCAACGCGAACCGACGGCTCGGAGACTCGGGCGAGCCGAGCAACACGCCGCGCCGGATCACCTTGCCCTGATGCTCCGAGACGCCCGGCCGGTCGGCTACCGAGAGCTCACGTGCGCGCGTCGCGCAACCCTCTCCCCCTCGCGAATCCCCCGCGATCTTTGGGTTCGAGGGCGCGCGATCCGAAGCACGGGATCCCGCGCATCACATCGCGTGCGTCTTTCCTCGGCATGACGGTCGTCGGCGGGGACTCCACGAAGTGGACGCGCGCGATCCGGGATGCCAAACGATGGCATGCCCACGATCGCCCAGACCCCCGAACGCTACCTGCGCGCGCCGCGGCTCGTGCGCGTCGCGAAGGGCGCGCGGCTCGAGGCGGTCGCCTGGGAGCGCGCGGTGGCGCCGGGTTCCGTCCCGTCGATCGCGGGCGTCGAACGCGTGCTCGCGTGGACCGTCGACGACGCGGGCGCGCTGCACGAGCTCCCGGGCGGCGATCCACACGCCGCGATCCCCGTGTGGCGCGGCGCGATCGCGGACGCGGATGCGGAGCTCGAAGCCCACGAGGACGACGCCTGCGTGCGCATCACGAACGTCGAAGGCGTCACCGAGGTGCGGCTGATCCGAGGCGAGCTCGACGTCCTGGTGTGGCGTGCGTGGGGCTGCGCGGCCGCGCCCGCGATCGCGACCACGGACGAAGGCGCGTGGGTCGCGTGGCACCACGACGTGCGCGAGGACGACGCGCGACCGGACGTCGCGAAGTGGATCGCGCTCCGTTTCGTGAACACGCGCGGCGACGTGCTCGAACCACGCGCGCCGATGATCGGTCGCGACCGCGATCGCGAAGGGGTGGAGCAGAGCTTCGAGTTCCCCTCTCTCGTGCTCGGCGGCGACGGCGCGCTCGCGCTCTTCGGGCGCGGCAGCCACAACTTCTGGCGCCAAGACCTGAACGCGAACGGATTCTCCGAACGTGTCGCGCTCTCGGACGGCGAGTGGGGCAGCCGCGGTCGCCGGGTCGCCGCACTTCGAATGGGCGCACGCGTGGTGGTCGCGCGCCGCGATCGACGTGGCCTCGAGGTCGACCTGCTCGACGCGCCGATCGGTGGCGCGCCGGAGCTCGAGCTCGCGCAGGTCGATCTCACGCGACGCCAGCGGCTCTCCTCACCGCCGCGCGATCGACGCGATCCCGCGCGCGCGCGCGGCCTCTTCACCTACTTCGGCGATCTCCAACAACACAGCGCGCACAGCGACGGCGTCGGCAGCGCGGACGAAGCGCACTGGCGCGCGCGGCATCGCTACGGCGACGACTTCGTCGCGCTCACCGACCACGAAGCCTTCCTCGGCAAACGCACCGGCCCGGGCGAATGGGAGTACCTCCAGCAGGTGGTCGATCGACACCACGTGCCGGGCCGCTTCGTCGCCCTCTACGCCTACGAGTGGACCGCGAAGATGCATCCGGGCCCAGGCCACAAGTGTGTGTACCTGCCTCGGCGGAGCATGCCGCTCGTGAGCCGCGACGACGTGCCGGAGGGGCGCGAGCTCACCTCGATCGTGCGCGAGCTCGGCGCGATCTGCGCGCCGCACCACATCGGCTGGACCGGCTGCGACGAAGCGGGACACGACGAGATCGCCCAGCCTTTCTGGGAGATCGTGAGCTGCCACGGCTGCTACGAGACCGCGGACAGCCCGCTCGGCATGCGCGGCGAGCACCGCGATCAGCTCGCGGACGCGATGCTCCGCAAGGGTCATCGCTTCGGCTTCGTCGGCGGCAGCGACGCGCACGGTTTGCTCTGGCATCACGGCGAAGCGCGCAAGCGCGATCCCTTCCGCACCGGCCTCACCGCGGTGCAGGCGGTGACGCTCGATCGTGCGGCCGTCCTCGAAGCGCTGCGCGCGCGGCGCTGCTACGCGACGAGCGGCGCGAAGATCCTGCTCGACGTGCACGTGAACGGCGCGCCGATGGGCAGCGAGCTCGACACCCGCGCGATGCACGTGGAGGTGCACGCGATCGGAAGCACTGCGATCGCGCGGGTGGAGCTGGTGACGGAGCGCGGCGCGATCGTGCGGGTCGAGGGCGAGGGCGACGAGGTGCGCTTCGATCACGCGCTCGACGCCGACTTCGTCTACGCGCGCGTGACGCAACGCGACGGCGAGATGGCGTGGTCGAGCCCGGTGTTCGGCCCGCGCGCGCGCTGATTCGGCCGACGCCCACGACCCGACACGATCCGTCTGACCCGTCGCGCGCTCGCGTCGTCGTCGAGCAGAACGCTCAGTTCGTGCCGCGATGTGACGCGCCTTGTGATCGCGCCGTCGAGCAGAACCTCAGCGTCCACGCAGCCACGCGACCAGCCGCGCGATCGCGTCGTCGTCGAGCCCGAGCGAGCGCGCGGAGGGCATCGCGCCGCGCCCCTCGCGCACGATCGTGTCGAGGCCGTCGCCGAGCCTCGCGTCCACGCCCGCGAGGTCGGGTCCTACGCCCATGTCGTGACAGGCCGCGCAGTGTGCATGGTAGAGCGCCTCGGCGCGCGCAGGTTCACCGCCGTGTGGGAGAGGCGCGTCGACGAAACGCGCGAACGGATTCGAGCACGCGCTCACGTAGACGTTCGCGTAGCGCAGGTACGCGAGCTCGCCCGAAGCCCCCGCGCCGCGCGCGAAGAAATCGGTCGAGAGCAGGAGCCGCCCCGCGAGCAAGTCGAGCGCGACGTCGTCGTGCAGTCGCGCCGCGAGCGCGGGATCGTGTCGCACGACGTCCGCGAGGAAGGCATCCATCACCGCGTTCGGGATCTCCACCGGCGCCACGCGCTCGCGCAGCGCGCGCTCCGCTCTCCAGCGCGCGATGCGATCGCGCCCGAGCCAATGGCCGCCCCCGAGCGCGAGCGCGAGACCGAGGCCACCCACGCGCAGCGCGCCGCGCAGCCACTCTCGTCGTCCGCTCACGCGAGCATCGCCTCCGCCGCGCGCAGGGAGAGCGCGGCGAGCGTCAGGGTCGGATTCGCGGGGGTCGCGCACGGGAACGCGCCGCTCCCGAGCACGACGAGGTTGCGCACGCGGTGATGCACGAGGTTCCGGTCGATCACGCTGCTCGCGGGATCGTTCCCCATCGGCGTGCTCCCGATCGCGTGCGCCTCCGTCGGCAGCGGCTCGCCGATCCGCACGCGCTCCACCGGCAGCGCGTCGAGCACCGGCTGCAAGTCGTCCTCCAGCCGCGCGATCGCGCGCCGCGTCCACTCGCTCGGCCCCGCGTGTCGCACCCGCGGCCGCGAAGGATCGTTCGGATCCACGTCGACGCGGCTGCCGCCTCGCGTGTCCTCGATCACCGCCTTGAGCTTCACGCGCTGGCGGTACTTGCCCGCCTCGAGCCGCAGCATCGGCACGTTCCACACCTCGATCAGGGCGCCGGCCCGATCGCGACGTCGCTCTCCGAGGTAGAGCGAGTACAGGTGCCCCGTGATCGACGTGCTCCCTCCGAACGCGTCCATGCCGTTCAGATCCACGATCACGTCGACGCCGACCTGCTCGTGCAGACCGACCCCGAGCTCTGGATGCTCGAGCCCCGAACGCAGCAGGATCCACGGGTTGAAGATCGCGTTCGCCCCGAGCGCGACGAGCTCTGCGCGCACCGTCTCCTCGCGCCCCCCGCGTCGCACCCGAACGCCACGTGCGACGTCGTTCTGCACGTCGATCCCCTCGCAACGCGCCTCGGTCCAGAGGGTCACGCGCGGGTCCTCGAACAAGTGCGCGAGCTCGTTCTGCACCGTGAACTTCGAGTCGATCGGACAGAGCTCGCACACCCCGCTCGCGCAGCAGCGCGGACGCTTCGAGGTCGCGACGCTCGGCCGCGCACAGGGCTGCGGCGTGAAGAGCCCCGGGAACGCACGCGCGAGCGCCTCGTCCGGCGCGGAGAGGCGATGGGGCGGCAGAGGAAAGGGCGCGCTGCGCGGACACACCGGGTGATCGTCGGCCCCCGACACGCCCATCATCGTCTCCGCGCGCACGTAGAAGGGCTCGAGCTCGTCGTACGTGAGCGGCCAGTCCGTCCCCTGCCCGTAGCGCGTGCGCAACGCGAAATCCTCCGGCGCGAGCCGCGGCGTGCAGGCCCACCAACAATTCGAGTTTCCGCCGAGCTCCACGTGCGTGATCCACGGCTTGTCGGGCGTCTCGTTCACGTACAGACCGTGATCTTCGCGCCAGCCCAGGACCTCCTTGCGATGCGCGAGCCGCCACGCGTGCGGCCGACGCGGCCCCGCTTCGATCACCAGCGCGCGCGCGGAGGACGGCGCGAGCTCCAGCCATCGCGCGAGGAAGAAGCTCGACGCGAAGCTCGAGCCGACGAAGACGGCATCGAACGCCTCGGGCACGCGCGGAGGATGGGGTGCAGGCGCCGCTCGGAGCAAGCGCTCCGCCCTTCGACACCCTCACGTCGAGACTTCTATGCCGTCTGATCGGGCGGCGTCGGCGACACCTCGAACTCGTCCAGCACCAGCGACGGTCGCTCCGCGGGCGTCACCAGCGTCGCGTAGGGCATGGGTTCGACGCCGCTGCCTCGCTGGCGCGCCCACTCCGCCGTGAGCTCCGCCCCGAACAGGAAGATCTGGGTCGAGTAGTAGACCCAGAGCAGCAGCACCACGAGCGAGCCCGCCGCGCCGTACATCGAGGTCGGCGAGACGCGCGCGAGGTAGTGACCGATCAGCACCGAGCCGAGCGTGTTGAGCACCGCCGTGACCACGCCACCCACCATCGCGTCGCGCCACGCGATGCGCGCGTCGGGGAGCCAACGAAAGATCAGCGCGACGAGCACGGTGAAGAGCGCCACCGAGAACCCGAGGTCGAGCCCTCGCCAGAGCAGCGGCACCCGCGCGAAGTGCACGTTCGCGACGTTCACGGCCGCCTTCACGAGCGCGAGCAACACGAACGCGCCGCCGAGCACGAAGAGCATCCCGAACGCGACGAGCCTCCGGCGAAGCACCTGCCGACGCTGCCCGAAGAAGCCGGGCGGCAAGTTCGAACGAATGCCCCACGCGTGGTTGATCGCGCCGCGCAGCATCCAGAAGAGCCGCGTCGACGCGACCACGAGGAAGATCACCGAGATGAGCGTCGCGAAACGACCTTGCTCACCGAGGGTCGCGCCGCGCTCGATCGCCTCCGTCAGGAAGCGCGCGGGCTCGGGGTCTAGGAAGGTCTCGATTTGGCGCGTCAGCGCGTCGCGCGCACGCTCCGCTCCGAGCAGCCACCCGACCGCGACCACCGCGAGCACGCCGAGGGGCGCGAAGGCGAGCAGCGCGTAGAAGGCGACCGCCCCCGAGAGCAACGAGCCCTCGTGGATGCGAAACGACCACCACGCTCGTCGCACGACCTTCCACACGCGAGCCCGTGGTACCGCATGCGTGGCTCCGGCGCGAGGCTCGCGACGTGGATCGAGCGCCGGCATGCGGCAGCGGACGCGTGCTCATCACGCGCGCCCCTCGACGCACCCCCGCCCGAACCACTCGCGAGCGCCCCAAACGAGGCACGCGGAGTCACGCGCTCCGCTCCACCGATGCGAGACCGGCGCGAGCGGGAGAGCGTGCTCCGCGCGTCGAGATCCGTCGGTCACTTCGAGCGAGGACCGACGGGGTCGCAGCTCAGTAGCGGTAGTGCTCGGGCTTGAACGGACCCGAGGTCGGCACGCCGAGGTACTCCGACTGCTTCGCGTTCAGCTTCGTGAGCTTCGCGCCCAGCTTGCCGAGGTGGAGCGCGGCGACCTTCTCGTCGAGCTCCTTCGGGAGCACGTAGACCTGGCCGACCTCGTACTTGCCGTCGTGGCGGTGCTTCCAGAGCTCGATCTGCGCGAGCACCTGGTTCGTGAAGCTGTTGCTCATCACGAAGCTCGGGTGACCGGTGCCACACGCGAGGTTCACGAGGCGACCGCGCGCGAGCACGATGAGGCGCTTGCCATCCGGGAAGATGAAGTGATCCACCGGGCCTTCGGCCTTGATGTTCTCTTCCTTCACGCCGTTCTTCGGATCCATGAGCCAGGCCATCCCGATCTCACTGTCGAAGTGGCCGATGTTGCAGAGGATCGCCTCGTCCTTCATCAGCTTCATGTGATCGCCGGTGATGACGTCGCAGCAGCCGGTGGCGGTCACGAAGATGTCGCCGATCGGCGCCGCGTCCTCCATCGTCACGACGGGGAAGCCCTCCATCAGCGCCTGGAGCGCGCAGATCGGATCGACCTCGGTGACCATGACGCGCGCGCCCTGACGCGCGAGCGCCTGCGCGCAGCCCTTGCCCACGTCGCCGTAGCCCGCGACGACCGCGATCTTGCCCGCGATCATCACGTCGGTCGCGCGCTTGATGCCGTCGACGAGCGACTCGCGGCAGCCGTAGAGGTTGTCGAACTTCGACTTCGTGACGGAGTCGTTGACGTTGATGGCCGGGCACTTGAGCGCGCCGCGCTTGGCCATCTCGTAGAGGCGGTGAACGCCGGTGGTCGTCTCCTCGGAGATGCCGAAGATCCGGTCCTCACCCTGGAAGAGATGCGGGTACTTCTCGTGCGCGATGATCGTGAGATCGCCGCCGTCGTCGAGGATCATGTTCGGCGCCTTGCCGCCCTCGAAGGCGTCGAGCTGCTGGTAGATGCACCAGTCGTACTCTTCCTCGGTCTCGCCCTTCCACGCGAAGACGGGGATGCCCGCCTTGGCGATCGCAGCCGCCGCGTGGTCCTGGGTCGAGAAGATGTTGCAGCTCGTCCAGGTGACCTCGGCGCCGAGCTCGCGCAGCGTCTCGATGAGCACCGCGGTCTGGATCGTCATGTGGAGGCAGCCCGCGATGCGCGCGCCCTTGAGCGGCTGCTGGCCCTTGAACTCGGCGCGGAGCGCCATGAGCCCGGGCATCTCCTTCTCGGCGATCTGGATCTCCTTGCGACCCCACTCGGCGAGGTCGAGGTTCGCGACCTTGTACTTGAGGCGCGTGCTCTTGGGCGTCTTGGTGGTCTCGGTCGTTGCGGTCGTCATGTCGTTCTCTCTGCTTTCGGTGCGCGCCTCGGCGCGCGTCGTCTCGTTCTTCGTCCCACTCACGTCGGCTCGTACGTCGGCTCGTTCGTGAGGGTGTCGTCGTGTGTGGTCGATTCGGCTCACGCCGCGCGACGCGCTGCGAGCACCTGCCAGTCCAAGTGTCCGTCCGGTCCGTCGCCGCAGCGCGAAGCCGGGACCTTCGTGACGCGCGCCCCCTCCAGCCCCGCGCGACGGGCATACCCCGCGAGCTCCTTGGGCGCGAACCCGAGCCACGCGTCGGCCTGCCGCTCGCGCATCCGTTCGTCCTCGTGCGCGACGTAGTCGACCACGATCACGACCCCACCTGGCGCGACGAGCTGCGCGAGATCGGACAACGCCGCGCCCGGACGCGAGGCGTGGTGCAGCACGCGGCTCGCGAAGACCGCGTCGGCCCCACCTCGCGCGTCGACCTGCTCACGAAGGTGCGCGTCCCCGAGCTCCGCGAGCGCGAGATCCACGTTCGTGTAGCCGCGCCGCGACAGGCGCGTGCGTGCGCGCGCGAGCTGCGCCTCCGAACGATCGACCGCGAGCACGCGATCGAAGATCGGCGCGAGCACCTCGAGGAACGCGCCGTCGCCCGTGCCCACGTCGACCGCGAAGCCGCGTCGTTCCACCAAGGGCGCGAGCGCCGCCAGGTACGCGCCGAGCTCGCTCGGCCAAGCCTCGGGCTCGTCCCCCGGCGCCTCGAAGAACGCACGCGCCGGTGCCTCACGCGCCGCGAGCACCTCCGCCACGCGCTCCAGGCTTCCGTCCTCTTCGCAGAGCGAGCGCCCCGCCCCGAGCGCGTCCGCGATCACGGGGTCGCGCGCGAGCCGCTCGTCGAGGCGGACGAACACGCGCGTGCCTTCCTTGCGTTCGGAGAGGAGCTGCGCGCCACGCAGCACCTTGAGGTGGCGCGACACGTTCGGCTGCGACTCCCCGAGCAGGTCGGCCAACTCCCCGATCGCCAGCTCCTCCTCCGCCGCGAGCGCCAGCAAGCGGAGCCGCACCGGCTCACCGAGCAGGCGGTAGAGCTCCCAGCGGCGCTCGGTGGTCGCGAAGGGCGTGACGTCCACGAGGTCTTCTATATTCGCGCTTGCGCATGAATGCAAGCTCCCACGAATCACGAGCGATTTCGCTCACAGATCCGACCCCTGGCGGGAGCTCGACCGCGGCGGACGACCAGCCCACGGAGGATCCGCGGTGAGATCGAGCCACGGATCGTCGAAGGGCCCCGCTCGGCACGCTCGCACCGACGTCGATCCTCCACGCGAAACGTGCATCCTCCGCGCATGGAGCCCGCCGATCTCGCGCGCGACACCGCCGTCCGACCGCTCGGAGACGGTCGCTACCGCGCGCACCTGCCGTCTCATTGGGACTTCTTCGCGCCCTCCGGCGGCGTTCTGATGACGATCGCGCTCCGCGCGATGCAGGCGGAGGCGCCGACGTTTCGGCCGATGGCCGCCACGACCACCTTCGTGAGCGCGGTGCCCGCGGGCGAGCTGACGATCGAGGTGGTGCGTCTGCGTGAGGGCAACGTCGCCACGCAGCTCCGCGCCACGCTCCGTCACGTGAGCTCGAACGACGTCGGCCTCGAGGTCACCGCCACCTTCGTGAAGGATCGCGAGGGCCCGGAGGTCCATCGCCGTGCGCTACCGGCCGACGCGCGCACGTGGGACGACGCACCGCCGCTCTTCCCGCCGGGCTCCGAGGCGAAGCTCTCGTTCTTTCGCCAAGTCGAGGGTCGCATCGCGATCGGTGCGCCCGTCTTCACGAGCGCGACCTTCCCCCCGGGCGAGCCCCGCTACGCGCGCTGGTTCCGCTACCTCGTCCCGCAGCGCACGCGCGATCCGCAGCGCGATCCGCATCACGCTCCGCATCACGAACCGCATCACGAACCGCAGCACGAACCGCATCACGAACCGCGGCACGATCCGCAGCGCGACGCCGCGCGCGATCCCTACGACGACTCGCGGTGCGACGCAGCGCGCGAACCCGAGGACGCGATCGACCTCTTCGACCCGCTCGCGTTGCCCCCGCTCGTCGACACCATGCCCGCCGCGCTCGTGATGGCCCTCGGCTCCGACCACCCACCGATCTTCATGCCGAGCCTCGATCTCACGGTGCACTTCCTCGCGCCCACCACGCACGACCGCCTGCTCTGCGTCTCCACCTGCCGCTTCGCCGATCGCGGCTTCGCGAGCTGCGACATCGAGCTGCGCGATCCGGACGGTGCGCTCGTCGCGTTCGGCACGCAGACGATGATCGTCCGCCGGCCTCCGCGCTGAGCTTCCGCTCCGGGCGCAGAGGTCCGCGCGTTCCCTGCGCGAGAGTTCGCCCGCGTCATCGACGACGATGCTCGTCCGCGCGCTCCGCTGTCGAAGCGGAGTCTCAGCTCTCGAAGCGGGCTCTCAGCTCCGGCCACGCGCTCGTCGCGCGCAACGCGTCGAGATCCTCTTCGCGATCGAGCAGACCGAGGTCGCGGAAGCCGACCTCGTGCGCCTTCTCGAGCCAGCGCGCGGCTTCGTCGAGCTTGCCGAGCCGCACCAGCGCGCACGCGGCGTTGAACGCGGTGAGCGGCTCGTGCGCGATCGGGAACGCGAGCGCGCCGAGCAAGAACGCCGCCTCGTGCTCCCCCGCCTGCAGCGCCGACGCCTGCAAGCGCGAGAGCGCCTTCGGCCCCACCAGATCTCGTCGCTCGTTCACGAGCGTGGCCGCGCGTCGGAAGCTGCCCGAGCGCTCCACCGCCTCGACCCACTTCTTCACCACCATCTCGCTCGGCCCCGCCGTCAGAGCGCGCTCGAAGAGCTCGACCGCCTCCACCGTGCGCCCGAGCGCGAGCTGCACCGAGCCCTCGAGCGCGGGGTCCGGATCGCGCTCACCGCTCAGTCGATCGAGCGCTTCGCGCGCTTGGCCCGGCTGCCCCGCGAGCAGACGCCCCCACGCGAGCAGGTGGAGCGCCTCGTCGCGCGCCGCGGTGTCGCCCGCGTGCTGCGAGAGCACCAGCGCGGCCTTGGAGACCGTCGCGTGGTCGCCCTTCTCGAGCGCCGCGTACGCGAGCTTCAGGAGGTCCTCCGCCGTGCGCACCACCGGCACGCCCGATTGACGAAGCGCACGCTCCGCGCGGAGCGCCTGCACGTTCATGAACGCGAACATCACGATGAACGCAGCGAGGAAGATCGCTTGGATCGCGACCGCGAGCGCGAGCAGCCCCGCGAGGAAGACGAGCGAGACGTAGCGGGCCCAACGCTGCCCGTGCTCGCGCGAGAAGAGCTGGAAGAACGACGCGAGGATGTTGCCTCCGTCGAGCGGCAGCACCGGCACGAGGTTGTAGAAGGACCAGACGAGGTTCACGTACACGAAGGTCGTCAGGGCCCACTGCCGCAGCGTCGGCGTCTCGCCGGCCTCGAGCGACTTCGCGAACGCCTGCGGGTCGCCGAGCGTGAGCGCCAACGCCAGCGCGATGCCGCCGAGCACGATGCCGACGAGCGGCCCCGCGAAGCTCACGAGCATCGACCGGCCGGGCGAGAGCTCGCGCCCCGAGCGCCACGAGGTCTGTCCCATCAGCAGCATCAGATCGATCTGCGGCTGCAGTCCGAACGCGCGCCCGACCAGCGCGTGCCCGAGCTCGTGCATCAGCACCGCCTGGAGCACGACGAGGAGCGCGATCGGCAGACTCGCCGCGCCGACGTCGGGTCCTCGGAAGCCTTGCCAGACCAGCAAGCCGGTGAGGAAGAACAACCAGTGGATCCGGATCGGGATGCCGAAGAGCTTGAAGTCGATCGCCATGCGCACACCCTGAACGACCGCCGGGAGCCGTCGCTTCCGTGGAGCGTGGGGCTCGATCTCGCCTCGCGCCACGTGGCGCGGTCCAAGTCGGTCGCGGGCGCGCGTGCTGCATCGCTGGCGCGTCGAAGTTCGCGTCGGCTGCGACACGCGCGAGCGCGGCGGTCGCAGGAGTAGTCGTCCCGCGCGGCGCTGCGTGACGCGGTCGCTCAGGGCTCGAGCTCTCCACGCAGCGCGAGCCGCACGAACTCCAGCCGATCCTGTCCCCACACCATCCGCTCCTTCGTGCCGTCGTTCACGAAGAAGGTCGGCGCGCCCGGCGCACCGCGTCGTTCGGCTTCTTCGGTCGTCGCACGCAGCGCGGCCTTGATCTCGGGCTCGTCGAGCTTCGCCATCCACGACGCGTCGAGCCCGACGTCGACCAGACACTCCTCGAGCACGTCGCGCTCGAGCCCCGCGTCGTCCACCCACGCCGCGCGCATCGCGCGATGGATCAGCGGCGCACGAAAAGCCTCCGGCACCGCGTACGTGAGCCGCAGCGCGTCGAGGCTCCGAATCGGGAAACGCGTCGGGAAACGAAAGCCCACGCCGTGCACGCGCGCCCAGCGCTGCAAGTCGACGAGCAGCGCGCGTCGCTTCGGCTCCGAGAAGGTCGCGATCGGGACGTCGGGCGTGCCGATGGTGCGGAAGAGCGCGCCGAGCAGGAACGGTCGCCAGGTGAGGCTCGCGCCTTCCTCCGCCGCCACGCGCTCGATCTGCGTGGTCGCGAGGTACGCGAAAGGCGACGAATAATCGAAGAAACACTCGATGGTCTTGCTCACGACGCCCTCCCCTTCTCGGCCTTCGCGGCCTTCGACGCCTTCGTCGTGCTCGCGTCCTTCGACGCCTTCGCGTCCTTCGACGCCTTCGCGTCCTTCGACGCCTTCGCGTCCTTCGACGCCTTCGTCGCGCTCGCGTCCTTCGACGCCTTCGGGTCCTTCGACGCCTTCGTCGCGCTCGCGTCCTTCGACGTCTTCGTGCCCTTCGAGGCCTTCGTATCCTTCGACGCCTTCGCGTTCTTCGACGTCTTCGCGTCCTTCGCGTCCTTCGCGTTCTTCGACGTCTTCACATCCTTCGACGCCGTCGTCTCCGACTCCGAATCGTCCTTCGGCGGCGCCGCCCACGAGCAGATCGGGCACACCTGCGGATCGTGCCGCTGCGCCGGACAGTGCTCGCGCCCGAAGTAGATGATCTGAAGGTGCCTCCGGATCCACGTGTCTTCCGGAAAGACCGCCTTCAGATCCTTCTCGGTCGTCTCGACGTTCTTCCCGCTCGAGAGCCCCCAGCGCTCCGCGAGCCGATGGATGTGCGTATCGACCGGAAACGCCGGGATCTCGAACGCCTGCGCCATCACGACCTGCGCGGTCTTGTGCCCGACCCCCGGCAGCGCCTCCAGCTCGTCGAGCGTTTGCGGCACCTCCCCGGCGTGCCGCTCCACCAGCAGCTCCGCCGTTCGCTTCACGTTCTTCGCTTTGGTCGGCGCGAGCCCGACCTCCTTGATGAGCGTGAGGATGCGTTCGACCGAGAGCGCCGCCATCGCGGCCGGCGTCGGTCCCTCCGAGAAGAGCGCGGGAGTGACTTGGTTCACCTTCTTGTCGGTGGTCTGTGCGGAGAGCATCACCGCGATCAGCAGCGTGAAAGGATCGGTGTGATCGAGCGGAATCGGCGGCTTCGGATAGAGCGCGTCGAGCTGCTCCCCGATGCGTGCGGCCTTCTCGGCAGGCGTCATCGCGCGACGATGCCGCTCACGCGCCGCGAGAGCAACGCGGCCGTCTCCAGGGCACGGGTTGGCGCACTTCTCGTGGCATGCTCGATGCTCTGTCGGAGAACATGCGTCACCCCCGCAGTTCGATG
>JALOQC010000233.1 GCA_025453555.1 Myxococcota bacterium | reverse complement strand
GCGTGGAAGACCGGGCTGCCCTTGGTCGGTGTGAACCACCTCGACGGGCACCTGCTCGCGGTGCAGCTCCACCGCGACGACGAGGTGCACGAGCCGGTGCCCTACCCCTTCGTCGCGCTGCTCGCTTCGGGCGGTCACACCGCGCTCTACCGCGTCGACGCGCCCGACGCGATCGAGCTGCTCGGGCAGACGCGCGACGACGCGGCGGGCGAGGCCTTCGACAAAGCCGCGAAGCTGCTCGGCCTGGGCTATCCCGGCGGCCCGGTGATCGATCGACTGGCCGCGCAGGGCGATCCGCGCGCACACGACTTCCCGATCCCGATGCCTTCGCGCGCGACCCTCGACTTCAGCTTCTCCGGCCTCAAGACCGCCCTCGCGCGCCACGTCGAAGAGCACGGCGCGCCGACCGACGACACTGCGCTCACGAACCTCTGCGCGTCGTATCAGCGCGCGCTCGTCGAAGTGCTCGCGAAGAAGTCGATCGCCGCGTGCACGAACGAAGACGTGCCGCGCCTCGTGCTCGCGGGCGGCGTAGCGGCCAACCGCGGGCTGCGCGCGCGCTGCGCGGAGCTCGCGACCAAGGCCGGCGTCACGCTGCGGGTGCCGCCCGTCCGCGTGTGCACCGACAACGCAGCGATGATCGCGTACGCGGGCGCGCTGCGGCTCGCGCGCGGCGAGCGCGACGAGAGCCTGGCCCCCTTCAGCCGCGACCCGCGTCGCCTGCGCG
The DNA here is from genome assembly GCA_025453555.1 of Myxococcota bacterium. Lineage (GTDB taxonomy): Bacteria > Myxococcota_A > Polyangia > Polyangiales > Houyiibacteriaceae > JACKEH01. The sequence continues at coordinate 9,321 of JALOQC010000233.1, read as the reverse complement.
GGAAGTTCCGGCGCGACGGAACGCTGGTGAGGAAGCGCTGAGGGACCAGCCGGGCGGTTTCCGGCCGGCAACCCATGCGAGCTCCGTGCGAAGAAGCCGCACCGCGACGCACGCGTCGTCGGTGTGAGCAGGGCGTGTCGCACGGCAGAGCGCGTCGGCGAGAGAAGCTGTTAGAACCCGAGCACGAGCGCGTTCGAGCATGGCGAGCGAGAAGACCGAAGAGGCCACACCGAAGAAGCTGCGCGACGCGCGGAAGAAGGGTGAGGTCCCCAAGAGCCGCGATCTGCAGAACGCGTTCGTGCTGCTCGCGGTCGCGGGTGCGCTCGTCGGCACGGGGCAGAGCGCGCGCCGCTCGCTCGAGGACGCGATTCGGCTCTCCATCCGTAGCATCGAAGAGAACGTGTCCGGGCCGCGCGCCCTCGAAGCGGTGGCCGCGCTCGGGATGGAGGCCGCGCTCCCGCTCTTGCTCGCAGCGCTCGTGACCGGCACCGCGATCGGCTTCTTGCAGGTCGGCGGCCTGCTCACCTTCGAGCCGATTCAACCGAAGCTCGAGCGGCTCGATCCGATCCGGGGATTGAAGAACCTCTTCTCGCAGAAGCAGCTCATCGAGCTGCTCAAGGCGCTGCTGAAGATCTTCATCATCGGCTACGTGGCGTACGGCGTGCTCGAAGACGCCATCCGTGGGGTCGTCGGGCTGCCCGCGCGCGACGCCGCAGCCGCGATCGACGCCACCGGCTCGGTGGTGTCGAGCCTGCTGTTCCGGGTGGGTGGCGCGTCGCTCGCGATCGGCACGCTCGACGTGCTCTACCAGCGCTGGCGGCACCGCCAAGATCAGAAGATGACGAAGGAGGAGGTGAAGCGTGAGTACAAGGACGCCGAAGGCGACCCCCACGCGAAGCAGTCGCGCGAGCGCCTGCACCGCGAGATCGTCGAGCACGACGCCGTCGAACAAGTGCGCCACGCGGACGTGCTCGTCGTGAACCCGACCCACCTCGCGGTCGCGCTGAAGTACGACGCCGACGAGAACGACGCGCCCGAGGTGTTGGCGCGCGGTCAGGACGGCCTCGCGCAGCGCATGATCCAAGCCGCCCGCGAAGCCGGGGTGCCGGTCTTCCGCGACGTCCCGCTCGCGCACGCGCTGCACGAGCTCGAGGTCGGCGAAGAGATCCCCGACCGGCTCTTCGAGGCGGTGGCCGCGGTGCTGCAAGCCGCGTGGGCCGAGCGTGAGGAGGGGTCGCGATGAGCCGCATCGACTCGCGCCGAGCGAGTCCGAGCACGAGCGCCGCCTCGCTCGCGCAGCTCCCCCAGGTGGGCGAGCTCCGCGCGACGGAGAGCGCGCTGACCGACTCGAGCCCCTCCGAGCTCGCGCTCCTCGCGCTCGCGCCTTCGCTCGCCGAGCCCTCCGTCGATCCGGTGAGCGTCCCGAGCGCGCGCGCGATCCTCGCGCTGGTGCAAGCGGCCGATCGGCTCGCCGCAGATCCGAGCACACCGGCGGAGGTGCGCGACGCGATGCGCACCGTGCGCCACCTGCTCGTCTTGCGCGACGAGGTCGCCGGCCGACGCCGCGGGAGCGTGACGCCATGAGCGCGTCGACGCTCTCGACCGCCACCCTCCCCGACGACGCGCTCGAAGCCGCGCGTTGGCTCGCGCGCCGCGCGGAGCGTCGCGGTCGACTCGATCTCGCGCAGCGCATCTTGCTCGGCTGCGTGCACGCGCGCCCGGACGCCACCGCGGCCGCGCGCGATCTCGCCCGCGTCGCGCTCGCGAACGGCGATCCCGCGACCGCACAGCACGCGGCGGGGCTCGCGCTCCAACACGACGCGCGCCACCCCCACGCCGCCCTGCTCTACGCGCGCGCGCTGATCGCCCTCGGCGCGCACCAGGACGCACGCGGCTGGCTCGCGATCGCGGCGCGTGATCCCGCCCTCGCGGACGTCGCACGCGCGGTCCAAGCTCGGCTCCCTCGAGAACGTTCGTGAGCCGCATCCCCTCCACGTCCCGCTTCGCGCTTCGCGCTCCCCGCGCACGTCGTGCCGCATCGCCATGAGCTTCGTCGACGTCGCCATCCCGGTGCCGCTCCGGCGCACCTTCACGTACCGCGTGCCGCAGGGGATGACGCTCGTTCCGGGCCATCGCGTCGCGGTGCCGTTTCATCGGCGCAAGGTGGCGGGCTTCGTGATCGCGACCCGCGAGGCCGCGCCCGAGGGCGTGCAACGTGTGCTCTCGGTGGCGGGGCTGCTCGAAGAAGAGCCCGTGTTTCCCTCGGATCTCTTGGCCTTCCTCGACGAGGCCGCGCGCTACTACCTGCACCCGGTCGGCGAAGTGCTCCGCGCCGCCGCGCCCGCGCTGCCGACCGGCGCGCTCCGCAAGCTCCGCGACGACGGCTTCCTCGAAGGCGAGGAGCGCATCCGCGGGCGCGCGATCGGGACGGTGCGCGAGCTCTTCGCGTTCGGCGCGGTGCGCGAGGTGACCGTGCGGCTCGGCGCGCGGCAGCGTGCGTTGCTTGCGCTGGTGCAGGAGCGCGGCGAGGTCGCGCTCACCGAGCTGCGCGAGCTGCACGGACCGTCGGCGCGCAGCACGCTCAAGGCGCTTCAGGCGAAGTCGCTGCTCTCCCTCGAAGAGCGCGAGGTGCAGCGCGATCCCTTCCTCGGCAAGCCGGTGGAGCGCGACGTGCCGCCGCCGCTGCATCCCGCGCAGACGCTCGCGGTCGCACGCATGACCGAGGCCCTGCACGCGCGGAGCGGCGGCGGCTTCTTGCTCCACGGCGTGACTGGCTCGGGCAAGACGGAGGTCTACCTCCACGTGATCGAAGAGGCGCAGAAGCTCGGGCGCGGCGCGCTCCTGCTCGTGCCCGAGATCGCGCTGACGCCGCAGCTCGCGCAGCGCTTTCGAGCGCGCTTCGGCGACGGGATCGCGGTGTTGCACAGCGCGCTCGGCGAGCGAGAGCGCGACGACTTCTGGCGGCGTCTGCGGCGCGGCGAGCTGCGGCTCGCGGTGGGTGCACGCTCCGCGCTCTTCGCACCCATCGAGGACCTCGGCGTGATCGTGGTCGACGAAGAGCACGACGGCTCGTTCAAACAAGAAGAAGGCTTTCGTTACCACGCGCGCGATCTCGCGCTGCTGCGCGCGCACCGACAGAACGCGATCTGCATCCTCGGCAGCGCGACCCCGAGCGTGGAGAGCTTCCACCGCGCCACCGAAGGCAACCTCACGCTCCTGTCGCTGCCGGAGCGCGCGACGACGCAGCGGCTGCCCGACGTGGAGACGATCGATCTCAAGCGTTGGCGCCCCGCGTCGGATGCGACCGGTCCACGCGGCGGCGCGTCGCTCTTCCTCACCGCGCCGCTCCTGCGCGCGCTCGGCGAGTGTCTGACGAACGGCGATCAGGCGATCCTCTTCTTGAACCGTCGCGGCTTCGTGCCCGCGCTCCGCTGCTTCGCGTGCGGCGCGGGCGTCGAGTGTCCGCTCTGCAGCGTCACCCTCACCGAGCACCGCAGCGCGGGCGAGCTGCGCTGTCATTACTGCGACTACCGCACCGCGGTGCCCACCGTGTGCAAGACCTGCGGCGCCGACGCGCTCGAGCCGCTCGGGCTCGGCACCGAGCAGCTCGAGCACGCGCTGATCGAGCGATTCCCCGAGGCGCGCGTGGCGCGGCTCGATCGCGACACTGCGACGGGAAAGAACGTGGAGGCGGTGCTCGATCGGCTGCGGCGCCGCGAGGTCGACGTGCTCGTCGGCACGCAGATGGTGACGAAGGGCCACGACTTGCCGGGCGTGACGCTCGTGGGCGTGATGCTCGCGGATCAGAGCCTCGCGTTCCCGGACTTCCGCGCGGGCGAGCGAACGTTCCAGCTCCTCGCGCAGGTCGCGGGGCGCGCGGGACGTGGCGAGCGCGAAGGTCGCGTGATCTTCCAGACCTTCCAGCCCGAGCACCCCGCGATCGTGGCCGCCGCACGACACGACTACGAAGCGTTCTTCCGCGCAGAGCTCGCGGAGCGGCGCGACCTCGAGTACCCGCCCTTCGGTCGCATGATCGCGGTGCGCGTCGACGCGCCGGACGAAGCCGTGGCCAAGCGCGTCGCGGAGGAGCTCGCGCGCTTCGCGAAGTCGCATCCGGCGACGATCCGCGGCGAGCTGAAGGTGCAGGGTCCCGCGCCCGCGCCGATCGCGAGGCTGCGCGCGCGCTTCCGTCAGCGCTTCTTGGTGCGTGGCGAGCGAGGCCCGCTGCGCCAGGTCGCGGCGCGCATCGCCAACGCGATCGACGAAGGCCTCGGCAACGCGCGCGCCTCGGTCGACGTGGATCCCGTGTCGATGCTCTGAACGCACCTTCGACGGGTGGCGAGTTCGGATTCAATCACGCGACCTTCGCCATTCACGCTCGCGAACCGGCGCCGTTCGCCTCCACGTTGACGTTGACGTTGACGTTGACGTGGTCGGCGACGTGAACGGCCACGATGTGACGCGACTTGAGTCGAGTTTGCGTTCACGTTCACGTTCACGTTCACGTTCACGTTCACGTTCGCGTTCGCGTTCACGCCAGCGTTCACGTTCACGTTCGCTCCCGCGGCGAACGCGGGGGCTGCGATCAGGATGCGCCGCGCGCCAGCGCCGCGGCATACACCGCGCGCAGGCGCGCGTTGCCGAGGTGCGCGAGCGCTTCGTCCAGCGCGGCGAGCGCGTCTTGGCGATCGCCTTCGAGCTCTTCGAGACCGAGGGCGTCGAGATCGAGGCGGACGAGCTCGCGACGCAGGCGTCGGTGAGACTCGACGATGTCGCGCTCGCTCGCGTCGGGCGCGAGCTCGAGGATCGCGAAGTAGCTGCCGACCTCCGCGCGCGCGCGGGCCCGTCGGAGGAGAGCGCGTACCGCTTCCGGAGGCACGTCGTCCACGTCGGACGCGGTCTCGAGCCGCAGCGCGTCGCACGACGCGAGCGCGAAGAGCGCGCCCGCCGCACCGACCGAGGCCGCGAGCCCGTGCAGCAGCGTCATCACGGGATGATCCGCGGCCGCCTCGAAGGCCTCCACGAGCTCGGGCTCGAGGCCGAGCTGCTCCGCGCGCGTCGCGAACGAAGGCAGCAGCACGAGGCGATCGACCGCGTCGTGGCCGAGCCAGCGCAACACCACGTCGGTGCCGAGCCGACGTCGTGCGCCCTCGCTCGCGATCGCGACCACGAGGTTCGGCAGGAGCGGGCGCGTCGGCAGCTCGCCGACCGGCGGTCGCAGCGCGAACTGCGCCTCGTGCGCGGTCGCCGCTTGGTGCAAGAGCGTCTCGCGCGCGTGACGCAGTCGCGTGGCGAGCTCGAAACGATCGATGGTGCCGCGCTCCACCGCTTCGCGGAGCAGCGTCTCGGCCGCCGCTTCGTCCTCGACCGCGGTGCGCCAGCGACCCATCTCGCGCAGCTCGGCCGCGACGATGCGGTGCGCGGGGCCTTCGAACGCCACGAGCTTTCCGTCGCGCAGCCCGAGCCGAACCTCGGGCCCGCCCGCGACGTCGAGGTGCAGCCAGAGCGGGCGCGCGCGATCTTGGAGCTGCCAGAGCAGACGCAGCGCACCGCCGGGAGCGAGCGTGCCTTCACGAGTCAGATCGCTCGGAAAGGTGGGCGACGTCGCGGCGGGTTTCGGCGGCGGAGGCATCGAGCGCTCGCGCACCGTACCGGGCGTGCGCCCGGTGCTGGACGTGCGCGGAGGTGGCTCGCTCGCGACCCCGGAGCGCGACACCGAGGAGCCGACGGCGCTCTCGAGCATCGACGCCTCGACGGAAGCGGCATCGGGCGCGCCGACGAAGGTGAACGCTTCGAGCGGATCGGGCTCGGCCGGATCCAGGGGCGTCGCGACCTCCGCGAGCAGCTCGTCCGGCACCAGCTCGTGCGCGGGCTCGTCGCCGCCCGGGAAGCGCAGATCGAGCGGTGCGGACTCCGGGAAGAGCCGGCGATCCGCGCGGCGAAGCAGATCCTCCAAGCGGGGCGAGAAACACGCGGTGGCGCGCCCGGCCGCGGTGGTGCCGGAGCTCGTCGGCTCGCGCGGTGGCGGGGGACGCGACGAGCCGCGCGACGACGAGTGCGACGACGGCGCGATCCCGAGCGCGACCTCGGGCTCGCCGAGCGCCAGGGTCGGCTCCCGCGGCGGTGGAGCGTCGCCGTCGAGATCGTCGGCGGGGAGCTGGAGCGTGGGCTCGCGCTCGGGCAGCTCGACGTCGCCCGAGGGCGGCGGCGGGATCGACGAGCGCGACGAACGCGACGGCTCGGTGCGCACGACCGGCTCCGACGTCACGACCGCTCTCGGATCGGGTGCTGCTCGCGGGGGCTCCGATCCATGACCGCTGCGCGCGGCCCATCCCTCGTCGAGCAGCCGCCGCACGAGCCGCGTGAGCTGCCCGAGCGCCACCGGACGCACGAAGAACCCGGCGAGCGACAAGCGCGGCGCGAGCTCGGCCGGGATCGGATCCCAGCCCACCGCCACGACCTGCGTGCGTCGCGCGAGCGACGCCGCGAGCCCTTCGAAGCCGTCGACCGTCGTCGCGAGGACCACGAGCGCCGCGTCCACCGTCGCGCCGTCGGCCACGCCACCCGGCGACTCGCCGACCTCGATCTCCGCCTCGCGGAGCGCGCGCGCGATCCACGTCCCTTCGGGACCCGGAACCACGACCTCGACGCGCCCACTCACGGCGCGAAGGATACAGCGTTCGCGCGTCTCGGGGGCAGCTCACGCGCACGCAATCCATGCGGACGCTCGTGTGGGGAGCCGAACGATCCTCGGCCCCGATCGTGGGTACGAGCCACCCTCGCTCATCGAATGCACCCGCGAACGTCGACTGCGCCGAAAGCCGGCCGAACGAGTCGGATGCGCGTCGCAACCGAGCCTCGACTCGGGTCCGTGCCCGGCGCGCCCTTGCGACGGCCCACCGCGGACAGTAGACCATTCGCTCCATGGCCGTTCGCCCGATCCTCCACTACCCCGACAAGCGCCTTCGCATCCCGGGCAAGCCCGTGACCGACTTCGGGCCCGAGTTCCAGAAGCTCATCGACGACATGGCGGAGACCATGTACGCGGCGCCCGGGGTCGGGCTCGCCGCGCCGCAGATCGGCGTCGCGCTGCGCGTGTTCATCGTCGACACCGCGACCGGCGAGGACGAGCCGAGCGACCTGCGGGTGTTCGCGAACCCCGAGATCGTCGATCGCCAGGAGACGATCCTCTTCGACGAGGGCTGCCTCTCGTTCCCGGGCGCGCGCGAGGAGGTCGAGCGGGCCGAGCGTGTCCGCGTACGCGCGCAGGATCGGCACGGACAGACCTTCGAGCTCGAGACGGACGGGCTGCTCGCGATCGCGATCCAGCACGAGAACGATCACCTCGAGGGCAAGCTGATGATCGACAAGCTCGGCGTGCTGCGCCGGCGTTTGCTCCACCGCGCGATGCTCAAGCGCGCGACGAACGACGCGCGCGCCTCGAAGTCGACCGAGCAGCGCGAGTCGGACGAGAAGAGCCGCCGCGCAGATCGCGACTGAGGGCTCGACGCCGAGTCCGACCACGAGCGGGAGCCACCCCATGTTTCGCGCCGCGTTCTTCGGGAGCCCCGCCTTCGCCGTTCCGTGCCTCGACGCGCTCCGTGAGGTCGCGGACGTGCGCGCCGTGATCTGCCAGCCCGACAAGCCCGCTGGCCGTGGGCTCGCGCTCACGCCCCCCGCAGTGAAGGTGCGCGCGCTCGAGCTCGGGCTCGACGTGTGGCAGCCGACGAAGGTCCGCAAAGGCGATCTCGCGGAGCGGCTTCGCGCGCTGGAGCTCGACGTCGGCGTGGTGGTCGCCTACGGGCGCATCCTGCCGGCCACGGTGCTCTCCGCGCCGCGCCTCGGGTGCGTGAACGTGCACGGCTCGATCCTCCCGCGCTGGCGTGGGGCCTCGCCGATCCAGCACGCGATCGTGTACGGCGATCGCGAGACGGGCGTCGATCTCATGCAGATGGACGAAGGGCTCGACACGGGCGCGGTGCTCGCCGAGCGGCGCACGCCGATCGACCCCGACGAGGACTCGGCCGAGCTCGGCGCGCGGCTCGCGAGCCTCGGCGCGGCGCTCGTGCGCGAGGATCTACCGCGCTTCGTGCGCGGAGAGCTCACGCCACGAACGCAGCCGGACGAAGGCGTGATCTTCGCGAAGCTGCTCTCGAAGGACGACGGGAACCTCGACTGGACGAAGCCCGCGCGCGCGGTGCACGACCAGGTGCGCGGGTTGCGGCCTTGGCCCGGAACCCAGACCACCTGGAACGACGCGCCGCTGAAGATCCTGCGGACGCACGTGGTGGAGGACGCGGGTCACCACGGCGCGCCCGGCGAGGTGCTCGGCGCGGATGCGCAGGGGATTCGGATCGCGTGCGGGCAAGGCGTGCTCGCGATCGACGAGCTCCAAGAAGCGGGGCGCAAGCGGCTCTCGGCGAGCGCGTTCCTGTCGGGACGCGGGATCCCGGTGGGCGCGCGTCTCGGTTGAACGAAGAACCGCGACGACGCTTCCGTGAGGCGGCCGAAACACAGGACGACGCGATGAAGATCTACACGAAGACCGGTGACGAGGGAGAGACGGGCCTCTTCGGTGGCGGACGCGTCTCCAAGGCGAGCCCGCGGGTGTGGGCGTACGGAGAGGTCGACGAGCTGAACAGCGTGCTCGGGCTCGCGCGCACCACGCCGATCGACGAACGCGTCGACGCCACGCTCGCGCGCGTGCAGAGCGAGCTCTTCGACGTCGGCGCCGAGCTCGCGTGCACGCCCGGTCGCGCGCAGAAGGGCTTCGTGCCCGAGATCGACGAGGCATGCGTGACACGCCTCGAACAGGCGATCGACACGGCCGAAGAGGAGCTCGCGCCGCTGCAAAACTTCGTGCTGCCCGGCGGGACCCTCGCCGCCGCGCACTTCCACCTCGCGCGCACGGTGTGCCGACGCGCCGAGCGACGCGTGGTGGCCCTCGAAAGCGAGGACGCCCCGCGTCCGATCGTGGTGCGCTACCTGAACCGCCTGAGCGACCTGCTCTTCGTGCTCGCGCGCCTCGCGAACCATCGGGCCGGCGTCCCCGACGTGCCGTGGTCCAAGCGCGGCGCCTGAGCGCCCGGCAGGCGGATGGCGACCGGGAAGTCGGCGGCGACGCGAGCGGACTGTGGGTCGAGGTGCGTAGGCGTCCGCCAGCTTTCGCTCGATGGTTTCGCTCCCCCTTGCTCCGCCCGAGTGGTGTCGCTAACGTTGCGTAGTCCCTCTGTGGGGCCCGTGAGGTCGAGACACGAATCCCTGACTAAGTCGAATCGGGGATCGAACGGTGCGTGGTGAGCAGACCCGGCTTTTTTCACC
>JALOQC010000232.1 GCA_025453555.1 Myxococcota bacterium | reverse complement strand
TGAATCAATGCCGTTGATCGGCCCGAGCACGAACGCGACGTGAAGACGCCGCGGCGCCGAGAGGTGTCGCGGCTCGTTCGTTCGAGCCGACGTGCCCACGAGGCGCGCATGGTCCCTCGCGGAGAGGGCGGCCGCGCTCACGTGCTCGCGAGCAAGGCGCGGTGGGCGGGCACGTCGTGCAGGAATCGCTCGCGCCACGCGGGATCGGCGATGCGGCGCGCGGCGGCGAGGATCCCCGCACGCGCGATCGCGCGGACCTCGCGCGCGGCGTCGGGGCGGCCTGCGGCGTCGAGCGCTTCCGCGTGCACGAGCGCGACCTCCGCCTCGTCCTCCTCGATCGTCCCGAGCTCCGCCACGAGGGCCGCCGCTCGCTCCGCCGACGCGAGCGCTTCCATCGAGGGGAGCGCCGCCCGCGCGGCGCACGCGAACGCGAGGGCCGCGAGCGGTGGGCTCGTGGCCTCGAGAGAGCACGCGAGCTCCAGCGCGTCGACGCGGACGTCTTCACCTCGCGTGAGCCGTGCGCGCAGGGAGTAGAGCTCGCACACCTGCGTGAGGCGTCGATCGCCGACGCGCGCCGCGACGTCCCGCGCGCGCGCGATCGCGGCGAGCGCTTCGTCGACGCGCCCGAGACGGACGAGCGCGTACGCGAGGTTCGCGTGCGCGTAGGCCGCCGCGTGCTCGAGCCCGAGGGCGGCGCAGTCGTTCAGCGCGATCCGCAGCGCGCGCACCGCGTCGTCGTAGGCGCCGAGGCGGTTGTCGACGTCCGCGAGGTTCACGCTCGCTTGCGCACGCCGCCGCACGTCGCCGCGCTCGCGGTAGAGCTCGACCGCGGCCCAGTACGCGTGCCGACGCTCGCCGAGATCGCCAGCCGCCGCCGCCAGCTGGGCGCGCCAGATGGCGGCCTCCGCGCGCAGCTCCGGTGCGTGGACCCACACGATCCGCTCGGCATCGTCGAGGCGTCGGCGCGCCTCGTCGAGTCGCCCCGCGTAGAGCGCGGCCACCGCGTGACGCCCCGCGACCTTCGCGCGTGTGCTCGCGTCCGCGTGGGTGCTCGTGAGCTCCGCCCGCTCGAAGAGCGTGAGCGCGGCGGCGGGATCTCCGCGGCGGAGCGCGACGATCGCGAGACGCGCGAGCACCTCGGCGGACTCCTCCGCACCCTCGAGCACGCGCGCCTCGTCGTCGAGCCGGCCCGTGAGCTCGTAGGCCTCCGCGAGCACCAGCGCGACCTCGCGGCGACCCAGCGTGAGCGCGCGCTCGCCGTGCCGAATCACGGCGCCGCCTTCGCCTCGTGCCGCCGCGTCGCGCGCCGCGCGTAGGTGCCACGCGCCGGCCTCCGCGTCTCCCGCTTCGTCGAGGTGTCGCGCGATCGTGGCGGCCGCCCTCGCTTCTCGGATGCAGTGCGCGGCGATCGCGGCATGGAGCGCGCGGCGACGCTCGTCCGAGAGCGCGCGTTTCGCGGTGGCGGCGACGAGCGACGAGCCGATGCGATGGCGCTCGCCTTCACGGACGAGGAGCTCGCGCCGCCGCAGCGCGCGCACCACGTCGTCCGCGTCGTGGTGACCGAGCGCGCGCAGATCGTCGGCGTCGAAGGGCGCGTCGAGCACCGCCGCCGTCTCGAGCCCCTCACGCTCGCGCGGCGGGAGCGCGTCGAGGCGTGCCTGCAGGGCGGCTTCGATGGTCGCAGGCACGGCGTCCCCGCCCGCGATCCCTTCCGTGCCGCGCGGATCGTCAGCGTGGTGTGGGCCCCACACGAGCTGCTCCACGAAGAGCGGGTTGCCCTCGGTGCGCTCGTACAAGGCGTCGAGCGCGGCTTCGTCGAGGTGGGGGCCATCGAGGTGCGGGGTGTGTCGTGGAGCGTCGAGGTTCCCGTCGTCGACGTCGCGGGGACTGGGCTCGCTCGCTCCCGATCGCGGTCGGCCGCTCGTGCTCGCGAGCGCGCGCGCGAGCTCGGCGGTCGCACGTCGTCGGAGCCCCCGCAACGTGAGCAGCTCGACGTGCGCGCCTGCGAGGGGCAGCTCGACGCGAGACACGAGCACGATCACCAGCGCCAGCTCGCGCTCGGCGAGCCGCTCGACCGCCTCGAGCAAGCCACGCGAGGCGTCGTGCGCGTCCTCGAGCACCAGGACGATCGCGCGCGCTCTCGCGCACCCCGCGAGGGCGGCCATCGCCGCGAGCCGCGCGCGATCGACGCGGAGCTGCGGGTCGCTCGCGGTGTCGCGGCCCAGCAGCGAGGCGAGCCCGGACGGTTCGAGGATCCGCGACGCGACGAGCTGCTCCAACGTGTCCGCGCTCGTGAGCTTCTCGATCCACGCGCGCAGGAGTGCGAGCTCCTCCAGCTCGGGCGAGGCGGCGACCCGAGCCACGCGCGAGCCGTGCTCCTGGAGGTCCGCGAGCGCGCGCTCGACGAGGCGCGTCTTGCCGATGCCGGGCGGACCTTCGACCCGCACGATGCGCGCGCGTCGCTCGTCCTCGACCGATTCGATCGCGGCGCGGAGCTGCGCGAGCTCGACCTCGCGACCCACGAAAGGGGCGAACACGCGATCCGTCGCGTCGCGGACGCGATGGAGCCCTGGTGCGAGCTCTTCGAGCGACACCGAAGGGAACGCCGACGTCAGCTCGGCGGAGACGAGCACCCCGCGCGCACCTCGGTCGCGCGCGCGCGCGAAGGTCTCGAGCGCATCCCCTTCGACGCGATCGTGCGTTCGATCGTGCCGCGCGACGCCGATCACGAAGAGGCCGGTGCTCGGGGGCTTTCGGGAAGACCCCCTCGAAGTGGTCGAGTCGTGCGGAGCCTCCGCCGAAACGTCATCACGCTGCGCGAGCGCGATCCGGAGCGCGGCTTCTTGACGTTCGCGCGACCAGCCGCTCTCGCCGAAGATCGCGACGTGTCGCGTGAACGGCGGGGCGTCGTCGGGCTCCTCGTGCAGCACGCGCCCTCCGGCCTCACGCACCGCGGCTTCGTCGAGCGACCGATCCGCGACGAGCGCGGTGACGAGCCGACGATCGTCGGGCGGCCGCGTGCTCGCGCGCGCGCTCGAGGAGGACGACTCCGCGATCCGCGCGATCGCGTCGTGCACCGCGCGCGCGTCGTGAGGCCGCGCCGCGCGATCGGGTGCGAGGCAGAGCTGCACCAACGCGTCGAGCGCCTCGGGCACTTCCGGTCGCTTCGCGCGCGACGAGGGGGGCGGACGATCGTGCGCGGCGAGCAGCTCGCCGAGGGTCGCGTGCGCGTGCGGCATCGCGCCCGTGAGCATCCGGTGCAGAACGACCCCGAGCGCGTAAACGTCCGCGCGCGCATCGACCGACGCCGCGTCGCGGAGCTGCTCGGGCGCCATGTAGGCCGGCGTCCCCATGAACGCGCCCGTGCGCGTGGTGGTGCCGAGGTGGAGCGCGGGGGCGAGCTTCGAGACGCCGAAGTCGAGGATCTTCGGCACGCCGCCGTCGGTCACGAACACGTTCGCGGGCTTGAGATCGCGGTGCACGATCCCGAGCGCGTGTGCGGCCGCGAGCCCGGCCGCGATGCCTCGGCCGAGCGCGAGCACCTCGACGATCGGCAGCGCGCCGCGCGCCACGAGCCGCGCCTCGAGGTCGTCGCCCGCGAGCAGCTCGTACACCACGAAGGGCGCGCCATCCGGCGTGCGACCCACGTCGAAGGCCGCGACGACGTTCGGGTGATCGAGCGCCGCGACCGCGCGCGCTTCGTTCTCGAAGCGCCGTCGCACCTCCGCGCGCTCCGCGTGCTCCGGGTGCAGCATCTTGAGCGCCACGCGTCGGCCGAGCAGCTCGTGCTCGGCTTCGTAGACCACGCCCATGCCGCCGGCGCCGAGGCGGCGACGGATGCGGTAGCGACCCCCGAGCAACGCGCCGACGTGCGGATCGCGATCGGTCGCGCGGCCACCTTCGCGCGCGAGCACGCCGAGCACCTGCCGCGCGTCGGCGCGTCGATCGAGCAGCGCCTCGATCTCCGCGCGCGCGACGTCGTCGAGCTCACCTCGCACGAAGGCCCGCAGCCGGTCGACGTCGAGCGGCTCTTCCGTCACGAGCTCGTCCCCGTGCGCATCGAAGCGAAAGCTCGCCTCGCGCGGCGTATGTGTCCAGCGGCACATCGTCGTGCGGATCTGGACCGGGTGCCTGGACCGTTCGCATACTGCGGGCGATGACGGCTTGGACACGGAATGAGGCCACGCAGGTCTTGGAGCTCTTGCCCGCGCCGACAGTCATCCTCGACGACGCGCGCCGGTTGGTCGTGGTCAACGATGTTGCGCGTGCGGTGTTGGGCGTCGAGGAACGCGCGGAGGTGGCGCTGCCCACACGGGCTTCCGCCGACGAGTCCCGGATCGACCAGCGCCACGTGCTGGGGGCAGACGGGGAACCCTTTCTCGCCAACGTCGCCTGGCGAGGCATCGAGCTCGATGGTGTGGCCCACACGCTCGTCCAAGTGCTCCCCATCCTCGGCCCGGCACGAGAGAAGGTGCTGGAAGCCCGGGACCTCGAGGTGCTGCAGCACGGCACCGCCATCGCTCAGCTCGGCATCTTCGAGCACGATCACCTGACCGAGGCGATCTGGATCTCCGCCGAGATGCGCCGGATCTACGGCTGGGCGCCGGAGAAGCCCGCGACCCTCTCGAGCCTCATGGAGGCCGCCCACCCCGATGATGGGCCGAGGGTCGGCGCCGCGATCGCCCAGGCCCACGACCCCGACGGTGACGGCTGGTGCGACGTCGAAGGCCGCCTCTTTCGACCCGACGGCGAGATCCGGTGGATTCGCACACGTTCGCGCACCTACTTCGAGGGCGAAGGAGCGGAGCGGCGACCGAGTCGAACCATCGGCGCGATCGTCGATCTGACGGAGGCAAAACAGCTCGCCGAGGCCCGCGTTCGCCTCACGTCGGTGCTCGACGAGACCCCGGACCTCGTCGCCATCGTCGACGGATCCGGTCGCATCGAATACGCGAACCCAGCGGCGCGAGCTTTCTTCGCGCACCCGGAGAGCCTCGACCCGATCCCCGCCGCGGCCCTCCTCGACGACGCGGCGGCGCTCGAAGAGTTGATGGATCGCGCCGTGCCCGAGGCGCTCGAGAAGGGGCGCGCCAGCGTCGAGATCACCTTGGCCAACGGCCGCTCGCTCTCCGTCTTGCTGCTGGTGCACCGCCATCGCACGGGGGGTGTCTCGCACTACTCGGTGACCGCGCGGGACACCACCGCGATGCGAGCGATCGAGGAGCAGCTCCGGCAGTCACAGAAGATGGAGGCGGTCGGGCGGCTCGCCGGCGGGATCGCCCACGACTTCAACAACATCTTGTCGGTCATCATCAGCTGCGCGGAGTTGCTCCAGGACGACCTTCCCGAGGACCATCCGAGTCGGAGAGACGTCCAGGAGATCGAGGCGGGAGCGTCGCGGGCGGCCCAGCTCACGCAGCAACTTCTCGCGTTCAGCAGACGCCAGGTACTCCGGCCGCGGACCATCGATCCGGCCGCCGTGCTGGCCGGGATCGAGCCGATGCTCCGGCGGTTGGTCGGGGAAGACGTGGAGATCGCCACGGTGCTGGTCGAGCCCCGGGCCAACATCCACGCCGATCCGTCCCAGCTCGAGCAGGTGGTGCTGAACCTCGTGGTGAACGCCAGGGACGCGCTCCCCCGTGGCGGCAAGATCACGCTCGAGACCGGGACGGTCTACCTCGACGAAGCCTACGTCGCGAGCCACGCAGACGCGCAGGTAGGCCCCCACGTCATGCTCGCGGTGAGCGATGACGGAGTCGGGATGGACCCGGCGACGCGCGAGCGAATCTTCGAGCCGTTCTTCACGACCAAGGGACCGGGGCGGGGGACGGGCCTCGGACTCGCGACGGTCTACGGCATCGTCCGGCAGAGCGGCGGCAACATCTGGGTGTACAGCGAACCGGGTCGCGGCACGACCTTCAAGCTGTACTTCCCGATCGTGGACACGGAGGCGGCTCAGGACCGAGGGGACCCAACCCAGCCCTCGGGCCCGGCATACGGCGCGGGCGCTCGAATTCTCCTCGTGGAAGACGACCCGGCCGTTCGACGAATCACCGCCCAACTCCTCGAGCGTGCTGGCTATCTCATCACGGAGGCGCCTGGACCGACCGAGGCACTCGCCCTCGGCGCCGATGGGATCTCGCTTCTCCTGACGGACGTGGTGATGCCGAAGATGACGGGCCGACAGCTCGCCGATCGGCTTACCGAGCGGTACCCGCAGCTGCGGGTCCTCTACATGTCGGGCTACACCGAAAACAGCGTCGTCCACCACGGCGTGCTCGATCCAGGCATCGACTTTCTCGCCAAGCCGATCGTGCCGGCCATGCTGCTCGCTGCGGTCGAAGCCGCCCTCCGCCGATGAGCGAGCGATGGCGCGGGATCATGCGTCTGATCACGCCCGCGTCTTGCTGCCCGCGAGCTTGAGCACGCGCTCGAAGTGTGCCTTCTCCACCGGCGTGACGCTCAGCCGGCTGCCCTTGCGCGTGACGAGCATGCCTTCGAGCTTCGCGTCGGCCTTGAGCGTCTCGAGCGGGATCACGTCCTCGAACTTCTCGACGAAGCCGACCTCCACGAGATCCCAACGCGGCTCCTCGCGCGTGGAGCCCGCGTCGTAGTAGTCGCTCTTCGGATCGAACTGCGTCGGATCGGGGCGGGCTTCGCCGACGATCGTCGCCACGCCCGCGACGCCCGAAGGCTTCGCGTTCGAGTGGTAGAAGAGTACGAGATCGCCCTCGCGCATCTCGCGCATGAAGTTGCGCGCCTGGTAGTTGCGGACCCCGTCCCAGCCTTCGCTCTTCTTCTTCTCGAGCGCCTCGATCGAGAAGACGTCGGGCTCGCTCTTCATCAGCCAGTACTTGCGCTTGGTGGGCATGGCGGCGCGAGCCTACGCGGAAACGCGAACGCGATCATGCGCGCGACGTCGATCGGTTCGCGCGATCGGCTCGATGTGCGAGGCAGGCGCTCGTTCGCGTCTTCCCACGCGGCGACGACGTTCGGATCGCGCCACCGCCTCGACGTGCGGGGCAGCCACACGTGCGCGATGCACACGCCCTCACGCGGGCGCGAGCAACGATCCGTCGCGGCTCGTGATCTGCCGCCGAGATCCGCGGCCGTGCGGCCCGCGATCGGCTCGGCGTACTTCTTCGGCTCGTAGGGCACGAGCTCGGCTTCCGTCTTCACGCCGATCTTCGCGAGCACCTCGAAGAGCGCGTCCAAGCTGTTCATCTTCATGTACGGGCAGGTCGCGCAGCCACCCGCCACCGTGCAGCCTTCGCCACCGCTCGGACCCGGCACGATGGGGAGCTTGCTGTCGCCCGTGGTGGTCATCGACTCGCTCGCGACCGGGAAGACGATCTCGCACGCGACGCGGGTGCCGGCGTGCTGCGCGAGGATCGTCTGCACCTGCCGCACGATGGGCGTGATCATGCCGGCCTCGGTGCCGAGCACGAAGCGCAGCGTCGCGTCGCGGCGCGCGTGATCGTACGAGGGCGACGAGGGATCCGCGGCTTCGGCGGCTTCGCGCACCTTCGTGGTGATGAAGCGCAAGATGTCCGCCGTGCTGCCCACCACGCCGCGGCCGCCGAGCTGCTTCTCGAGGCCGAGGTGGAACATCTCGCCCGGCACCTCGAGGTGCGCAGCCACGAACGCGTCCGCGTACTCGCGCCGCGTGGTCTCCACGACCTGCGCGCCGAACATGTGGTGCAGTCCATCGACGCGAGCGCCTCGAAGAGGTGCTGGAGGTTCTGGCCCATGTACGTGTCGGGGCCGAAGTAGACGTTCACGTCGGGGATCTGCGCGGCCGCTTGGAGCACCGTGCGCACCACGTTGCTGGAGGTGCACGTGATGGTCGGCACGAGCGCGTGGGCTTTCGCCTTCGTGACGAGGCTCGTGTTGATGTAGACGACGTGCAGCGGGCGCTTCGTGCGCGAGGCCTCGGTGAGGAACGCACCGTACGCACGCGCCTCCGCGCTCTCCGCGAGCGAGCAGCCGATCGGCTCGATCGCGACGCGGTAGACCGGCACGTTCGGGAAGCCGCCCGCGTCGAGCATCGCGCGCGCGTTCTCGCTCATGAAGTCGACCCCGAGCACGACCACCGCGCGGCAGCCGCCTTCGGCCATCTCGACCGCCTTGTCCGCCATCACGAGCGAGTCGCTCACGTGGATCCACGGCCAGGCCTCGTGATCGGGGCCGCCCGCGTGCACGTTCGCGAGCACGCCCTGCAGCTCGGGGTCCATGTAGAAGTGCGCGACCACGCCGATCTTCTTCTCGCGCAGCACCGTCGCGAGCCGCTTCACCGTCGCGGTGTCGGGGCGCAGGTACGCGGCCTGGGCCTCGGCGAACGCGCCTTCGGGCACGAGGTCGGTGGCGGTGATGCGGAGGGAGGGGAAAGCACCCATGCGCGGAACGTACTGCCGGTCGCTCGGGCGCGGTAGCGGGCGATCGTCGACGTAGGTTGCGGGTCACTCGCGCGCGGGAGCTCGGGATCGTGCGTGACGGACGTGCTTCGTCACGCACGATCGTACGTGGGCGCGCCGTGTCGCTCGGTCACTCCCGTTCGCACGCGATCGCGCTCGCCAACGCGGCGTCACTGCTCGATGATGCGCCGATGCGCGTCTTCGTCACCGGAGGCTCGGGCTTCGTCGGCGGCCACTTGATCGAGCGCCTCGTGCGCGACGGGCACGAGGTGGTCGCGATGGCCCGTTCGGATCGCAGCGCCGAACGTGTCGCGAGCTACGGCGCGACGCCTTCGCGCACGGATCTCGATCGGGTGGGCCCGACGCACCTCGAAGGCTGTGACGCGGTGATTCACGCGGCCGCGCACGTCGAAGAGCACGGGAGCCGCGAAGAGTTCTGGCGCATCAACGTCGAGGGCACGCAACGCATGCTCGACGCGTCCAAGCGCGCCAGCGGTGTTCTCGGGTCGGCCGCGGGTGTGAAGCGCTTCGTGCACGTCGGCACCGAGGCGATCCTCCTGAACGACACCCGCGATCTGATCGACGTCGACGAGTCGTTCCCGGTGCCGAAGCACCACCGCTTCCTCTACTCGGAGACGAAGGCGGAGGCCGAAGCGCGCGTGCTCGCCGCGAACGACGAAGAGCTCACCACGATCGCGCTGCGTCCGCGCCTCGTGTGGGGCCCGCGCGACGAGACGATCCTCCCCGCGATCGCGCGCATGGTCGACGCGGGCTCGTTCGCGTGGATCGACGGCGGACGGGCGCGCACGTCGACGACGCACGTGCACAACCTCGTGGATGCGCTCGTGCTCGCGCTCACCCGCGGCGAAGGTGGTCGCGCGTACTTCGTCGCGGACGACGGCACCCGCACGCTGAAGGACTTCTTGTCCGCGCTCGCCGCCACGCGCGGCATCCGCATCCCGAACCGCAGCGTGCCGAGCGTGGTGCTGCGTCCGCTCGCGCGCGTGCTCGAGAAGACGTGGCAGGTCGCACGTCGCCCGGGTCCCGCGCCGCTCACGCCCTTCGCCGTCTGCGTGATGAGCCGCAGCGTGACGATCCGAACCGATCGCGCGCGCCGCGAGCTGGGCTACGCGCCGATCGTGGGCGTCGACGAAGGGCTGCGCGCGCTCGCGAACGGGTGAGCTCCGGGAGCTCGCTTCACGCCGCTTCGATCGCGTCGCCCGCGTCGGCGGTGATCGCCTGCGCGGCCCGGAGCGCGAGCTCGGTCCAGAACGCGATCACGACGCCGGTCGCGCTCCAGCCGAGCCCGGTGAGCACGAGCGCGAGGGGGTCGCTGCGCTGGATCGATCCGGCGACGATCACGATCGCGAGCAAGCCGCAGCCGTGGTGGACGTACGACCAGCGAAGCGCGGCGCGGACGGTGGACAGGCGGCGACGCACGAGGAGCGCGCGGCAGGCGACGAGCATCGCGATCGGCCACACGAGCGAGTCGACCGCGACCAGCGAGAGCGCGATCACTCCCAGCGGCGACGGCGTGGAGTCGGCCGCGAAGGCCGCCAGGAGCGCGTGCAGCGGCGCGAAGAGGAGCATGCTCGCGACGGCCCAGGCGGCGCTCACGCCAGCGGCGAGCCGCACCCACGCGGGCGCTCGCTTCGGGCGTCGATCGGTGACCTCTCCGCCGCGAAAGGGATCGTCGCCCACGCGCTGCTTCGTCTCGCGCTCGCCCCAACGACCCACGCGCGCGCGTCCGTACGCGAGCGGGATCGCGATCGCGAAGAAGCCCATCACGATCGCCACGACGAGGAGGTAGTCGTCGATCACGCGCCTCCGTCGGACGTCGGCCCCGCGCTCGCCGGCGCCGCTTCGCCCAGCGGCACGTTCGAAGACGTCGCATCGCGCGACGTCGTCGCGTCGTCCGTGCCCGCCGGCAACGCTCGGAACCGAACGCGCTCGCCCGTCACCCGAAACGCCGCGCGCGGGAGCGACTGGCCGCTCTGGAGGTCTTGCACCGTGAAGCCCGCGAGCGCCTCGTGGGCTTCGCGGTGCGCCTCGCTGCCCACGGGGGCGTCGAGCTCCGCCACGAAGCGCGACAGCTCCTCCCACGCCGGACCCGGCTGGAAGCGCCCGTGCACCTCGGCGCCTTCGGTCGCGACCGCGCCACGCACGTAGCCGAGCACCTCTTCGTGCGCGCCCGTCACCCGCACGATCCGCCAGTCCGGCGAGAGCGACTTCTTGCGTGGGTCGAGCGCCGCGTCCGGCTCACCCGCCGGACCGATCCAGCGCGCGCGATCCTTCGTGCTCCGCCAGATCACGTAGATGCAGACGCCCGCGATCACCCAGCCGATCGGCATCACCCAGATCGGCATCGTCTCGTCTGCCATCGACTCGACGTCGACGATCTTGGCCGCGAGCAACGCAGCCGAGTTGTTCACGATGTGTGCGACGATCGGGACGAGGGTGGTGCCGGTACGCGCGCCGAGCCACGCGAGGTAGAAGCCGAGCGGCAGCACGCCCGCCACGTGGTGCGGGTCCATGTGGAAGAACGAGAACGACACCCCCGAGATCACGATCGCGCGCCAGCCGAAGCCCGCCGACCGCTGCACGAGGCCGCGGAAGAAGACCTCCTCCGCGATGCCGGGTGAGAGCGCGATGATCGGCCAGAGCATCCACGCCGGGTGCGCGTTCACGAGCGCGGCGATGGACTCGAGCGCGTTGAAGGTCGCGTTCGGGAGCAGCCACTTCATCAGCGAGACGAGCTGCTCGGAGGTCGGACCGAGCGCGAGGATGCCGATCGGGCCGACGACGAAGGTGACGAGCGGCGCCCCGCGGAAGCCGAGGCCTTCCTTGATCGACGTGCGCGTGAGCTTCGCGACGATCAGCGGCACGCCGACCAACGCGGCCGCGGTGCCGACCACGCTCGCGCCGACGATCGCGTAGTTCTCCATGATCGTCTTCATGAACTCGGGGGAGCGCATGAGCTCCGGGGTCGGCGGGTCGTCGGAGAAGACGAGCACCGCGGCCACGAGCATGAAGATCGCGCTGCCGACGAAGGCGAGCACCGCGCCGATCACCGCGCCGAGACCGGCCGCGAAGCCGGGGATGCGCATGCGGAGCCGACGCTCGGGGGCGGCGCTCGACGAGGACGAGCTCGAAGACGAGGGAGTCGAGACGGTCAAACGGAGTTCCTGGTCAGTTGCTCGCCGAGCCGATCCGACTCGCGCGACCCGACGGACGATCCGACGGTGCGCGTGCAGCCTACTTCAAACCCACGCCCCGTCCTGTCGCTTCCGAGGGTCTGCGCCTCCCGAACGGCGTCACGGTCTCGGACGCCGTCCCGGTCTCGGACATCACGGTCTCGGACGTCACGGTCTCGGACGTCCCGGTCTCGGACGTCACGGTCTCGGACGTCACGGTCTCGGACGTCACGGTCTCGGACTCCGTGGACGTGATGAGATTTGCGACGGCTCACCGACGACGGCGTCGGCTCACCAACACCGCCGCCACCCCGAGCATCGAGAGCCCGAACGCCGCGCTGCCGCCGGTGCCCGCGCTCGCGCTGCACTTGCCACCGCCGCCCTCCATCGGAGGGGGAGGCTCCACCGCGACCGGGAAGCAGCCGGAGAGCGCGCCCGCGGGGCGACACTCGAACGCGTCCGGACACTCGCTGGTCTCCGTGCAGAGGCGCGTGCAGGTGATCGCACAGATGCCCGAGCGGCACTCGTCGCTCGATGCGCACGCGGTGCCGAGGGGCGCGCCGGGCGGCAGACACGCGCCACGATCGCAGACCGTTCCGTCGGGACAGCCCGCCTCGCACGCGCTCGTGCAGACCATGTCACCGTCGACCTCCACGCACGCGAGACCGACCGCGCAATCCGAAGGATCGACACACGACTCGCCGTGGCTCGCGGGCGCGCCGATCTCGCAGACCCCGCTCGCGCCGCAGCGGAAGCCCGGACACTGCGCGTTCGAGGTGCACGGCTGGGTGCAGAAGTCGTCGCAGTCGCCGGACGCACACTCGAAGTCGGTCGAGCACGCGGTGCCGAAGGGCAGCATCGGGCTCTCGGTCGCCACGCACGCGCCACAGGCGGTGCCGCCCGCGTCGCACGTGAAGCCGTCGGGGCACGCGACGCCGCTCGGCGTGCACGGACGACCGCAGACGAGCCGTCCGCTCGAGAGGCGTTGGCAGTGCGCGGACTGGCAGTCGCCGTCGCGCGTGCAGCTCGCGCCGTCCGGGGCGCTGCCGGCCGCGCCGAGCACACACGCGCCCGAGCCGCAGGTCACGACGTCGCAGAACGCCCCCGCGTCGCAGCCGCCGCTTCCGTCGGCGTCGAAGGGGTTGCACGAGGCGGTGCAGATCTGGCGGTCGCCCAGGATGCGGCAGTCGCCCGTCTCGCACTCCTCGTCTTCCACGCAGTCCGCGCCGAGGTTGCCGCAGCCCGGATCGACCATGCCGTCGCACGAGTCGTCCGCGCCGTTGCAGGTCTCGGTGGCCGCCGTGCAAGGCGGCGTGCGGCCGAGCGCGCCCGCGATGAGATCGAGGTGCGGCGCGGTCTCCGTGTAGAACGACATGTCGACCGCGCAGCGCTCGTCGACGCCGAAGCTGGTCACGCCGATCACGCGCCCCGCCGCGTCGAACGCGGGCCCGCCGCTGTCGCCTTGGCAGGTTCGCGAGGTGCCCATGGTCTGGAAGACCTGCACGTACGTGTCGCCGACGTTGGTGGTGCCTTGGTACTTCGTGCCGCTCGCGCCCGAGCTCACGCTGTTGCGACCGAAGCCGACGATCGTGATCGGCGCGCCGCGCCGCGCCGTGCTGCGCGCGACCTCGCGGACGGGGGTGCCGAGCGCGCTGCCCGTGGTGAGCACGGCGATGTCGGTGCCGTTGGTCAGATCGTCGTCGGTGTAGGGCCCCGGGGTGGTCGCGATCGCCGTCACGGTGCGGAACGCCGAGGGCATCTGCGAGACGCGCGACGGCACGGAGCTGCCGATGAAGATGCGCAGGTTCGAGGTCGCGATGCGGTTGGTGCCGTTGTAGATGCAGTGCTTCGCGGTGAGCACGTGCGTGTTGCCGATCACGGTGCCGGTGCAGAGGCCCGCGATGAAGTCACCGCCGCTCACCTGCACGACCGCGACGACCTCGGGGAACGCCGTGGTCCGGGTGCCGTTGATGATGGGGCTCGCGAGGGCGCCCGGCTCCGGCTCGGGGAGCGGCTGGGCGTTGGAGCAAGCGAGGGCGAGGCAAAGCGAGAGAAACGGCGCGCGAAGCATGGACCGGCAGCTTCGCGCGAAAGCGGGAGTTCGTCCACGTCGTGCCCGGCGCTCCCGCACGTCGGGCGTTCACGAGACGGAAGTCCTCGCGAACGGGATCGCCGACGTGGGATCGCCGACGTGGCGGTCGTGATCGTGGTCGTGGTGGGCGACGACGACGTCACCCGACCGCGCGTCTTCGTGCGAAGGCGATCCTTTCGCGACGTCACCGCTTGATGTCGAGCGCCTTCATCTTCTTGTAGAGGTGGCTCCGCTCGAGCCCGAGGTCCGCCGCGGTGTTCGTCGCGTGACCCTTGTGGTGCTCGAGCGCGCGCACGATCAGGTCGCGCTCCACCTCGTCGAGCATGTCCTTCAGCGGCACACCCGGTCGGTAGTACGAGCCGCTCCCCCCGCCGCTGCCGCCGCCGATCGGCAAGAGCGCGCGCGCGTCGCTCTCCGTCACCTCGTCGCTCGGGGTCAGGATCACGAGCCGCTCCACCAGGTTCCGCAGCTCGCGCACGTTGCCGGGATAGTCGTACGCCGCGAGCAGCTTCATCGCGCCGTCCGACAGCGACTTGCCGCGCCGGTCGTTGGCCGCGCACGCCTGCCGAAGAAAGTGCGCCGCCAGCATCGGCACGTCCTCGAGCCGCTCACGCAACGAAGGCACGCGGATCGGGAGCACGTTCAGGCGGTCGTAGAGGTCCGCGCGGAAGCGTCCGTCCTCGATCTCTTTGCGGAGATCCTTGTTGGTCGCGGCCACCACGCGCACGTCGATGCGGATCAGCTCGCTGCCGCCGACGCGCTCGAGCTCGCCTTCTTGAAGGACGCGCAGGAGCTTCGCCTGCATCGGCGAGGGCATGTCGCCGACCTCGTCGAGGAAGAGCGTGCCGCCGGTCGCGCGCTCGAACTTGCCGCGCCGCTGCTTGGTCGCGCCCGTGAACGCACCGGCCTCGTGCCCGAAGAGCTCGCTCTCGATCAGCTCCGCGGGAACGGCCGCGCAGTTCAGCTTCTCGTAGGGACCCTTCGTGCGCTTGCTGCCGACGTGGATCGCGCGCGCCACGAGCTCCTTGCCGGTTCCGCGCTCGCCCGTCACCAGCACGCTCGCGTTGGCGGTCGCCGCGAGCGCGATGCGCTGCCGCAGCTCGCTCATCGCGCGCGTCTCGCCGAGCAGCTCGTCCGCCGCGCCGGTGCGCGCGCGCAGCTCGCGGTTCTCTTCTTCGAGCCGCGCGAAGCCGAGGCAGTTCTGCAACGTCAGCAGCAGACGCTCGGTGCCGATGGGCTTCTCGAGGAAGGTGTACGCGCCGAGCTGCGTGGCTTGGACCGCGGTCTCGATCGTGCCGTGACCGCTCATCATGATCACCGGCACGTCGTTCTTCTGCTCGCGGATCGTACGCAGGATCGACAGTCCGTCCTGGTCGGGGAGCTGCACGTCGAGGAGCAGCACGTCGTACGCCTTGCCCGCGACCTTGCGCAGCGCGATCTCCGCGTTGCCCGCCACGTCGACGTCGTAGTCCTCCACGCGCAGCGCGCGCGAGAGGGTGCTGAGGATGTTCTTCTCGTCGTCGACGACGAGGACGCTCGCTCGGGTCATCGCGCACGAACGTCGCGCGGAACGTGGAGCGGGCGCAAGGCGTCGCGCGTCTCCGCGTCATCGCGTCGCCGTAGTCGCGTCGTGGATCTGGACGAGCGGCCTTCGAATGCGCACTCGTCCGCCCCCGCGATGTCACGGGGGCGTGCTCGGATGTCTTCGTTCTCCACCGAGGCACCGTGCTCCGAGGAATGCAGGCGATCGGGGTGTGGTTGTCCCTCCGCTCGACTCGTGGCGCTCGCGCTCTCGTCACGCTCCCGAGCTCATCTCTCGCCCCACGGGGCTCCCCGACCGAGGACACCGCCGCGAGCTTTCTTCGTCACGTTCTCCCGAGCTCCGCGACTCAACCGCACGACCCACCGCGAATCCTGAAGATTCTCCGAGGAACCATGTCCCTGCTCGATGCCACGCTGCTCGATGCCACGCCCGATCCGAAGGATCTCGAAGGCCCCCACGCGTCGTCGCTGACGCCGACCGTGCGGCCGGCCCTCGCGGCGCGACGTGACGCCGACGGGGCGCTCGAGGACGGCGTGTGGATGGGACGTGCGCTCGCGCTGGTGAGGCTCGCGGGCGACGACGTCGAAGGCGCGGTGCTGGTGCGTGAGCATCGCTTCCTCGGCGAGACGGCCTCGCGCGAGCGCCCCGAGCGCGGCGTCTTGCGTGGACGCGTCGGACGAGACGCGACCCTCTACCTCACCCACGCGCCGCGCGACTTCGCGCGCCTGGCCGCGATCCGAGAGAGCGGCGTGCGTCGCCTGGTCGTCTGCGACTCCCCCTCGAGCGCGATGCTCCACGAGGCGAAGCGATCCGGCCTGAAGCTCGACGTTCTGGACGAGCTCGACGCGCTCTGCGCGTAGCGTGCGTCGGCCTTCACGAGCAGCGCCGAGCAGTCGCCTTCAGCCGCTCTTCCCGTCGGTCTTCGCTCGAGCCGCGCGCTGAGCTCGCGACAAAAGCCGGCGTGTGCGATCCGGCGTTGCTCACGCCGAAGAAGAGCAGGAATCCGTCGTGCGGATTCCTGCTCTTTCGGGTGGTCATCCGCGCTCGCCGAACATGCCGGGCTCGTGCATGCCGCGGCCGCGGAGGTCCTCCACGAGGAGGCGGGTGAGCGCGTCGTGGAAGTACTCGACCGCGACGCGATCGGTGTCGGCTTCCATGTGCGGGTTGCCGATGCCGGAGTCGTCCGTGAGGTAGACGTAGGGCGCCGCGGTGTAGGTGCCCATCGCGCGGAAGAGGAACTCGACCTCGCGGTCCGCGCCGCTCGCCGCGACGGGCAGGATGCGGATGCCGAGGCGCGAGGACTCGCGCATCGCCTCGCGGTAGGTGAAGCCGCCGTAGCGCTGGGGCGGCGCGTCCGCCACGACCACGAGGACCTTCACGGAGTCGTCTTGCGACCAGTCGAGGCCGTGGATCGCGGTGTCGAGGCCGGCGTCGAGATCCTCCGGGTAGTCGCCGCCGCCGCTCGCGCTCACGGACTGCATCGCGTTGACGAAGCCGCGCACGTCGGCCGTGAAGGCGATGCGCTGCAGGGGCACGGAGTCGCCGCGGTCGCGGTAGAAGACGGCGCCGACGCGGATGCGGGTCTCGGGCGACTCGGCGCGCACGCGGGACACGATGTCGGTGAGCTCACGGTTCACGTAGCGGAGCTCGTCTTCCATCGAGCCGGTCACGTCGATGAGGAAGCCGAGGTCGAGGGCGCGGGCGTGGCTCGCCTGCACGCCGGGGACACGCACGACCACGTCTTGTCCGTCGCCGCGCACGGGGACGTCGACCTGCACGTCGGCCACGCGACCGTGGGCTTCGACGCGGAGGATGGCGCTGCCACTCGCGTTCGGGAGATCGACGCCGGGGAAGAAGTCCCAACGACCGTCCGCGCGGGTGCGGGCTTCGACCGAGCCGTACTGCGTGCGGAGCGAGAGGCGCGCGGCACGGAGCGGCTGGCCTTGGCCGTCCTCCACGCGGAAGCGCACGCGGCGGGTCATGTCGAGGTTGAGGCGCTGCGCTTCGAAGGGGTGGCGCGCGAGGTACTCGAGGTAGTTGCCGCGGCGATCGTGGTCGCCGACGGTGGCGGCGGTGAGCAGGCGCGCGGGGGCGAGCTGCTGCTGCACGACCGGCTCGGGCATCGGCTCGGGGCGCACGGAGTCGACCGTCACCTCGACGGTGGTCGTGGTGCGCGTGGTGATGGTCGCGCTGGTCGCGGCGGGGGCGCTCGACGCGCTGCCGACGGCAGGAGCCATCGGGGCCATTCCGGGTGGGGGCGCGGAGGCTTCGGTCGCGGGGGCGCCGCCCGCGACGTCGGCCGCGGCGTAGGACTCTTCGAGGCCGAGGATCCCGCGCAGCCGAGCGCGAGGAGCAGCGTGTTGAAGAGCAGGGCGTGGCGGGTCGTTCGCATGGTCGTCCTCCGAGATTCGAGGGGACAACGGGGCGGCGCGGCGGGACTTACAGGGGCCCACGGAAAAAGTGTGTCTCCGTCTCGGCGCTCGTCGTTCCGTCGCGACGGGCGGCGGGCTGCTATCGTGCCGCTGATGGTGCGGCTGCTCGCGTTCGCGCTCGCGCTCCTCGCGCTCGGGAGCGCGCCCGTGCAGGGCTCGGAGTTCTGGGACGAGGTGAAGACGCCCGGACTGCGCGTGTGGCGGCAAGACGTCACGCGCGCTCGGACGGCGCTGCGAGCTCGACGTCTCGCGCAAGCGCGGGAGGCCGCGAGCGCGGCGATCGCGCGGCTGCCCGATCGCGCGGAGGCCTGGCTCGTGCGCGGGCTCGCGGCAGGCGAGGCGGGCGAGCTGCAAGCGGCGCGGGACGATCTACTCCGCGCGCGCGAGCTCGACGCGGGCGCGCTCGACGACGCGACGGACGGAGCGCGCGCAGGAGAGCTGCTCGCGCGCGCGGGGAGCCACGAGGTCGCGGCGGACGTGCTCGGTCGCGTGCTCGCGCGCATGCGCTCGAGCCAAGGACGGCACGGGCTCTACGGGCTCTACGGCGACGCGCTCTCGGTGCTCGGACCGGAACGGCGCGACGACGCCGAGCGCGCGTACCGCGAGGCGCTGCGCGACTCCGCGCACGATCCCCGCGCGACGCTCGGGCTCGCGCTCGTGTTGCTGCGCGGCGGCGACGATCTGGAGTGGCGCGAGCTCGGACGTCGCATCGCCGCGCTCGGTCGGCTCGACGCGCTCTTGCTCGGGCTCGACGTGCCGGAGACGGAGCGCGCGGCGCGACGCGCGGTGGTGCTCGAAGCGGTCGGAGACACCGCGGGGGCGCGGGCGGCGTGGGCGATCGCGGCGCGCGAAGGCGCGTGGGCGAACGACGCCGCGCGGAGGTCGCGGTGAGCGTGACGTGCGAGGGTGACGTGACCGCGTCGCCGACCGCGTCGCCGACCGCGTCGCCGACCGCGTCGCCGACCGCGTCGCCGACCGCGTCGCCGACCGCGTCGCCGACCGCGTCGCCGACCCCGTCGCCGACCACGTTCACGACCACGTTCACGACCACGTCCGCGACTACGTCCGCGTTCACGAACGCTCCTCGATGCGTCGCGTCGTGTGGCTCCTGGCGAGCGTGCTCGCCTCGCTCTCGTTCGGAACCTCGACCCACGCGCAGGAGCCGACCACCGCGGGGTTCTGGCGTGAGGTGCGCGAGCCCGGTTGGGGGCGCTCGCGCGAGCTGATGCGCCACGGGCAACGGCTGTTGTTGCTCGCGTCGGAGTCGCCCGATCCCTACGTGCGGGCCGCGCAGCTCGAAGGGGCGATCGAACGTTTTCGTCGGGCGCACGAGCTCGTGCCGACCGATCCGGAGGCGCTGCACCTGCTCGCGCACGCGACGACGCGCTGGTCGCTGCCGCAGCCGAACGGCACGCTTCAGTCGCGCGACGAAGAGGCGATCGCGCTCTGGGAGCGGCTGCGCGCGCTCGCGCCCGAGTACGCGCCGGACGAGATCGGGTTCGAGCTCGGCATCCTCTTCACGAAGGCGCGCGCGTTCGATCGTGCGGTCGTCGAGTACGAGAGCGCGCTGGCGAGCGTGCTCGATCCGGGCTTCGCGGCCACCACGCACGCGAACCTCGCGGAGGTGCACATGATGGCCGGGCGCCTCGAGCGTTCGGTGGTCGAGTACGCGCGCGCGATCGAGCTCGCGGAGCGCGACGCCTCGGGGCGCAGCGTGCAGGCGCTCGCGCTCGCGCTCTTCGGCGCCGCGGTCGCGCTCGATCGGCTCGGCGAGCACCGCGCGTCGCTCGAGCACGCGAGCCGCGCGCGCAGCGTGATGGGCGGCTCGATGGACGTGCTGCGTGCGGACGGAGTGTTCTTCGAGCCCGCGTCGGAGATCCATTGGTACGAAGCGCTCGGGCACCTCGCGCACGCGGAGCAGGCGCCCCCGAGCGAGCGGGCGGAGCATTGGCTCGACGCGCGCCGGAGCTGGCGGCGCTACCTCGCGCTCGCGCCGAGCGACGATCCTTGGCGCGAGCTGGCGGAGCGGCACCTGCGCGAGGTGGAACAGAAGCTCGCAGGAGAATGAGCTGGCGCCGACTCGCGGCTCACGTCGTCGCTCCAGCCCGCGGCCAGAACGGCATCGCGAATGAAAAAAAATAGTCGAAGCCCCGTGCGCTTCAGCGGTGCTTCAGAGGTCGTGCGTTCCAATGAGCGAGGCCGACCCCGATGCCTCGAAAGGAAGTCGCCATGAAGCACCTCATCCTCGGAACCGCGCTCTCCCTCGTCACCGTCTTCCCCGCGTTCGCGCAGGACGGAGGCGTCCCCCGCACCGACGCCGGCGTGTCCGAAGCCCGTGGCCCGCGTGGGCATCACGGTCACCACGGGCGTCGCGGTCGCCACGGTGATCCGGAGGCGCGGCTGCAGCACATGACGCAGGAGCTCCAGCTCACGCCCGCGCAGGTCGAGCAGCTCCGTCGGGTCTTCGCCGAGCAGCGCGCGAGCCGCGAGGCGCGACGTGAAGAGGCGCGCGAAGAGCGTCACGCCGCCCACGAGGCGATGCGCGCCCGCGTGGAGTCGATCCTCACGCCCGAGCAGCGCCAGCGCGCGCAGGCGCTTCGGCAGACCCACCAGCAGGAGCGCCTCGATCGCCGCGTGCAGCACCTGACGGAGAAGCTCGCGCTGCGCCCGAACCAGGTCACGCAGGTGCGTCGGATCCTCGAGCAGACGCGGCAACGCCACGAGGCGCTCGGCCGTGGACCGGAGCACCGGGAGGCGCACCGCGCGCTCCGCGAGCAGACGCGCACGCAGATCGAAGCGGTGCTCGACGCCGAGCAGCGGAGCCGTGCGCAGGAGCTCCGCGAGGAGCGCGGCCCGCGGCACGGCCGAGGTCACGGCCCCCGCGAAGGTCGCGGGCAGGGTCGGGGCGAAGGTCGCGGCGAGGGTCGCGGTCGCGGCCCGCAGAAGGCCTGACGTCCGACGAAGGCCCGCGCTCTCTCGAAGGCGCGGGCTTCGTCGTCTCCGTCCCGTTCTGCGACCGTCTCGGTCTCGGACACCGTATCCGTCTCGGTCTCGGACACCGTATCCGTCTCGGAAACTGTCTCGGACACCCACACCGACACCCTCCCGAACATCCAGCTACCCTCGGCCCGCCATGACCACGCGCATCCTCCTCGTCGAAGACGACGACGCCCTCGGCGCCCAGGTCCGCGACATGCTTCGCAAGGACGGCTTCGACGTGGAGTGGGTGCGCGACGGAGATCGCGCCGCGAAGGTCGACGTCGACGGCTTCGCGCTCGTGGTGCTCGATCTGATGCTGCCGGGCACCTACGGCCTCGATCTCCTGAAGGCCTGGCGCGGCCGCGAGATCGCGGTGCCGGTGCTCGTGCTCTCCGCGCGCCAAGACACGAACGACAAGGTGCGCGCGCTCAAGCTCGGCGCGGACGACTACGTCACCAAACCGTTCTTCCCCGACGAGCTGCTCGCCCGCGTGAACGCGCGCCTGCGTCGTCCGGAGCTCCGGCGCGGCGAAGGCCCGGTGCGCATCGGTCGCGTGGAGATCGACCTCGACGGCCGCCGCGTGCTCGTCGACGGCGAGCCCACGCCCGAGCTCACGAAGGTCGAGCTCGACATCCTCGGTGTGCTCGCGAAGCGCCCCGGCAGCGCCATCTCGCGGCGCGCGCTCGTCGACGCGTGCCTCGATCCCGACAAAGCCGGCAGCGAGCGCACCCTCGACGTGCACGTGTCGCGCGTGCGCAAGAAGCTCGGCGCGGCGGGCGGACAGCTCCAGACGGTCTGGGGCATCGGCTACAAGCTCGTCGCGGAAGCCGACGCGGAAGGCGACTGATGCGCCTGCGCCTGCGGCTCGCGGTCTTGCTCGTGGTCGCGGTGGTGCCCTTCGCGATCGCGCTCGCGCTGCTGCAAGGCTTGCTCGTGCGGCGCAACGTCGCGCTCGCGACCGGCGAAGCGCTGGCGGCGCGGCTCGACGGTCCGCAGCACGATCGCTGCGAGGAGAGCCCCGAGAGCTGGCCGGAGCGCGCGTGGTTGGACGGGCCCGAGCGAGACCGCGGCCCGAACCGCGAGCTCCGGAACGAACGCCGTCGTCGCGCGCGCGCGCTGCGTGGTCGTGGGCCCGCACGCTTCTTCGTCTACGACGCGTCGCTCGTCGCGCACCGTTCGGACGCCCCCGAGCTCCCGCCGCGCGTGCGCCGCGCGCTGCAGGACGGCGACGAGATCGGGTGGGGCATGGTCGACGGCCCGAACGTGCACGATCACCTGCTCGTGATCGCGCGCGTGGCGGACGGAGGTCGCTGCGCCTTCGTCGCGACGGTGCGCCCTCGAGAAGGACCGCCGCTCGCGTTCACGATCGTGCCCGCCCTCGCGGTCTCGGTGTTCACGGTGCTCCTCGCGGTGCTCGCGGCGGGCCCGCTCGTGCGGCGCGTCTTGCGATTGACCGAGGCGGTGCGCCGCGCGCGCGGGGGCGAGGCGGTGTCGATCCCGATCGAAGGCTCCGACGAGCTGACCGAGCTCGAGCGTGCGATCGCGGCGGATCGGGCCGAGCTCGCCGCGAAGGTCGACGCGCTGCAGCGGCGCGACGCCGCGCTCACGAGCTTCGTCGCGAACACCACCCACGACGTGATGATCCCGCTGACGGTGCTGCAGAACCACCTGCTCGCGCTGGAGTCGCGCGCAGAGCCAAAGAGCACCGAGGCGGAGCTCGCGGCGCAGGCGCTGGGCGAGGCGCACTACCTCGGCTCGTTGCTGCAGAACCTGAGCGCCGCGGCGAAGCTCGACGACGTCGATCGCCCGCTCGATCGCGTCGACATGGACCTCGCGGATCTGGTCGCGCGCGTCGCGCAGCGGCATCGCACGCTCGCGCAGAAGAAGCGCATCGCGCTCGACTTCGCGGCGCCCGAGCACCTCGCGATCCACGCGGATCTCACGTTGGTCGAACGCATGCTCTCGAACCTCGTGCACAACGCGATCCGCTACGGCGAGCCGGGCGGACACGTCGCGATCGTGCTCGAGCCCGCGGGAGCTTCGGGCTTCCACCTCGAGGTGCTCGACGACGGCCCCGGCGTGGCGCCCGCGGATCTCGCGCGCCTCGGGGAGCGCCGCTTCCGCAGCGAAGCCGCGCGCAGCCGTCAGCCGACGGGCACCGGGCTCGGGCTCGCGATCGCACGCGAGGTCGCGGAGCGCCACGGCTGGACGCTGCGCTTCGAGGCGAACGAGCCGACGGGGCTGCGGGTGATCCTGGAGAGCGCGAGCGCGTAGAGCGGCGACGGGCAGCGTTTCGCGTGCGGCGCCGCCACGCCGAAGAGGACCCCGAAGGGCCGAGGACGAGAGACGTGGCATGCCCGACCACGACGATACCCGCGGGGCGGGGCAGAACTTCGGCTTGGGGCGGGATTCGCCCGTCACCTGAGCTCGTTGGAGAACGAACGGGCGCGGCAGGCCGGGCGAAGCCCCACCGATTCGTCCAACTCGCGCTCCCGAAACGGCTTGGCCGCTGCACGGATTCGCTCGTGGGTGGTGGGCCGACTTCGCCTCTGCATCGCGCGGTACGGTCGCCTGACGTCGACGCTCGGCTGGACAGGAACCGCGCTGGGGGAGAGTCCGCGAGGTGGCGGCCGCCACCATTTCGCCGCCAATCCGCCGCCACCCCTCGCGCAGGTGTGCGAAATCATTGAGGCGGTCTCCGGTACGAAACGTGGATTGAGCGGCGGCGGTGCATCCGCGGCTCATCACGGAGAACGCGTGCGTCGCGATCACGCGGCGGACGAGCTTTCGCAAGGCGTTCCTCGCGCCTTGGGCGGGGGCCTCGCCGGACGTGGTGTCGGGGGCGGCCGCTAAGGCGCTGGGCCGAAAGTCGTCGAGCTCGCCGCGTTGGGACGAGGTGGGGCAGATCTTCGCGTACGCGGCGGCGCTCGCGCAGCGGGCGACGAAGATCGATTGGCATCTGCTCGTGCTGAACGTGACGCACCACCACTCGCAGGCGACGCCGCGTGACCGGGAGCTCGCGGAGGCCACGCGGATCCTGCATCGCACGACCGCGTGCGCGTTGAACGTGTTGCTGCGCGAGCGTGGGTTCGACGCGCCGGGCTCGGTCTTCGACAAACGACAAACGCACTGGACGACGCTGGTCGATGTCGAAGCGGTGACGCTGCGGGCGATCTACGACGACGTGAACTGCGTGGCGGCGGGATGGGTCGCGCATCCGCTCGACGTGCCGCTCGGACACCACCTCGGTTTCGATCTCTGGAAGGCAGGCGGCATCGCGGTGCCGAAGCCGGAGAACGACGCGTTCTCTTCGCGGAAGATGCCGAAGGAGCTCGAGCTTCGGCTCACGCCCCCGATCGCGTTGGTTCGTCAGTTCGACGGCGACCTCGACGCGATCGTTGCGGGATTGAGCGAGCTGCGCGACGAGCGGCTTGCCACGCTCGCGCGGGGCCGTGGTGGTCCAGTGCGCGGCGTGAAGAAGATGCGGGGCGTCCATCCGTGGGACGAGCCCGACACCGACGTGGATGTGATCGGGCGAGGCGTGCCGAGCTTCGCGGTGGGTCGTGACGACGAACGAGGGGTCGCGGTTCGGAAGCAGTGCACGCAGGAGATGTACGGGCATCGTCACGCGCATGCGGCGCGGATCGTCCGGTGGAAGGCGGGCGATCGGAGGAGCGCGTTTCCGGCG
>JALOQC010000668.1 GCA_025453555.1 Myxococcota bacterium | reverse complement strand
CACCAACTGGCTGAGCGTGTTCACGGTCGACGAGGCCGCGCTCGGCTGCTCTCGCGACGCGATCATCGACGCGCTCGGCAAGCAGGACATCGAGGCGCGCCCCGTGTGGAAGCCGATGCACCTGCAGAAGCTCTACGCGAGCTGCGCGATGATCGGTGGCGCCGTCGCGGAGGATCTGTTCGCGCGCGGCGTGTGTCTCCCGAGCGGCTCGTCGCTCACCGACGACGAGCAAGACCGCGTCGTCGACACCATCGCGCAGACCGCGCGAGAACGAGGTCGCGCATGAAGTTCCATCTGCTGCGCCTCTCCCAGATCGCGATCGATCTCTTCGTGCTCAGCCTCGCCTTCGGCTTGGCGTTCTTCCTGCGTTGGGACTGGTCGCCGCCCGCCGACGTCATCGGCCGCGTGTTCCTGATCGCGCCGTACGTGATCGGGCTCGAGTACTTGGTGCTCGTCGCGCTCGGCGTGCGGAAGTTCTCGTGGCGCTACATCGGCCTGCGGGAGATCGGACGCATCTTCGCCGCGCTCGCGCTCGCGAGCGTGGTGCTGTTGGTGAGCCGCCTCGTCGTCGGCGCGCTCCAAGACGACTTCCGCTACCTGCGGCACGGCGTGGTGCCCTTCAGCGTGATCGCGATGAACTTCGTGCTCGCGTTCGGCGGCATCGCGGGTGTGCGCGTCGTGCGGCGCATGTTGGGGGAGCGCGCGGACGCGCGTCGTCCGAGCCTTCGTCCGCGCAAGACCGAGCTCGTCCCCACCCTGCTCGTCGGCGCGGGACAAGCGGGTGTGCTCGTGGCGAAGGAGCTCGCCCAACGTCCGGAGCTCGGGCTCGCGCCGGTGGGCTTCCTCGACGACGACCGCCTCAAGCGAGGCACCGTGATCCACGGCATCCCCGTGCTGGGCACGTCGCACGAGCTGGAAGAGCTCGCGACCGAGCACGGCGCGCGACAAGTCCTGATCACGATGGCGAACGTTCCGGGCGCGGTCGTGCGACGCATTCGAGAGCTCGCCGACCGCGCGGGCCTTCCGGCGAAGATCATCCCTGGCATCTACGAGATCGTCGATGGTCGCGTGAACCTCTCGCGTATCCGCGACGTGGCGATCGAGGACTTGCTCGGCCGCGATCCGGTGTCGCTCGACCTCGAGGCCCTCGACGGTTTCCTCGGCGACCGCGTGGTGCTCGTGACCGGCGCGGGCGGCAGCATCGGCTCGGAGCTCTGCCGACAGGTCGCGCGCTTCGCCCCGCGACAGCTCGTGCTCTTCGAGCAAGCCGAGAACGCGCTCTTCGAGGTCCACCGCGAGCTCTCGGCGGCCTACCCCGACCTCGAGCTCATCCCGTGCATCGGCGACGTCTGCGACGTCGAGCGCGTGCAGCAGACCTTCGCGCGGCATCGCCCGAGCGCGGTGTTCCACGCGGCGGCGCACAAGCACGTGCCGATGATGGAGTGGAACCCCGGCGAAGCCGTGAAGAACAACGTGGGCGGGACCAAGTGCGTGGCGGACGCCGCGCATCGCTTCGGCTGCGACGCCTTCGTGATGATCTCCACCGACAAAGCGGTGAACCCGACGTCGATCATGGGCACCACCAAGCGCGTCGCCGAGCTCTACGTGCAGACCCTCGCCGCGCAGAGCAAGACGCGCTTTGTCACCGTGCGCTTCGGCAACGTGCTCGGGAGCAACGGCAGTGTCGTGCCCATCTTCCGCGAGCAGATCGCGAAGGGCGGCCCGATCACCGTCACGCATCCCGACATGCGCCGGTACTTCATGACGATCCCCGAGGCGTGTCAGCTCGTGCTGCAGGCGGGGAGCATGGGCAAAGGCGGCGAGATCTTCATCCTCGACATGGGCGAGCCAGTGAAGATCGTCGACCTCGCGCGCGACCTCATCGCGCTCTCCGGCCTGCGCGTGGGCGAAGACATCGAGATCGTCTTCACCGGCAACCGCCCGGGCGAGAAGCTCTTCGAAGAGCTCGCGACCGACGCGGAGCACGCAGACAAGACCGCGCATCCCAAGATCTTCATCGGCAAGCTCGGGAGCAGCGATCCCTCGAAGACGCGCGCGAGCGTGGAAGCCCTGCTGACGCTGGCGAACGGTGAAGGCGAAGCGATTCGTCGCGAGCTGGGCGCGCTGGTTCCCGAGTACGCGCCGCCGGCACCGAAGGCAACCGCGACCAAGACCCGCGAACGCCTGCCCACGCCGCCGCACGCCAGCCCTGCGGGGTGAGCCCCGATGAAGGTGCGTCCGGAGACCCGGCCCCGCCTCGCGGCGGGCGCGCTCGTGTTGGTGGCCATCGTTCCACCGCACTTCCTGGCTGGTGCGCTCGGCTGGTCCGTGTCGCTGATCGTGGCGCTGTGCGGTGGCGCGCTGGCGCTGCTCGCGGGGTTCTCGTCTGCGCCGCCCCGCGTCCGCCTCGACGGAGTCCTCGTCGGTCTCTGGGTCTTCACCCTGCTGCAGGTCGTTCCTCTGCCAACGTCGTGGGTCGGTTGGCTCTCCCCCACGCGCTTGGAGGCGCTCGCAACCCGTGAGCTCGCGGGTGTGAGCACCGGCTTTCTGCCGCTCTCACTCGATCCCGGCCGAACCTTCGAGCAGGTGGTGGTCGGTCTGGGCATCCTCGCGGCCTACGCAGTCGGGCGAACCTACGCGAGCGAGCACG